>CAJXOB010000038.1 GCA_913057955.1 uncultured Gammaproteobacteria bacterium | reverse complement strand
TTGGCTTCGCTACAACATTCTCAGTTGGCTTCGCTACAACATTCTCAGTTGGCTTCGCTACAACATTCTCAGTTGGCTTCGCTACAACATTCTCAGTTGGCTTCGCTACAACATTCTCAGTTGGCTTCGCTACAACATTCTCAGTTGGCTTTTGGCTAGAGTTAGCTGTATTTTTTTGATTTCTATTTCTGTTTTGATTTCTATTCTTGTTTTGGTTTGGATTGTTTTGATTAGCCTTATTATCTTGACTATCTTTATTAGTCAAATTAGAACTATTTTTTTGAGCTTCTCCTGAGCCAATCTTTTGATTATCTTGTGTACCTTGATTCCTATTTCGATTTTGATTCCTATTTCGATTTTGGTTTCTATTTCTGTTTTGATTTCTATTTTGAGGTCTAGCAGTTTTTGACTCAGAAGAAGTTTTTTTATCTGAAGAAAATATTTCAGATAATTTACTCATAAATGAAACCTTCTTTTCAGGCATCTTTGTTGACGGGTGATTGGAAGATATTGCAGGAATATCTGGCTTATCTATGTAATTAATTACATTCGGATTCTCCTGCGGTTTAGAAACACCTTGAAAGCTCTTATGATGAGAGTTTTTATCTCCTTTTTGCTTATTCATTGTGAAATGAGGAAAGTGCATATATTGATTAGGTAGAAGAGTAATTTTAATATTATGTTTATCTTCCATTTCAATTATGTTTTGTCTCTTCTCATTAAGCAAGTAGGTTATTACTTCAACACTTGATTGAATTGTTATATCGTCACCGTTTTTATTTGAGTTTAGGTTGTCTTCTAGTTGACGAATAATTCTTAATGACAGTGATGGAATAGTTGGATTTGTTCCACTTCCATTGCAAATTGAACAAGTTTTTCCTGTCGACTCAGCAACAGAATTCATTAGTCTTTGGCGAGATAGTTCTAGCAGGCCAAATCTTGATATTGATCCTATCTGAACGCGAGCTCTATCGTTTGCAGTTGCTTTTTCCATTAACTTTTCAATAGCTGTTCTATTCGATTCTGAGGCCATATCAATAAAGTCTATTACTACAAGGCCCCCAATATCTCTCAATTGAAGTTGTAATGCAATTTCTGATGCCGCATCTAGGTTCGCCTTATAAGCAGTATCTTCAATACTTGTTCCTTTTGTTGCCCTAGCTGAGTTGATGTCAATTGCTGTTAATGCTTCTGTTGGGTCAAATACAATGGTTGCTCCAGATCTCAAAGCCACTTCTCTATTAAAGACATTCTTGACTTGAGACTCTATACTCATATGAGCAAAAAGAGAATGTTCTGTCACATCAAAGAATTTGATTTTATCTAGATAATGTGGCATTACAAAACTAATAAAGTCTCTTGCTTTTTGATAGGTTTCTAAGTCATCAATAATGACGCTATCGGTATCTTCTCTTAAAAAGTCTCGTAGAGCTCTAACAGTTATGTCGCTTTCTTGATAGATTAAGAAAGGATCATCTTGCTTTTTAGTGGCAGTTTTAATAGATTTCCAGAGCTGAGTTAAGTGGTCTACTTCCCATTGAAGCTCGCTAACACCTCTACCAGCCCCCTCAGTTCGGATTATAAGGCCAGAGTGCTTAGGTACATTAAGGCTTGGCAATAAGTTTTTTAAATCTTGACGATCTGTAGCACTGATTTGCCTTGAAATGCCAGAACTTTTTGGATTATTTGGGGTGAGTATCATGTAGGCACCAGCTAAATTAATATAGGTGCTTAGAGCGGCGCCTTTATTGCCACGCTCCTCTTTTTCAACTTGTATGATAATGTCTTGCCCTTCTTTAAGGACGTCACTAATAGTTAACTTGTCACCTTTGGGTTTAATGCCATCAGAAAAGAAAGGAGAGATCTCCTTAAATGGTAAAAAACCATGCTTATCTTTACCATAATTGACGAAAGCAGCCTCTAGGGATTGCTCTACTCGAGAAATTCTTGCTTTATATATGTTGCCCTTAGTCTTTCTATTGAGGCTTGTCTCTATATCAAGGCCAGTAAGTTTTTGGTCCTTGACAATTGCAACTCGAATTTCTTCTTTGTGTGTTGCGTTGATTAAAATATGATTCATTATTAAGTCCTATAATATCTGGACTATTGAGCACGTACAAAGCATCAATACCTACGTATTGATTTGGAATAAAGGTTTGATTAATAAAATTCATCAATTGCTAAATAAGGTTTTGTATGCGGCTTCAATTAGCCCATAAAAAAATTAGTTCGTTACAAAATTTCTATTTTTTAGTTTGAAATAATTGTAAAAAAATTCTTGTTAGTCGAAAAAAAATGATCGACAGAAACATTATACCACATTAAGATTGAGGGGGATTGTTTACTGATTGAGAGTGCGACCGCCGTCGACGTTAATTATTTGTCCCGTAAGGTAATTAGAGTTTGCTAAAAAGAGAACTGTGTCTGCAATGTCCTGAGGAGAGCCTTGTCTTTTAAGGGCAATTCTTTCTAGCATAAGGATTTTTTGATCCTCGGAAATTTCTGCACCTTCTTGTGGCCAAAGGATCGAGCCAGGAGAAACTCCATTGACCCTAATGCTCGGCGCAAGCTCTTTAGCAAGAGTTAGAGTTAGCATTTTAAGGCCTGCTTTTGAAATATTATAGATGGAATGATTTTTAAGTGGACGGTCTGCATGAATATCAATAATGTTAATTATTGACCCCTTATTTGATGTGAGTTTATGACTTAGTCCTTTGGCTAGAAAAAAAGGAGCTTTAAGGTTAATATTTAATATATTATTCCAATTTTCAGAGTTACTTTCGTCTACCGATAATGGATAGAAAACAGATGCGTTATTTACTAATAAGTCTATCAATGAAACGGAATCAATAATTGAGTTTATAGAGTCAATATTGTTAAGATCACCAACTACTACTTTTGCTGAGTCTGCTTTTGAAAGGTTAAGCTCATCACAAAGTAGTTGTGCCTTGTCTTTTGATTGATTGCAATGAATAATTATTTTAAAATTATTTTTGTGCAGTGTTTTTGCTATTTGAGCTCCAATTCGAGCTGCTCCTCCAGTTATTAAAGCTGTTTTCATATGTTTTATTAGTTAATTAAATTGTTTAAGTAAAAATTGTTTTTGAGTGAATAAGGTTGATTCACAGTATAAAATAATTTTTAATATGAGCCTTCAAGATATTATATCTAAAACCATTAAGGATAATGACAAGCCCATTGGTTTTGATGTGTTTATGAATCTTGCCTTGTACCATGCTGTATTTGGTTATTATCGCTCTATTAAAACAATATTTGGTCGTCATGGTGATTTTATAACAGCCCCTGAGACTTCTGATTTATTTGGATATACACTTGCTAAGCAATGCAAACAAGTTCTTAATAATGGCGATATTCTAGAATTTGGGGCTGGGAGTGGTGTGTTAGCCGCTCAAATTCTTTTCGAATTAGGTAGGTTGGATTCACTTCCTGGTAAATATTATATTATCGAATTAAGCGCGCAGCTTAAAGATAGACAGATCAGAACTATTAAAAAAGTTTTACCTGAAATCTTCAATCGAGTTGAATGGCTAACTGAGCTGCCAAAAAATTTTAAAGGTGTTGTTATTGCTAATGAAGTTCTTGATGCTATTCCTGCAAAAAGAGTAACGTTTTCAAAGGGCCGTTTTGTAGAATTAGGAGTTGACTTTCAAGATGGAAGCTTTCATTGGAAAAAGTTTAATGAGCCCTATTTGAATCACGTTGCCTCTCTTCCTGATGAAATAGATGAGGGATATACTACTGAAATTAACGTTCAATCTATTGCCTGGGTTAAATCGCTTTATGATTTAATTTTAGAGGGAACTGTTCTGTTGATTGATTACGGCATGGATAGGTCTGAATATTTTCACCCTCAACGAAATGATGGAACTTTAAAGTGTTTTTTTAACCACAAATCAAGTGATGATCCTTTTTGTAATATTGGAAGCCAAGATATAACAACCTCTGTTAATTTTTCAGATATTGCTGAAAGTGCAATGGATGCCGGTTTTAAAATATCTGGATATTGCACTCAAGCAATGTTTTTAATTTCATTGGGTATTGAAAATTATCTGTTGGCTGAAGAGAATAATGAGGCTAGAATTAAGCTTGCTCAAGAGGTTAAGCAACTCGTTTTGCCGGGTGCAATGGGTGAGGTTTTTAAAGTGCTAGCTTTATCCAAAAAACAAACAGTAAAATTAGATGGCTTTAAAGAGCAAGATCTTACTAATAAGCTTTAAAATTAATAGATGGATATTACTCAAACAATTACTTTGGCAATACTTCAGGGGCTTACTGAGTTTTTACCTGTATCTTCATCGGCGCACCTAGTCATACTTCCTAAATTTTTAGACTGGCCAGATCAGGGATTAGCATTTGACGTCATTCTTCATTTTGCGACTTTATGTTCAATTATTTTTTACTATCGCTCTTCTTTGGTAATGCTAACAAAAGATTTTTATGGCTCAATTGCAACCAGAAAAACTCAGGGTGAATCTATGCTCGCTTGGGGGATTGTTTTAGGAACTATACCGGTTGGAATTGTTGGATTATTATTTAGAGAGTCGATTGAATTAAATTTAAGAAGCTATCAAATAGTAGCATTTGCCACTATCTTTTTTGGTCTTTTACTGGGCTTCTCAGACTGGCTTCATCGATTTCTGGGTCGAAGCAGAGAGTATATTCGTGGCTCTGATATTTTAATTGTGGGATGCTTTCAAGCTTTAGCTTTAATTCCTGGCACTTCTCGCTCGGGTATAACTATTACAGCGGCTTTACTAATTGGCCTGTCAAGAGCGCTTTCTATTAAGTATGCATTTCTTTTATCTATTCCAGTGATAACTCTTGCAACTATATTACAAGCTTTTGATTTAGCTAAAGACACAACTCAAATTGATTGGCCCCTTCTTTTCATTGGGTTTGTAATCGCTTTGATTACTTCGTATTTCACAATCGTCTTCTTTATTCGATTGGTTGAAAGAATTGGTTTTTTACCGTTTGTTATTTATAGAATTCTTTTAGGAGCATTATTATTTCTACTTTAACGCCACAGCCTATTTATCGCAAAGATTATGCGCCTAGCTCTCATCTGATAAGAACAACAGAGCTTGATTTTGATCTCGGTGATTCTGAAACAATTGTTTCATCTCGCATTTCGTTTTACAAAAATCCTGATGTTAATAAAAAAGTAAATAAGCTTTTTTTAAATGGAGAGTCCCTAGAGTTGATATCAATAAAAATCGATGGCTTAACTGCTAGTTACGAATTAAAAGACGATGGTTTGTTTCTTTTGAGTCCACCTGATAATTTTAATTTAGACGTACAAGTTCGAATCCATCCTGAAAGTAAAACTGATCTGAATGGCTTGTATCAGTCAAGTGGAAATTTTTGCACTCAGTGTGAGGCTATGGGTTTTAGGCAAATAACATACTATCTCGATAGGCCAGATGTATTGAGTGTATTTACAACTAAAATAACTGCCAATAGAAGTAATTACCCAGTACTGCTTAGTAATGGAAATTTGATCAATGAGACAAGCACTCAAGTTATTTGGCATGATCCTGCTCCCAAGCCTTGTTATTTGTTTGCTTTAGTGGCTGGTAAATTAGACTTTCTTCAAGATAGTTATGAAACTTTAACGGGAAGAAAGGTTGATTTAAGGCTATATGTTGAGTCACACAATATGCACAAAACGGCCTTTGCAATGGAGTCTCTTAAAAAAGCATTTAAATGGGAAGAGGGGAGGTTTAATCTAAGCTATGATCTGGATATCTACATGATTGTTGCGGTTGATGATTTTAATATGGGCGCAATGGAGAACAAGGGCCTTAATATTTTTAATTCCGACTGTGTTCTTGCCAATCAAGAAACTTCATCAGACTCAAGTTTTATCAGAATTGAATCTATTATTGGTCATGAGTATTTTCATAATTGGACTGGAAATAGAGTAACTTGTAGGGATTGGTTTCAATTAAGCCTAAAAGAAGGGTTAACCGTTTTTAGGGATCAAGAATTTTCTTCTGACCTTCGATCCAGAGCAATTCAAAGAATTACTGACGTTAATGAGCTTAAGACGAGGCAATTTGCCGAGGACTCTGGCCCAATGGCTCACCCTGTAAGGCCAGAATCCTATATTGCAATGGATAATTTTTATACTGCAACTGTATATGAAAAGGGAGCAGAAGTTATTCGAATGATTCATACAATTTTGGGTGAAGAGGGCTTTCAAAAAGGAATGGCTCTATATTTTGAACGTCATGACGGAGCTGCTGTTACGATAGATGATTTTGTGGCGAGCATGGCTGATGCAAACCATTTTAATTTTGATAGTTTTATGCCTTGGTACAGTAAATCAGGAACCCCTGAAGTCAATGTTGATGATGAGTATGATTCTGAATTAAACATTTATCGCGCTACTTTTACTCAAAAAAATCAAACAACACCTTTTCTTATTCCAAATAAGTTTGGATTATTGACAGATGACGGCAATGAAATTGAATCGGGAATGATTCTGATTGATGAGCTTGTAAAAACATTTACATTTGAAAATATACAGAGTAGACCAACGCCTTCATGGTTTAGAGGTTTTTCAGCGCCAATTAAGTTTCATTCTAACCTTTCAGTCAGTGAGAAGATTTTTCTTTCATCGAATGATAGTGATCCATTTAATCGATGGGATAGTGTTCAAAGCTTGTGGCTGGACTTTATCCTCAACCCGCAAAAGGTTGAAGAAAAAGAATTGTTTAGCATGATTAAAAATCTTTTCAATAAAGATCTCGATTTTGCGCTACTATCTGAAATGATAAGCCTCCCTTCAGAGCAAATTATTCATCAAAATGTTGGTCAAATTGACGTTGAGGAAGTAAACCATAAGCGTAAAAAATCCAGTCTCTCCGTTGGCAATAATTTGAAAGCACTTTTTCTAGAAACGTATCAAAAATTAAATTACGAAAAAGCTTTTGATTTGTCTTCTCAATCTGTAGGTGAAAGGGCTTTAAAAAACAAATGTTTAAGTTATTTGTCAAAGCTAGGTGAGCATGATATGGCATATAAGCAGTACAATAATGCAGACTGCATGACGGACCAATTCAGCGCTTTTCAGTGCTTAATAGACTCTTCAAGTCCATACCGTGATGAGGTTATTTCTAGATTTTATGAACAGCATAATTCGGATGTCCAGGTAATGGACAGGTGGTTTAGCGCTCAAAGTATCTCGCCTAACACTTCTGTTGCAGATGTTAGAAAGCTCATGAAACATGATTTATTTTCAATGACCAATCCAAACAGAATTCGATCGGTAATTGGATCTTTTAGTAGAAATAGTCTCCAGTTTCATTGCAAACAGGGATATCAACTTTTAACTGAAGTAATTATTGAGCTGGATAGTTTGAACCCCCAAATTGCAGCTAGATTTGTAGGGATTTTTAATCACTGGAGGCGCTTTACGGACAAATACTCTACACTTCAAAAAAATGAGCTTAACTCAATTATCAATAGAAAAGATTTGTCAGATGATGTTTATGAAATTGTTCATTCTGCATTAAAGGGAAAAGGGTAATGTCCTATTTAAAGGCAAAACACTTATCTGAACTTCTTGTTTCGAAAGGACTGACAATTTCTGTTGCTGAGTCATGCACTGGAGGCTCACTATCTAGCTCTTTGACTTCAATTTCTGGGGCATCTTCTTATTTTAATTGCGGCTTTATTACTTATAGCAATCAATCTAAAATTGATATGCTTGGAGTTAAACCTGAATCAATTGAAATGTTTGGCGCTGTAAGTGAAAAAGTTGCTCATGAAATGGTGGTGGGAGCGGGTCAAAAATCTCATAGCAATCTTGCTGTTTCAATAACTGGAATTGCTGGGCCTTCTGGAGGGTCTGCAGCAAAACCAGTCGGCATGGTTTGTATTGGCTTTTTCTTTGATGGCGAAGTAACAACAACTACTCAATTTTTTTCAGGTTCCAGGTCAGACATTGTTTCACAAAGCAATGCTTATGCTTTGGTTGAGCTTTCTTCACAACTCTCATGAATTCTTTAGCGGTTTCAGTTGCCCCAATGATGGACTGGACAGATAGGCATTGTAGATATTTTTATCGACTGTTCAGTAAAAACATTCAGCTTTATACAGAAATGATAACTGCAAAAGCGATCTTGAATGGAGACAAAAACCGTTTGCTTGACTTTAATACAGGCGAAAACCCATTAACTCTTCAGCTTGGAGGGAGTGACCCAAAAGAGATGGCTAAATGCGCTCTCATTGCACAGGACTGGGGATATGATGAGGTTAATATCAATGTTGGATGTCCATCAGATAGAGTTCTTTTAGGTAGTTTTGGCGCTTGTTTAATGAAAGAACCAGATTTGGTTGCCTCGTGCGTTGAAAGTATGATTGATAAATGCGGTATTCCTGTTACAGTTAAAAGCCGAATTGGAATTGATGACATGGAAAGCTATGATCAGCTTACAGACTTTATAGCACGCATTCATAACAAAGGTTGTCAGCACTTTATAATTCATGCTCGAAAGGCCTGGCTTAAAGGCTTAAGTCCTAAAGAGAACCGAACTATACCGCCTTTAAACTATCCTTGGGTATATCAGTTGAAGAGAGATTTTCCACAATTAAAAATAACTATAAATGGCGGCATTGAAAGCTGTAATGAAGTTAAAAGTCACCTGGATCATGTTGATGGAGTAATGCTTGGAAGGTCGATTTACAATAATCCATTTATGCTAAGAGAAATTGAGACGTCAATTTTTGGTAACAATAAAAATCTTTTGGATCGTGAACAGGCCTTAATAAAATACATGACGTACATAAAACAACAGGTTAAAGTTGGAGTTCCAATACGGTCAATGACTCGACATATATTGGGTCTATATCATGGCGAAAGTAATGCAAAATTATTTCGAAGAATGTTGAGTGGAAAAACAGTGGAATTTGAGCATTTAAATGATTGGTTAAAATTTAAAAAAAATAGCACAACTGAGATTAAAATTGATTAATAGTTTGGTAAAATTTTTTAAACTAAAACTCTTCATATAATTTAATATGGCAAGCAATCACTACGAAGCAAGTATCGATATAGGAACAGAAAAGATCGCTTTGTTGGTTGCTGAACCTGAAGCTGAAGATAACTTCAGAATTATTGCACACAATGTATGCTCATCTGAGGGTGTTACAAAAGGCTCCTTGCGCTCCATTGACTCTCTTTCTAGAGTGATAAATAAATTAATTGACCAAACTGTTGAAAGCTTTAATTTGACGTTTGATCTTGTAAGGGTAAATATTTCTGACACTCATCTGACATGTACCGATGGAAAGGGGAAGGTTTCAGTAGATGAGGCCGTTACATTGCAAGATTTGAATTCTGTTCTTGAGTCTGCCATGGCTATGTCTACTCCGACAAATAAGCAAAAATTGCATAGAATAAAAAAGAAATTCACAATCAATGAAACTGTTATAGTCGATAACCCCATGGGGATGGAAGCAGAAGTGCTTGAGTCTAAAGTGCACATTGTGACTGTTTCTAGCTCGAGCGTAAGAAATATTGAGAGCTGTATCAAGCAATGCGATCTTCAACTGGATAAAATTGTTCTTAACCCTCTTGCTAACTCACAGGCATTATTGTCACAAGAAGATAGAGATAGTGGGATTTGCCTAGTGGATATTGGCGCTGGTGTAACAAGTTACTCCGTTTTTAACGAGGAAGGGATAGTGCGAAGCGGCATAATTCCAATGGGCGGTGATGAGGTGACTCAGGATATTGCGGATGCCTTTGATGCGTCACTTGAAGAGGCAAAAAGACTTAAAGAAAGTTATGGGGTTGCCAAATCATCTTCACTTAATGAAGATAGTTTTATTAATTTTGTTCAACCAGCTAATAATGATGAGCACCAATTATCTAGCTTAGAGCTATCAGAAGTTATAGAAAGGTCATACCGTGAAATTTTTACGCTATTAAAAAATGAGTTAAAACACCATAATTTAGATGGAATTATTAAGTCTGGTTTTGTTCTTTGTGGAGGAGGCTCTGAAGTTCAATCTATTGAAGAACTTGTTCGTGATTTCTTTTCCAGAAGAGTTAAAATAGGTCAAGTTCAGCGCTCAAGAATTTCTGGCTTAGAAACAATTCTAACTGACTATAAGTTTGCAAGTGCAATAGGTCTCTTATTGTATAAGGATGATTTAAGTAGTACTGAGGTTAGTGAGCACAAAAGAGGCAAGGGTGTTATTGATAAAATAAGTAATATTGTAGGTATTAATTTTTAATTTATGGTTAAGCAAAGAACAATTAAAAAAACAGTGAAAGCTCGTGGTGTAGGTATTCATAGCGGGAAGCTCGTTAATCTAACTTTAATTCCTGCAGAGCCAGATCATGGAGTAGTCTTTAAAAGGTTGGATGCAGGGGGCAGAATGGTTCACGCCCACAGCGCTTTTGTTAATGAGGTTGTTTTGTCAACAGGGCTTGAGAGTCAAGGCGTTAAAGTTTCAACTATCGAACATTTATTGTCGGCACTTTCAGCACTCGGAATAGATAATTTATTAGTTGAGTTAGATTCATTTGAGGTTCCAATTATGGATGGCTCATCTGCGCCATTTATCTTCTTAGTTCAGTCAGCTGGGATTGAAGAGCAGAATGCACATAAAAGATTTATCGTTATTAAAGATACTGTTAGAGTGGAGAATGGCCAGTCCTGGGCTCAGGTTTCGCCATATAGCGGCTTTAAAGTGACTCTAGAAATCGATTTCGAACATAAAAAAATTAAAGAAAGTGGTCAAAAGTTAAGCATAGATTTTGCTGAGCAGTCTTACCTTAAGGAGATATCGCGCGCAAGAACATTTGGTTATGAGAGCGATGTGGAAATGCTTCAAAAGAAAAACCTTGCCCTTGGAGCAAGTATTGATAATGCAATAGCGCTCTCAGATAATGATATTCTAAATGAAGATGGTATGCGCTATCATAATGAGTTTGTTAAACACAAAATTTTGGATATTGTTGGAGATCTTTTTCTATTAGGTGGAAATATCATTGGTAGTTATGAAGGCTACAGAACTGGACATATGCTCAATGATCAATTACTTTCTGCAATTCTATCTCAGCCTAATGCATTTAAAATTCAAACTTTTGAAGACAGTAACTCACCAGTACATTTTTACTCAGAAGATTGGCAAAACGATCTATAGATAGCAATAACTATTGTTAATAATTATTCCCATTTTTCAGCGCTTTAAAAGCAAAAACAGCTAGTAACGAAGTCTTTCTGCGTTTAATTCTTTGGGTATAATCAAAAACTTTTAAATTACAGTTATTTGCAATGAAATTGAATGGCGCTCAAATACTTATAGATTGTTTGCAGAAGGAAGAAGTAGAGCATGTTTTTGGTTACCCTGGCGGTGCTGTGCTTCATATATATGACGCCCTAGAGGCTCAAGATAAAATTACCCATATATTGGTGAGACATGAGCAAGGTGCGGCCCATGGTGCAGATGGCTACGCAAGAACTAACGGAAAGCCTGGAGTTGTTCTGGTAACTTCAGGCCCCGGAATTACTAATGCTGTGACAGGTATTGCAACCGCTCACATGGACTCGATACCCATGGTTATCATTTCAGGACAAGTGCCTTCACCATTAATTGGGATGGACGCTTTCCAAGAGGTCGATGCGACTGGTATTACTCGATCTTGTGTTAAGCATAACTTTCTTATTAGAGATATTAGTGAAATTGCTATTACCGTTAAAAAGGCTTTTCATATTGCTACTACAGGAAGACCTGGCCCAGTTGTAATTGACATTCCTAAAGATATAACAATTGCACAGATGGAGGTGGAAGAATATCCTGAGACCATTGAGATGCGCTCGTATAAGCCTACTATTAAGGCAAGCAATCGTCAAATTAAAAAAGCTGCTGAAATGCTAGCAAGCTCAAAAAAACCTATTCTTTATGCTGGCGGAGGCTGCATTATTGGTAACGCCTCTAAAGAGCTTCGTGAATTTACGCGTATGCTTGGATTTCCAATTACTCAAACCCTAATGGGCTTGGGGGCATATCCAATGACTGATAAGCAGTCCCTAGGAATGCTTGGAATGCATGGAACGTATGAAGCTAATATGGCGATGCATGGTTCTGACTGCGTGGTCGCTATCGGGTCTCGATTTGATGATAGAATTACAGGTAATATAGAAAAATTTTGCCCTACTGCAAAATTTATTCATATCGATATTGATCCATCTCAGATTTCAAAAAATGTAGTGGCTGACATACCAATCGTTGGGCAGACAAAGCAAGTACTTCAAGCATTAATAGATCAGATGAAAGATAAAAAACTTGAGGATATTTCTAGTTGGTGGTCTCAAATTGAAGAGTGGCGAAAAGTAGATTCTTTGGCTTATAAAAAATCTCCAGGAGTCATTAAGCCGCAGACAGTAATTGAGATGCTCTATGAAGTTACTAAAGGCAAGGCAATTGTTACCTCAGATGTTGGACAACATCAGATGTGGGCTGCTCAATATTATTTATTCGATGAGCCTAGGCAGTGGATTAACTCTGGCGGCTTAGGAACAATGGGTTTTGGACTTCCTGCTGCAATGGGAGCTAAACTTGCAATGCCTGATAGAGATGTGGCATGTGTTACGGGTGATGGTAGTATTCAAATGATGCTTCAAGAGCTTTCAACAATGCTTCAATACTCAACACCAGTAAAAATAATTAATCTTAATAATGGATATCTCGGAATGGTGAGGCAGTGGCAAGAGTTTTTTTATGAAAAGCGTTATGCAATGTCATACATGGATGCTCTGCCTGATTTTGTAAAACTTTCAGAAAGTTATGGTCACTTGGGAATAAGAGTTGAGAAAGAAGAAGACTTAAAGCCTGCTCTTATTGAAGCATTTAATCAAAAAGATCGAACTGTTTTTCTTGATATTGTGACAGATCCATCTGAGAATGTATTTCCAATGATTCCTGCTGGTGGAGGGCATAGTGAGATGTTGCTTGCAGGAAGAGATGAAATGGTTTCAAAAGATGAAACTGACTTTAACGCGGTATAGCTTATGAGACATATTATTTCAGTGATACTAGAAAACGAGGCGGGAGCACTTTCAAGGGTTGCAGGGCTTTTTACTCAGCGAGGCTTTAATATTGAGTCACTTACGGTAGCAATTACGAATGATCCAAGTTTGTCACGAATGACAATTGTATCATCCGGTAGTGACAGAGTATTAGAGCAAATTGTCAAGCAACTTAACAAGTTAATTGAGGTTGTTAAGGTAACTGACTTAACAAGTCAAGACCATGTTGAACGAGAGTTAATGTTGGCTAAGATATCTTCAAACTCAAAAGATGGTGTTGATTTAAAAGAATTGGTAGAAATCTTTGGCTGTAAAGTAGTTGACGTTACGGATAAAATTTACACCATCGAAGTTTCAGGAAAAACAAAGAAAATTAATGCATTTTTGGATGCTTTCGATCATTCAAGTATTATTGAAATTTCAAGGACTGGAGTTACTGGGATTTCCAGAGGAAAAAATTAATTTAATTTAAGGATAAAAAATGAATAGATATTACGACAAAGACGCGGACCTTTCAATTATTCAAGGAAAAAAAGTTGCAGTTATTGGATATGGTTCTCAAGGCCATGCTCAAGCAAACAACTTAAAGGATTCAGGGGTAGAAGTAGTTGTGGGTCTAAGAGAGGGCTCATCTTCAGCCACCAAAGCAAAAGAAGCGGGTCTTGGCGTTATGTCTGTAGAAGAGGCAAGCGCTTGGGCAGATGTTGTTATGCTGTTGGCCCCAGATGAATTTCAAGCCAGTATCTACTCTGAGAATATTGAGCCAAATTTGAAACAAGGTGTTGCTTTAGCCTTTTCGCATGGACTAAACATTCATTTTGATATGATTGTCCCAAGAAAAGATCTTGATGTAATTATGATTGCTCCAAAAGCTCCAGGACATACTGTTCGTTCAGAATTTGTTAAAGGTGGTGGTATACCTGATTTAATAGCTATTAAGCAGGATGCAACTGGAAGTGCTAAAGAAATTGCTCTTTCGTATGCTTCGGCAATTGGTGGTGGCAGAACTGGAATACTGGAAACAAGTTTTAGAGAAGAAACAGAGACAGATTTATTTGGTGAGCAAGTTGTGCTTTGTGGAGGGACCACTTCACTTGTTCAGGCTGCATTTGAAACGCTTGTAGATGCTGGATATGAGCCAGAGATGGCATATTTTGAGTGCCTTCATGAATTAAAGCTTATTGTTGACTTGCTATATGAGGGCGGGATTGCGAATATGCGCTACTCAATTTCAAATACTGCTGAATATGGTGATGTAACTAGAGGGCCAAGAATTGTAACGGATGAAACAAAAGCTGAAATGAAGAAGATTCTCGGTGAAATTCAAAGTGGTGCTTTCGCAAAAGAGTTTATTAATAATGTTGGTGACTTACCTGCTCGGCGTGATGTTCAACGCAAACACCAAATTGAAACAGTTGGTGAGAGCTTGCGCTCAATGATGCCATGGATTGCAAAAAATAAATTAGTGGATCAAACGAAAAATTAATTAAATTTGATAACGCCAGCTTTATTTTAAGCAGTCATGACTGAAAAAAAACCAAGAAATAGAGGAATTTACTTATTGCCGAGCGTGTTAACTACGTTTGGCATGTTTGCAGGGTTTTATTCTATTATTGCCTCCATTAATGGAGAATTTACGACAGCAGCTATTTCAATAATGATTGCTATGCTGTGGGATACTTTGGATGGGCGAGTTGCTCGGCTAACAAACACCCAGAGTGAGTTTGGTGCTGAGTATGACTCACTGGCTGATTTAGTTTCATTTGGTTTAGCTCCAGCTCTTCTTGTATATGAGTGGACTTTGTCTGATTTAGGAAGGTTTGGCTGGCTTGCTGCATTTATTTACCTTGCTTGTGCCGCCTTACGTCTTGCGAGGTTTAATACACAAGTTGGCTCTGCTGACAAGCGATACTTTCAAGGCTTTCCTTCGCCTGCAGCTGCGGGCGTAATAGCGACTATGATATGGCTTAAAATTTGGACATATGCTTTTTTTGATTCCGACGTAATTTCAATAGGCTATTATCTTGGCGCTGGAATAACAATTGTATGTGGTCTTCTTATGGTCAGCAATGTTCGTTATTACAGCTTTAAAGAATTGGATTCAAAAAAGGCTTCATTTAGATTTCTTTTGGGTATTGTGCTTAGTCTAATTGTGTTGCTTTATAAGCCTAACATTGTTTTGTTTACTGGATTTTTTCTATATATGCTTTCTGGGCCATTTATTACTATAGTTGGTCTTAATAAAAGACGCATCGAGAAAAAAAAGAGTAAGGCAACTTAAGTTGCTTTATAATCTACACTTATGAATCAAGACTTTAATTTAATCACTATACTTTCACTAAGCAAGCTCTTTGCTTTGTTGCGATTACTGCCGTAAGGCAATAATAATCATAATAGACGAAAGTCTATCACTAAAATTTAAGATAAAATTCGCAACATAAAAGGAGCAAGCAAGTTCCGATCACATACTCATATTTGATACAACACTTAGAGATGTATAA
>CAJXOB010000037.1 GCA_913057955.1 uncultured Gammaproteobacteria bacterium | reverse complement strand
CGCTCAGGCAGTATAGAAGGTGTCTTTATTAGCAACTCTTTGAACTCTCTTATCAATACCCCGCTTATCGTTTCTGCAGCTATGTTGCCATAAACTCCAATAAAACGATTCACTACCTTCTGCGATTCATCGAGGCTCTTTAATGATGGCTTGTTTTCTGTATTAAATTTGTCAAACAGTTCTTGTAATGTAGCTCCAACAACTAACTTGGTAGCATTCACGTTAAGTTGGTTACTGTTAACATTGATGCAACCACTTCGAGCTAACTCAAATAGTTTCTCGCATTCCTGCTGCTTAATAGCGAACAATCGTCTCGCCGTATGAGGCTCTCTTGTATGAAGAGATTCTTTAATTATCGCTCTGTTTAATAAATGACGGCACGCATTAGGAACGGCACGTCTAAAGTAATATATTCCAGAGTTTGGGTGTTTGTAAGGCGTAGCTATTCTCATATTCTGTACCAATGTTCTGTACCAATATAGAATTTAAGAGTGCTTTTATCTCTCTAGCCCAGTTGTATAAGGCTTGCCTTGAGTATGGCATCGCGTAGGGGAATCGAACCCCTCTTGCCAGGATGAAAACCTGGAGTCCTAACCGATAGACGAACGCGACATTAAAACTATTTTGCTTGGTGGAGCTAGGCGGGATCGAACCGCCGACCTCTTCACTGCCAGCGAAGCGCTCTCCCAGCTGAGCTATAGCCCCAAGAAACTAGGATGTTTAGCAAAAGCGTAAATTATAATCTGTATCTCATTTCAGTCAAGTCAAAATTGGTAAAATAATGCATTATGGAAAAAACATATATCAGTAATCAATACTCAATCGACGTGCTTTATCATATTGGCGCCTATGAAAATTCAATTCATTTTATTTTTGATGAGGCAACTAAGACATGTGCAATCGTTGACCCAGCGTGGGAGCCAGACTTATTTTTAAAGAAAATTAATGACAAAGGCTACACCCTTACTGATATTTGGATTACGCACTGGCATGGTGACCATACGAATGCGGTCGATGACTTAGCTAACAAAACAGGCGCAAAAATTACTGCTGGCATTAACGAAGTGCCTTACTTAAATATTGAAAATAAAGTTCATACAGTTAAAGACGGGGAAGTCATTAAGCTAGGCGAAACTGAAATAAAAATTATTGAAACGCCTGGACATACTGCTGGCGGTATTTGCTATCTTTTAAATGAGCACCTCATTGCGGGTGACACATTATTTGTTTATGGCGTTGGTATTTGTAGCCTTGCAGGCTCTAATCCAGTGACTTTATTTCATTCACTTAAAAAATTATTGGCTGAAGTGGGAGATGATATTCACTTATTGTGTGGGCATAACTATGGGTCAGAAATAACAACAACAATTGCAGAGCAAAAAAAGGCAAACCCTTTTTTACTTATCAAAGATGAGGATACGTTTGTTCGATACAGAATGCACGTTCATGACTCAACTAGAACCTACCCTATGTCTCCAATGACACTAGAAGAAGTAAATGCCTTGCTATGATAGGTATTTATGGTGGCTCCTTTGATCCCGTTCATCTTGGACACCTTCAAACAGCAACATCAATAAAAAACGAGCTCGATATTGATCGACTATTGTTGCTGCCGTGCTTCGAGCCTGTCCATAAAAGCTCTCTTAATTACACCTCTAATCAGAGACTTCAAATGCTTAATCTGGCTATTACAGAGTTCACTAGTCTTGAAATTGATACCAGAGAAATTCTTCGCGGCGGAAGCTCATTCATGATTGACACCCTACTCGACTTAAAAGAGTCATTTAAAAATGAGTCAATTTGCTTAATTATTGGAATGGATAGCTTTATCAACTTTAAAACTTGGAAAAACTGGGATGAATTCTCACAGTTGATTCATTTAGCTGTGCTTCCACGACATGGCGATCAGCCAACTAGTAAAACTCTAGAAACTTTTGAAACAGCAAAGGACATAGATCAACTTAAAGCAAAGCCAAATGGATGCTTATATTTTTCCAATTCTCAAATGATAGATATTTCATCGAGTGATATTAGAGGTAAAATTGCCGCCAATCAAAATCTTGATAATTTATTACCTACTTCCATAATTAGCTTTATAAAAAAATATGACTCTTGATAAACAAATAAAAATTGTTGAAAACGTAATTGACGATTTAAAAGGTGAGAACGTTGTAACTCTTAACGTCATGAAGCAGTGTGATGATATAGAGGCGATTATCATAGCTACCGGCAGATCGGTTCAACATGTCAAAAGTATGGCTAATAACGTCAGTACTGAGGCCAAAAGAGTTGATATGGTTGTCCTAGGAATCGAAGGGAAACAACAAAGTGAATGGGCCTTAGTTGACCTGGGTGAGGTTGTTGTTCACTTAATGACTGAAAAAACCAGGGACTTCTATAAATTAGAAAAATTATGGTCTACCGAGGAAGATGAGGATTAACCTAATCACGATCGGCAAAAAAATGCCTAATTGGATTAACCTTGGCATTGAACATTATCAAAAACAACTCCCTAGTTACTACAATTTCAAAATTACAAGCTTAGACTCTCAAAGCCGTAAATCAAGTAGCGCTGAAAATTCAAAAAACCTTGAATCAAAATTACTTCTAGAAGCTGCCAGCGAGTCAACCCTCTTAATAGCCTTTGATGAACTTGGAAAACAACAAACCAGTAAACAAATCTCTAAATCAATTGAAAGCTGGCAGCTTGAAGGTGAGAGTGTTGCACTGATAATTGGAGGTGCAGATGGACTTTCCTCAGAAATAAAACAAAAATGTCATCAGCTTTGGAGTCTTTCCAATCTAACCATGACGCATTCAATGGCAAGATTGATAGTGGTAGAGCAAATCTATCGTGGATATAGCTTACTTAATAACCACCCATACCACAGAGAATAAAATATACATCAAAGAATTGATTGAATATTCTCAGGAGGCCTCCCAATAGCAACGCCCTTCTCTGTTCTAACGATTGGCCTCTCTATTAAAATTGGAAACTCAAGCATTGCTTTGATTAACTCGTCTTCGCTTAAAGTTTTATTAGATAGCTCCAATTCCTTGTACTTAGACTCACCCTTCCGAAGAAGTTCTCTAGCGCTCATACCCAAATCATTCAAAATTGCCCTGAGCTCTAATTCACTAGGAGGCTCAATCAAGTAATTAACAACATCAAAGTCAACATCATTTTGTTCTAAAATAGCAACAGCTGCTCTTGATTTAGAGCAGCGCGAGTTGTGATAAATCTTGGCATTCATAATAAAAACTGATGAAAAAAATTCTAATTATACTCTGGCTAATAACTCCATTTCATGCAAGCCAAGCATTAAGTTTTAACGATATAGTAGACTGGGCAAAGCCATTAATGCCATGGCATGAATCTATTCCAGAACTTTCATTCAGCCTAACAGACACAAAAGGCGTAATCTTTACAGAGAAAAATACTCGCGGAAAATATCTAGTTGTTAATTTTTGGGCGACTTGGTGCACACCTTGCTTAAAGGAGATTCCTGCATTTGTAAAATTTTATGATGAAAATTCTGATCGTGTTGAAATCCTTGGACTGGATTTTGAGCCTGTAGACCTGGTAATAATTAATGATTATGTGGAGCGCTTCTCTATTAACTACCCTATCGTACTTTATGACGAAAATAATGACTCTGAATATTCAAATTTTGGAGAGATTGTCGGCATGCCAACAACTCAAATTTATAGCCCAGAGGGTAAGCTACTTCACACTTTTATGGGTGAGATTACAATAGACGATTTGAACGAATTTATAGTACCAACCTCTTAGAGTCACCCCCCTCATCTCGCACCATTCTTGGCACCAAATAACCTGGCAGTAAAGTTTGGAGCGTCTTATAAATCTCTTTGGCCCTATCATCTGAAACTAAAAAATGCTCAGCCCCGGACACCTTATCAAGAAGGTGAATATAATACGGCAATATACTAGACTCAAATAGCTTGTTAGATAGCTCAGATAAAATCTGAGCACTATCATTAACGTCTCTCAATAATACGGACTGATTTAATAAAGTGTGTGCCTTTAAGCGCTCAACATTATTCATAAACTCACCAGATATTTCCCTAGCATGGTTTACATGAAAAACGAAAACAACTTTTAACCTAGTTTTGTTAAGCATATCAATCAGCTCCTGAGTAATTCTTGATGGAATTACCACAGCCGTTCTAGTATGGAATCTAACTGTCTTAATATGACCGACACCCTCAATCTTGTTTATTATTTTGCTAATTTTTTTATCACTTAATGTCAAAGGGTCGCCCCCGCTCAAAACAACCTCACTCACCCCTTTTTTATTCAATAAATATTTTTCAATAGCTGGCCAGTTTTTTAAAATATCATGCGAGGCATAATCAAAATTCTGTCTAAAACAGTACTGGCAATGAATTGCGCAAACACTTGATGCGATTAAAAGAACTCGCGAAGGATACTTATGGATTAAACCCTTAACAGGAGAGTGCTTTTCATCTGAAACTGGTGAATCAAAAAAACCCTCAGTACTCTTGACTTCTCTTGGTAGAATTTGAAGCATGAGTGGATCTAAAACATCAGACTTATCAATTCTTTCTGCAAATTCAAGGGGTATCTTGACAGGGAAGTGGGAATCTTTGAAAGTATTTCCACCAAAATATTTGTTACACTCGCTTGCGCTTTTCAATGATGAGCGCACACTCTCATTCCAAGATTTATTCATATTAATTTAGTAGTAAGATAGCTTAACTGTGACAAAGGAATCAGTCATCATTATAATGGCTCACAATCTGATTACAATTTATCTATACTCTCACACAGTAATAACTTTTTTCAAATAATCAGAACAAAAAAACCTCCAAATTTAACTTACTACCCAATATGAATTCAGCGCCAATAGTTGATGGACTAAATGAAAAACAGCAGCAATCTGTCACCCTAAGTGAAGACGTAAATGCCCTAATTCTTGCAGGTGCTGGAAGCGGCAAGACGCGCGTATTAACTCAAAGAATTCATTATTTAGTGACAACAAAGAATCATGGTGTTAATGACATACTTGCTGTGACTTTTACAAACAAAGCTGCAAATGAAATGAAAGAGCGATTGAGTGATTTACTGAGGCAGCCAATTGGCAGAATGTGGGTTGGCACTTTCCACTCGCTTGCTCATAGACTCCTTAGGACTCATCCTATAGAAGCAAATCTTTCGCCCACATTTCAAATTCTAGATGCACAAGATCAGTTTCGAATCGTTAAACGTTTGATGAAAGAGAACGGCATTGATGAAACAAAGTTCCCTATAAAGAAGGTACAGTGGTTTATTAATCAACAGAAAGATGAAGGCATATTGCCCCATCAAATTGATGCGGGTTATAACTTTTTTGTAAAGCAAAGTACTAAGGTTTTTGATCTTTATGAAAAGCATTGTCAGGCTAATGACTTGGTTGATTTTGCAGGCTTACTAGTTAAAAGTTATGAGCTTTTAAAGAATAATCAATCCCTTTTAGAACATTATCAAACCAAATTTCGTCATATCTTGGTTGATGAATTTCAAGATACTAACCGAGTCCAATATCAGTTTATAAAAATACTTCACAATCAAGACAACCATGTTTTCTGTGTTGGGGATGATGACCAATCAATTTATGGCTGGAGAGGCGCAAGAATTGAAAATATTCAAAAAATAGAGAGTGACTTTAAGCCAATTCAGGTTATCAAGCTTGAACAAAATTATCGCTCAACAGGAAATATTCTTAGTGCTTCAAATGCCCTAATTGCAAACAACCAAAATAGGCTTGAAAAATCACTCTGGACGGAGTCAGGAGATGGGGACCTTGTCAATGTATTCAATGCAAGGAACGAAACAGAGGAAGCTCAATATGTGATTAGTGAAATCCAAACCCAATTTAATCAAGGTAGGAACCTAGATGAATGCGCCATACTTTATCGATCAAACGCCCAATCTAGAGAATTTGAACAAGCACTTAGAGGGCAAAAGCTTAACTATAAAATCTATGGAGGTTTACCATTTTTTGTACGTGCAGAAGTAAAAGATGCAATGGGCTATGTTCGACTCATTGAAAACACTTCTGATAATATTGCTTTTGAGAGAATTGTGAACTTTCCAACTCGTGGGATTGGACTATCAACAATCGAAAAAATTAGATCTTACGCTATTGAAAACCATACTGACCTCTTTCAGTCATCTATTGCTATTATTAATAGCCTTCCAGCAAGAGCAGCAAATGCTTTGCAATCATTTACCCACTTAATTGAAGAAATTAGTGTTAGCACTAAAAATCTAATTCTTAGTGAAAAAGTAGACTCTATTCTACTTCAATCAGGATTAATGGCTCACTATGCTAATGATAAGACTGATAAAGCTGGCACTAAAAAAGCAAACCTAGGTGAACTAGTTACAGCAGCGACTAAATATATCCATGAAGAAGACAATGAACTAAATGAAACTCAGGGCTTTATTGCTCTTGCAACTCTTGACTCCAGTGGTGAGTCTAATCAAAGTAATCAAGGATCTGTTCAACTTATGACTGTTCATTCTGCCAAGGGATTAGAGTTTCCTGTAGTTTTTTTAGTGGGCCTCGAAGAGGATTTATTTCCCTCCAGACAGCGAGAGGGAGAAGCTCCTAATACTGACGAAGAAAGGCGACTATGTTATGTTGGTATGACTAGAGCAATGAAGTCTCTTACCCTCACCTATGCAAGTAGACGTTTTATTAATGGACAATCTTTTTATTCAATGCAATCAAGATTCCTGGATGAGATTCCAAAAAGTTTTTTAACATATATTAAAAATCCAAATAGTGAAGTAACTTATCAAGGATATAAAAACAATCCAAATGAGAAAACAAAGTTAGTTGCAACTAATAATTCAATCTACTCAATAGGTCAAGTCGTTAAGCATGCTAAGTTTGGACTGGGCACTATTTTAAATTATGAGGGTAGTGGCGACTCAATGCGACTTCAGATTAATTTTCAAAAAGCTGGAACAAAATGGTTAATTAGCTCTTACGCTAACCTGGAGATTGTTTAGCTTTGAGACCACGGCATTCCATCTAGCCTCCAGCCGTTAAGGTTTCCTCTATGATCATTTTCATCAAGGTCTCCTTCAAAACCACTGGCTACGTGTGAAACTGTATTAAATCCCTTACTTTCAAGGCACTTAAGCGCCTCATTAGACCTAAAGCCACTTCTACAAATCAAAATTACTTCTGTATCTAAGATGTTTTGACGCCCACCAAGCTCCTTAAGAACGGATTGAGCAAAAGCATCGTGATCAGGCTCCCAAGTAGGCTCATCTGTCCATGGAATGAGAACCGAGTTTTTAGGATAGCCTACATATTTATGTTCAGCTTTACACCTAACATCGACAAATAGAGCATCTGGATTTTCCTTAAGTCTTTCTAAAGCCATTTTTGGCAATAAGTTACGCTTATAGCTCATTTATCTTTCCTATTAAAATTAAAATCTTATCTAATATTATCATACGTTAATACTCATTTTTTGCGAGTAAAAAGTGCAATTGACTCTACGTGTGCAGTTTGCGGAAACATATCCATCACCCCGGCACTCATTAAAGTAAAGCCTAATTCAATCAAACGAGCAGTATCTCTAGCAAGAGTAGCAGGATTGCAAGAAACATAAACTAATCGCTCAATGTTTAATTTTGGAAGAAGCTCAACAATCTCAATTGCCCCAGTTCTAGCTGGGTCAATTAAAGCTTTATTATATTTTTGACCTCTAAACCATTCAGAGCCTGATACATCTTCAGACAGGTCTGCCTTATAAAATGAGGCATTAGTAATTCCATTAGCATCAGCATTTGCTTTAGCTCTTTCTACCAAGCCTTTATCGCCCTCTATTCCAACAATTTTTTCCACATATTTTGAAATAGGAAGCGTAAAGTTACCAAGCCCGCAGAAAAGATCAAGAACACTATCTTTATCATTCAATTCAAGCAATTCAATCGCAAGGTTAATCATTTTTTGATTAAGTGCAAAGTTAACTTGAGTAAAGTCATTTGGTAAAAATGCCATTTCAATCTTATGATCGGGAATAGAATAAGTTAATGTTACAGCCTCAATCAAAGGCTTAATGGTGTCTATACCTCCACTCTGCGTATACCAAGTTATTGATAATTTTTCACCGCACTCTTTAAGTATAGCCTCATCACCTTGAGTTAAAGGTTGGAGGTGCCTTAAAATCAATACTGTATCCAACTCAGAAATTGCAGCCTCAATCTGAGGAACGTGCTCTCTAATACTCAGCTTACCAATACATTCTGCAATTATTTCTAGATTGTCTCCAAGCGACGGATGTAATACCTCACAGCGACTCATTACAGTTATAAATGAAGACTTTCTTTCTCTAAACCCAACAAGAACTTTTTCTTTTTTGGCAACATAGCGAACGCCCAATCGAGCTTTACGGCGATATCCCCAGCTTTGAACTTGCATAGGTTCTAGCCAGTTTTTAGGTTCAGTCTTAGCTTGACCAATAAATGCACTTTGAAGCCAACTCTGTTTTGCAATAATTTGATTTTCAGATGAAAGGTGTTGAAATGAGCAGCCACCACATATTCCGTACACTGCACACTTTGCCTCAATTCTATCTGGAGATGATTTAATTATTTCGACAACATCGGCCTCTTCATACTTTGCTCTAGAGAGAGTGCGAGATGCAATAACTTTTTCTCCAGGAAGCGCACCTCTAGTAAATATAACTTTGTTGTCACTATGAGAAATACCTCTCCCTTCATGTGATAACGACTCAATTTCTATTTCATAAATTTTACTCTTTAGCTTTCTACTTCTAGACATCTAACAACTCCACCCAATGCTTCACAGGGATTGAACTTCCCTTTTGAAGATGTAATAAACAACCAATATTGGAAGTAACAATCATTTTTGGGTTTGAAGCGTTCAAATTTTCAAGCTTGTTTACCATTAATTGGTTTGATATTTTAGATTCAAAGATTGAATATGCTCCTGCAGAACCGCAACAAATATGGGAATCTTTGATTGAATTTTTAACGTATCCAAACTGTGTAAGAATTGACTCAACAAGCCCACTTAACTTTTGTCCATGCTGCAAAGTACATGGCTCATGATAGGAAACATTCGATTCTGATAATTGCAGCTTACTCAAGTCCTTACTAGCAAGAAACTCAGCGATATCTTGAGTTTTTGTAGAGATAGCTCTAGCCTTTTCAAAATATGGGTCTGACTCTTCAAACAATTTTGGGTAGTCTTTTATCATTACGCCGCAGCCACTTGCACTTGATAATATAACTTCAGCGCCAGCATTAAGCTTTGACGTCCACTTATCAATATTTCGCTTAACTTTTTTCATTGCATCACCTGATGCAGCCATATGCTGATCAAGCGCTCCACAACATTCACTTTGTGGCGCCTCTAAAACCTCAATGTCTAATTTAGCTAAAATATTTTTTATGCTGTGATTAATATTTGGCGCTAAGGTAGGCTGAACGCACCCACCCATAAGAAGTACAGTTGATTTAATACTTTTAGGCTTAATTGGCTTTGAGACAACCTTTGAGTGACGGAAAAAATATCCAACAGGTTTAAATAAAAATGGCGTTGTTAGTGTCTTGCGAACCGAATAACGATAAAGGGTCTGAAGTTTTGACCTCTTTGACTCCATAATTTCACGGCCAATCTCAAGCAACTGGCCATACTCAACGCCTGATGGACAGGTTGTTTCACAGGAGCGACATGTAAGGCAGCGATCCATATGACTGAGTGATTTTCTGCTGAACTGATTTTGCTCAAGTGCTGACTTAATTAGGTAAATTCGGCCTCTAGGGGAGTCAAGCTCGTCACCTAATAGCTGGTAAGTTGGGCAAGTTGCCAAACAAAAACCACAATGAACGCAGGACTCAATAATCTGGCTGGCTTTTTTGTTATTCAGCTCTGATATTGAGAGATTTTTTAATTCAGCGTGCATTAGATAAAAACCCCATAAGGATCAAAAACTTTTTTTAGCTTTGCCTCATAAATAAGTCTTAGTGAGTTTTCTTTATTTTTTATTGGCGCCTCTTGCTGAAAGTTTTGAGCAGCTTTCTCTGGAAGAATTTTAAAACTAATCTGAGTTATAATTGCGAGCTTGCCCATAGAGCCAACCAAAAGGCGAGAGACGTCATATCCAGCAACATTCTTCATTACCTGTCCCCCAAAATTTAGAAGCTCGCCTTTTCCATTAACTATTTGAACCCCCAGAACACTATCAGATAATTCAGCCCCAGAGGTTGCGTACAAAGAGCCGATAGTTTGCTCTGGATTTCCAATAAAAAAAGGAAATGCTTGATTATTTTTAGCAAGCTCTTTGTTGATCTCTTTAATTACTGTGCCTGCTTTAAGCGTTATTACTAGCTCTTCAGGATAATACTCAACCACGCCAGAATAAGAAGACATATTCACTAGCCCTTCATCAGAACTATCACCATAATTAGTAATCCTAAGCTGATGGGAATGCTTTACTTTTTTCTGAAACTCTGCAATTGAACTCATAATCAGAATCGCTCCAATTCTGGATGAGGTAGCTTGCCATGGTGGACATGCATATTACCTAACTCAGCGCATCGATGAAGAGTTGGCACAGCCTTACCTGGGTTCAGAAGTTCACGAGGGTCAAAGGCAGCCTTAATTTGATGAAAAACATCCAATTCAGCAGCACTATATTGATGGCACATTGCATCTAGCTTTTCAACCCCAACTCCATGCTCTCCAGTTATTGAGCCGCCGACTTCAACGCAAAGCTTCAATATGTCCATCCCAAATGCCTCTGTTTTCTCTAGCTCCCCTGGCTTCCCCGCATCATATAATATGAGGGGATGTAAATTACCATCACCGGCATGGAAAACATTGGCAACTCTTAGGCAGTAATGCTTTGAGAGGTCATTAATTTTTTCAAGAACATCACCAAGATGTCTTTTTGGAATAGTTCCGTCCATACAATAATAATCTGGAGACAGTCTGCCGACTGCAGGAAATGCTGACTTCCTTCCCTTCCAGAAAAGTAATCGTTCCTCCTCGTTTTCTGAAACTCTTACAGAAGTCGCTTTAGAAAGTATACCCATCACTTTATTTAAGTCGTCTTCTACCAACTCTTCAGAGCCATCTAACTCACACAGTAAAAGTGCCTTAGCATCAAGTGGGTATCCTGCTTGAGCAAATGCCTCAGATGCCTCTATAGCAAATTGATCCATCATCTCCAAGCCAGCAGGTATGACGCCAATCTTAATAATTGCTGCAACTGTATTCGCACAATCTCTAACGCTATCAAAACCAGCCATTATAAGTTTTGCTTGTTGTGGCTTTCTAGTCAGCTTAACGGTAATTTCAGATATAACCCCCAACAGACCTTCTGATCCCGTCATTAATGCCAATAACCCCATGCCTTCATCTTGCCTCGAAAGAAGTAGCTCTTCACCGTCTATTGTTAATATTTTTACTGCCTCTAAGTTTTGAACTGTCAGTCCATACTTAAGACAATGAACGCCGCCTGAATTCTCTGCAACATTGCCTCCAATAGTGCACGCTATTTGAGAAGATGGATCGGGAGCATAATACAAACCGTACTCTTCAACTGCCTCACTAATAGCAATATTACGCACTCCAGGTTCAACAATTGCTGTTTGAGCTTCAGGGTCAATAGAAAGAATGCGTGTTAACCTTGAAAGCCCAAGAACGACGCTGTCCTTAAGAGGTAAAGCGCCTCCAGACAATCCAGTTCCAGCACCTCTTGTAACGACAGGAGTGTTGTTTTTCTTACAAATCTCCAAAACCTTTTTAATTTGGTCAACGGTACTTGGCAAAGCAACTGCTAAGGGCTTTTGTTTATAAACACTAAGTCCATCACATTCGTAAGGGCGGGTATTTTCTTCCCCAGATATGACTGAATTTTTTGGCAAAGCCTTGGTTAATTTAGAAATAATAGACATATAACTTACATTTAAATAATTATTGTTAACAATATTGACGGACTCTATTAACTTAAGCTTATAGTAGCTTAATTAATTATTGGCTTAATTAATATAGTTCAAGTCGCTATGAATATTATTAAAAAAACTTTACACAGTATCTATGGATAATGATCGTGACTGAAAACATTATAAAGAGTTATTAATTATATTTCCTTAAAAAAAACTTATGAAATCATTTAACCCCCCTTCAAGAACTCTTATGGGCCCTGGTCCTTCAGATGTTCATCCAAGAATCCTTAATGCAATGGCAAGAACAACCATTGGCCATCTAGATCCTTCTTTTATCGGCATGATGGATGAAATTAAAGAAATGCTGCAGTATGCCTTTATGACTGAAAATGCACTAACAATGCCTATATCAGCGCCAGGTTCGGCAGGGATGGAAGCCTGCTTTGTAAATCTTGTAGAGCCTGGAGACAAAGTAATAGTATGTATCAACGGGGTCTTTGGGTCTCGAATGAAAGAAAATGTAACTCGAATTGGTGGTCAAGCAATAATTGTTGAAGATGATTGGGGTAAACCAGTAAGTCCACAGAAGCTTGAGCAAGCTCTCATTGAAAATCCTGATACTAAAATAGTTTCATTTGTTCATGCAGAAACTTCAACAGGTGCCTTGTCTGATGCAAAATTACTTTGTGAAATCGCTAATAAACACAACTGCTTAACTATTGTTGATGCAGTAACCTCATTAGCTGGCTCAGAATTAAGAGTTGACGACTGGGGAATTGATGCAATCTACTCTGGATCTCAAAAATGTCTTTCTGCAATGCCAGGTTTGTCACCAGTTAGTTTTAGTGAAAAAGCGACACATAAAATAAGTAATCGAAAAACACCTGTAACAAGCTGGTTTTTAGACCTCAACTTAGTGATGGGTTATTGGGGTAAAGGAGCAAAGCGCGCTTACCATCATACGGCCCCAGTGAATACTCTATATGGCCTTCATGAATCTTTGGTCATGCTTTGCGAAGAAGGACTTGAAAATTCATGGAAACGGCACCAACAAAATCACCAGCTACTTAGAGATGGCTTAAGTGAGCTTGGAATTAATTACTTGGTTGAAGAGTCTAGCCGACTGCCTCAGCTTAACAGTGTATTCATTCCTGAAGGAGTAAATGATGCTGAAGTTCGCAATACTTTATTGAATGATTACAATATGGAAATCGGTGCTGGACTTGGAAGTTTGGCAGGAAAGATATGGCGAATTGGACTCATGGGCTACACCTCAAGAAAAGAGAATATAGAACTTTGTTTGTCCGCACTAAAAAAGACGATATAAACTTTAGCTTTCTCGATCTTTAATTTTTGCTAAAAGTACTTCGTCCGTCTCAACCCTATCAGGATCTGGAAGACAGCAATCTACTGGACAAACTTCAACGCACTGCGGGGTATCAAAATGTCCTACGCACTCTGTACAAAGGTCGCCATCAATTTCGTAGATTTCTTCACCCATATAAATCGCCTCATTTGGGCATTCTGGGACACAGACATCACAATTAATACATTCATCTGTAATTAGCAAAGACATAAGCAACTCTCAAGTTAGACGTTAATTTAATACAACTAAGACAGTTGTATTTTTATTTAAATACGCACATATTTTAACGTATCAGAGCAAAAATAAAGATGATTTTGGGTATCATTAATCATTTTATTTCTAGGGTTATTATGAGAGTACTTTTAGTTGTTTTTTCCTTATTATTATCTTCTATCTCATTTGCTGCAACTAATGATGGAATTTATGCCCATTTGCAAACCAACAAGGGAAAAATAGTTGTTGAGCTTGCTTATAAAAAAGCACCGCTCACTGTAATCAACTTTATTGCATTATCAGAAGGCACTAAAAAAAGTAACAAGGATCTTGGTGTTACCTTTTATGATGGTATATCTTTTCATAGAGTAATAGACGACTTCATGATTCAAGGTGGAGATCCAAAAGGAGACGGCACTGGTGGACCTGGCTATAGGTTTGCAGATGAATTTACGGACTTAATGCATGACAAACCTGGAGTCCTATCAATGGCTAACTCAGGACCCGCAACAAATGGATCACAATTTTTTATTACTCATGTGCCAACTCCATGGCTAGATGGAAAACACACTGTTTTTGGTCATGTCGTTGAGGGCATGGATGTTGTAAACTCTATTCAAAAAGATGATACTTTGGAGAATGTAAAAATTGAGCGTGTTGGTGATGATGCAAATAATTTTATTGCTAATGAGGACTCATTTAATGACCTATTAGCAAGCGCAAATGAAGGAATCATTGCCCAGCAAGCCTTGCGTCAAATTGACTTTGAAGACTTTGCTTCCTCTACTTACCCTGATGCCACACAAAATGATCTAGGATACTTCACAAGAATTAATAAAAAAGGTGATGGCAATCTAGCAACCAATGGTCAGCTTGTTTCAGTAGATATAGCACTCAAAGCTAACAGCGGTGAAATAATGCGCGCGCCAGGAAGTCCAATTGACTTCACACTTGGAAGTGGCGAGATAATTAGGATTGTTGAGGAAAATACTCAAGCAATGTCAATTGGAGAAGAGCGCACTATTATTGCAACATATGAATATGTATTTGGTGATGCTCCTAGTGGCAATATACCTCAAAATTCATTCATAATATTTGAGCTAATTCTAATTTCTGCAAAGGATAAATAAAAGTGTTTCTAGAAATATTAAGCTTCCTTTCCTCCCTAGATACTGGCTTTAATGTCCTAAGTTATTTAACTGTAAGAGCTGTCTTTGCAATGATGACCGCCCTTCTCATTACATTGGTTCTTGGAAAATGGATTATTTCAAAACTACAGCACTATCAAATTGGTCAAGTGATTCGTGAGGACGGTCCAGAAACTCACCTAGAAAAGCAAGGAACTCCAACTATGGGAGGAGTGCTTATACTTTTTGCTTTTTTTATTAGTATTCTTATCTGGGGAGACTGGAATAATCCCTTCCTCTGGATAGTAATTGCTACAGCATTTCTTTTTAGCTCAATTGGCTTTATTGATGACTATCTAAAAATTAAAAAGCAAAACTCAGATGGCCTCAGTCGAAGACAAAAAATTGCAGCACAGTCTATTAGTGCAATATTAATTTGTGTATGGTTACTCAGCTTAAATTCTAAAACTATTGGCGCAGAACTATTGATTCCTTTCTTTAAAGACCTCATTATTCCGCTTAATGCGCTAGCCTTTTTAATTGTTGGCTGGTTTGCACTTGTTGGAAGCTCTAATTCTGTCAATCTTACAGACGGTCTAGATGGCTTAGCCATCATGCCCGTTATCTTAATCAGTGGCGCACTCGCAGTTTTTGCTTATATTGGGGGAAATTATAATTTCTCGGGTTATCTCAATATGCCATTCATGCCAGGAACAGGTGAAATATTCGTAATATGCGCAGCATTAGTAGGGGCTGGTTTTGGCTTTCTATGGTTTAATACTTACCCAGCTGAAATATTTATGGGTGACACTGGATCGCTATCTTTGGGCGCAATCTTAGGAGTTATCGCAATTATTGTTCACCAGGAAATATTATTAATTCTAATGGGCGGTATATTTGTTGCCGAGACCTTATCAGTAATTATTCAAATAGGCTACTTTAAACGAACTCAGAAAAGATTTTTTTTAATGGCGCCAATTCATCATCATTATGAAAAAAAGGGGCTTAAAGAGCCAAAAATTATTGTGAGGTTCTGGATAATTACCTTGATTTTGGTTCTAATTAGTTTAGCCAGTATAAAGATTCGATAATGTTGATTGTTTACGCACTGTAAAATACCGAATCATGAGTATAAAATC
>CAJXOB010000036.1 GCA_913057955.1 uncultured Gammaproteobacteria bacterium | reverse complement strand
AAGTAATGATCCTTATTGGCTTGGAAGGGAAACTGAAGGCTTTGTCTTCGTTACAATTGTTATGTGGGCTATACTATATACCATGTCTCGCTATTCAAGAAAACTAGAGTTACGTTTTAACACTGACAATACAAATTAAAAAGGTTAATAAAGATGAGTACTGATAAAAAAAATATCATAGAAATATCGAAATTAAATAAGTGGTATGGTGACTTCCATGCACTAAAAAACATTGATTTAAATGTTAGAGAGGGCGAAATAATAGTGGTTTGCGGTCCTTCCGGGAGTGGTAAATCAACTCTAATAAGATGTATTAACTTTCTAGAAAAATTTCAAGAAGGAACTATTCTTGTCTCAGGCACAGAGCTTACTGATGATGCGCAAAAAATTAGAAAAATTAGAAGCGAAGTAGCAATGGTATTTCAGCACTTTAACTTATTTCCACATTTAACAATCGTAGATAACTTAACGCTAGCGCCAATATGGGTTCATAATGAAACGAAGCAAGAAGCTAGAGAGAAGGCGCTTAAACTACTTGATAGAGTAGGAATAAGGGATCAAGCTGAAAAATATCCAAATCAACTTAGTGGCGGACAGCAGCAGCGCGTAGCTATTGCTAGGTCCTTATGCACCTCACCAAAAATAATGTTGTTTGATGAGCCTACATCAGCTCTAGATCCTGAAATGATCTCTGAAGTCTTAGATGTTATGGTTGAACTGGCTAAAGAAGGCATCACTATGGTCTGTGTAACTCATGAAATGGGCTTTGCACGTAAAGTTGCAAATAGAATTATCTTTATGGATGATGGGCAAATAGTAGAAGAAAATGATCCAGAAAACTTTTTTAATCACGCAGAGTCTGACAGATTGCAGCTATTTTTAGATCAGATATTAACTCATTAAGCATACATACAATTTAAGGCTTTAAAAGACTCTAATATTAGCTTAAATACTATTTAATTATTAATATAGTAATACACTCTCAACCTTCTAGTTATATAATTTGATTTAGAAGACTATTAATTAACTAACTTACTAATTGATAAATGTTTAAGTTCCTAAAGAAAGATCAAGCTCATAAAATTCCAGAAATCACGCAAGCTGTAGACTGGACTAAGGATATAAAGATAAGTAAAAAAATTGGTCAAGAAGTTGAGCAATTATCATTTTTATACAGTCCTGAAAGCAATAATGAGACCATAGGGACTAAGAAGGGACTAAGTAGGGACCATCTCCAAATTCTAAAAAAATGCAACTTAGAAAGTAGTGCTCTAGAATTAATGAAAATTTTAAAAAGATCAAACAAGTCAAAATTTAAAACAGCAATCATCAACCCACTTCTTGATCAAAACTTCTTAGAGCTAACAATTCCAGATAGTCCAAAGAGTCCAAGTCAAAAATACAGACTTACAGGCAAGTTTGTTAAAAAAAGAATAAAGGGTTGATAGGTATTCAGTATTTTGAATAGCCTGGAGTCTTAATTTGCAATATTTAAACCCCCTGCCTCCATATTCTTTATATTTTAAACTTTTAGCTATTTTCTAGGCACTTTGTTGTATTAGTAATAAATGTGCCATATATCGTATAATTTCGAGCTCAACATGTAACCCATTGATTTTTATATGTTTAATCTAATATTTAGTGCTTTATTGGTCGTTTTTCATCAATATCCTATGAATTTACTTCGTATAATTTATATTATGTTAAATAATTACTTTTTATCCTATAATTAACATAAATTAGCATACGTTATGTAATTGTGGATAATAGTTCTCTTAGTCCCCTGCTATTTCGCTGCTATTCTATTATTTATTTCTTGGTCCCTTTATCTTCAATATGCATATAAACAAAAGAAACTATTCACTTTTAGGATTACTTGTGCTTATGTGGGGCTCGTCATTTCTTTTAATAGATCGCTCATTATTATTTTTCACTCCTGAGCAAGTTGTGGGTTACAGATTGTTCATTGGTGCGATTACAATGATTTTGGTTTCTTTTTTTTATGGGAAAAGTTTTCCAAGATCTATTACACCTTGGCTTCATTTTATTGTTTATGCCGTAATTGGTAATATCTTACCTTACCTTCTAATTGCCACTGGTCAAGTTACCATTACTTCTGGTATGGCTGGTTTATTAATGGCTATTATGCCTCTGGTTACTATAGTTCTTGCTCATATCTTTTTACCAAACGACAGGCTTAATCGTTACAAGGTATTTGGTTTTATTATAGGCATATCAGGTGTTCTTTTCATATTAAGTCCTTCAATTAATGATGGCTCTAATACTTTTTTTGGTATCTTACTTGTTTTAGCTGCTGCTTGTGCTTATGCTGTAAACACTATAATCGCATCTCGCCTACCCTCTTATGATCCTATTGTCTCAAGCGCTTGCGTATTATTAGTAGCTAGCGTGCTGTCATTCTTTATTTGGCCAGGTATATTTTTTATTAACTTTTCTGAAGTGCCTTTATTTAGCGGTTTCAGCGTGATTCTTCTTGGAATTCTTCCTACTGGAATTGCCGCTCTCGTTTATTTTATTATTATCAATTCTGCTGGCGCAACATTTCTATCTAATATTAATTATTTAATCCCTGTTGTCGCTTTTTTTCTTGGTGCTTTATTGCTGGGAGAAGATATTCTTTTGAGTAATTTATTAGCTCTATTATTAATCATTTCTGGTATTTTTGTATCTAGATTTAAATCTTAAAATTTATTTTTTTTATTGCTTAATTCCCCTTTTTTTTCAATTACTTACCTCATCTTTAGCCTGTTTATATTTAATAATCTTTTATCTATATAATTTGTATTCTATATTTAGTGTATATTTATCTATGTAAGCACTAAATGTAGTGCTATTATCAGGAGTTGGTTTTGAGTCAAGAAATACACGCCGTTAAAGACAATGCAGTCGATCAGGAAATACTAGTTACTAAAAGAGATGGTTCAAAAGAGTCAATTGACCTTGAAAAAATTCATCGTGTTGTTCATTGGGCCTCCCAAGATCTTGATAATATCTCTGTATCTCAAGTTGAAATTAACGCTCAACTAGCTTTCTTCGATGGTATCAGAACTGAAGATATTCATGAGACTATTATAAAATCTGCAGCTGACTTAATTTCTACTGATGTACCTGATTATCAATATTTAGCGGCTCGATTAGCTATTTTCCATTTAAGAAAAAAAGCTTACAAATCTTTTACGCCGCCATCTTTAATTGATCATGTTACAAAACTGACTAAATTAGGTATTTACGATAAAGATATACTTGGTAAATATAATGCGTCAGAGTTTGAAGAGTTTAATAATTACATTGACCATTGGCGAGACATGAAGTTTTCCTATGCTGCTGTAAAGCAACTAGAGGGTAAATACTTAGTTCAGAATAGAGTGACTGGTGACATTTATGAATCACCCCAAATGTTATATATGCTTGTAGGAATGTGCCTATTCCAGGAGTATAAAGGTAAAGCCAGACTTGATATTGTTAAGCGTTTTTATGATGCCTCTTCTAACTTTAAAATTTCCTTGCCCACCCCTATTATGGCTGGAGTTCGAACTCCCACTCGTCAATTTTCATCTTGTGTGCTCATTGAAACGGATGACGATTTAGACTCAATTAGTGCAGCATCTGGTGCAATAGTTAAGTATGTTTCTCAGCGTGCTGGAATTGGAATCAATGCAGGCAAAATCAGAGCAATTGGGAGCACTATTAGAGGCGGTGAAGCAACGCATACTGGATGCATACCTTTTTTTAAACACTTTCATACTGCTGTTAAATCATGCTCTCAAGGTGGTGTTCGGGGTGGTGCGGCAACATTGTTTTATCCACTATGGCATCTTGAAGTTGAAAGCTTGTTAGTACTTAAAAATAACACGGGTACTGATGAAAACAGAATTAGGCACCTGGATTATGGCGTTCAATTTAATGGATTAATGTATGAGCGCTTTCTAAAAGACTCTGATATCACATTGTTTTCTCCAAATGACGTACCTGGTTTGTATGATTCTTTTTTTGCAGATCAGAAAAAATTTAAAAAACTGTACGAAAAATACGAAAACGATGACTCGATTCGAAAGGAAACGATTAAGGCGCGTGAATTGTTTGCAATGTTTATGAAAGAAAGAGCCAATACTGGTCGCATTTATCTTCAAAATGTTGATCATTGTAATACTCATGGCGCTTTTAACCCTGAGCAGGCACCAATCAAACAATCAAACCTTTGTATGGAAATCACATTACCAACAAAGCCTTTATATTCGGTTCAAGATGAAGAAGGAGAAGTTGCGCTCTGTACTCTTTCTGCTGTTAATCTAGGTGCTTTAGATAGTCTTGATGAGCTTGAAGACATTACTGAAATCATTGTTCGTTCATTAGATTCATTGCTAGATTATCAAGACTACCCACTTAAATCAGCTGAAATTACAAGCAATAATCGGCGCACACTTGGTATTGGTGTAACAAACTTGGCATATTACTTAGCTAAAAATGATGCTAAATATTCAGATGGCTCGGGAAATGACTTAATACATAAGACTTTTGAAGCACTGCAATACTACTCCCTAAAGGCTTCAAATAAACTTGCAGAAGAGTTTGGTCCCTGCCCTCTTTTCTCTGAAACACAATACGCGAATGGCATAATGCCTATTGACAGTTACAAAAAAGATATTGATGCATTTTGTACTACTAAACTTGAGCTAGACTGGGATACACTAAGAAAAGATATCCAATCTAAAGGCCTTAGAAACTCAACTTTAACAGCATTAATGCCTTGCGAAAGCTCATCTCAAATTTCAAACTCAACGAATGGAATTGAGCCTCCTAGAGGCTTTGTATCAGTAAAACAATCAAAGGATGGAATATTAAAACAAGTTGTTCCTGAATATGAAAAACTTCATAAAAAATACGAGCTTCTTTGGGACATAAAAGACAACGAGGGTTACCTTCAGTTATGCGCCATTATGCAAAAATTTGTGGATCAGTCAATCTCAACAAACACTCATTATGATCCTTCTCAATTTGAGGGAAGCAGAGTGCCAATGAAATTGTTTTTAATGGATTTACTTAAAGCTTATAAGTATGGAATTAAAACACTTTATTATCATACTACAAGAGATGGTGCAAGCGATGGCCAAAATGACAGTAAACTAGGAGATGATGATTGTGAAGATGGTGTTTGCAAGCTCTAAAGAATAATTATGTCTTATAGTATTTTTAATCAACAAATAAATGATACTCTAAAAGAGCCAATGTTCTTTGGAGACTCTGTCAACGTTGCTCGTTTTGATCAACAAAAATTTCAAATATTTGAAAAACTAACTGAAAAGCAGCTTTCTTTCTTTTGGCGTCCAGAAGAAATTGATGTATCAAAAGATAAAATTGATTTTAGTAAGCTATTACCAAATGAAAAGCATATTTTTATCTCCAACCTTCAATATCAAATCTTGCTAGATTCAGTTCAAGGACGCTCACCTAACATAGCCTTCTTGCCAATTGTTTCACTACCTGAATTAGAAAATTGGATTGAAACCTGGGCATTCTCAGAAACGATTCATTCTCGCTCTTACACTCATATTATTAGGGCAATTATGAATGAGCCTGGAGTTGTTTTTGATGAAATAATGAAGACAGATGAAATCATCAAGCGAGCTACTAGCGTATCTAAATATTATGATAAGTTAATCAAGCACACTCAAGCTTATTTATTACATGGTGAGGGTGAGCATTTGATAAATGGAGAGTCACTTAATATCAATTTATACTCTCTTAAGCGCTTAGTTTATTTAACCATTATGTCTGTTAATATTTTAGAAGCGATTCGTTTTTATGTGAGTTTTGCCTGCTCTTTTGCTTTTGCAGAAAGAAAAGTGATGGAAGGAAATGCAAAAATCATCAAATTAATTGCCCGTGATGAAGCACTTCATCTTACTGGAACTCAGCATATGCTAAATTTAATGCGAGATGGTAAAGATGATCCAGATATGCAAGCGATCGCCATTGAGTGTGAAGCAGAAGTCATTCAAATGTTTAAAGATGCCGCAAATCAAGAAAAAGAGTGGGCAGAATATCTATTTCGTGATGGATCAATGATTGGCCTTAATGCAGAAATTCTTAAGCAATATCTCGAATATATTACTAATAATCGTATGGCAGCTTTAAATATGCAGCCTATCTTTGAGCAGAAATCTAACCCTCTGCCATGGCTTAACCATTGGCTAGATTCAGACAATGTTCAAGTTGCCCCACAAGAAACCGAAATTACCTCATATTTAGTTAGCGCTATTGACAATACTATTGACGCAGAAGATCAAGATTTTGATGATTTTAAGCTGTAAGTGCTACTTACTAAATGTTTAGAATTGATGTTGATAATATAAATGGAAAAACTGAGTCACTCTATGTATATGGTGATGATTCAATACTAACTGAGCTTGAAGCTAATAATGTTTTAGTAAATTTCAGTTGCAGGCAGGGGCATTGTGGGAGCTGCATACTAAAATTAGTCAAAGGTGATGTGATTCATCAAGAATGTCTAGTTCCTTTATCTCAAGGTGAAATACTTGCTTGTCAATCCAGGCCTATAACAGACATCGTAGTAACTACTAAAACTTAACTTTCTTTAAGATAACTAGTGACTTCTTTATAGTCGCCTTTAAAAACTATTCTTTGTTTTTTCTGTTCAATTTGATAGTTATACATTGGATCATAATAATCAACTAAAAGCGACTCAATAAGAGGCATATAATCACTTAAATCTTCGTTTTTTTGATGATTAATTAGTGCTAAATTTAATTGCTTTAAAAGAATTTTATATCTATCTCCACCTAATCTTTTTTGGATTTTGGAGAGGCTATTTAGCCAATAGTTTGAATACTTCTCAAATCCAAATTCACCATGTAAATCTCTAAATTTTTGAGTCATATCAATAACATAAGATTTTAAACTAATACTTAATCTCTCTTCAAGACTAGCACTTAAGATAATAATATCGGACTGTCGCGCTTTATTTTTTATAACATCCGGTATGTGAATCATGCCAATATTATTACCCTCATCTTCTATTAAAAATACGTTAAAAATTTCCTTCTTAATTAACTCTATTGTTAGCTTATTTTCAAAGTCAATTTGTCTGGGCTGTGGAGTTACATCATTACCAAAAGCAGACCCTCTATGATTAGCAAATCCTTCTAGATCTATACTGTTATCAAGCTCATTTAATAACAATGTTTTACCGCAACCCGTTTGACCACCTAAAACTAAGAGCCTCTTTTCATTTGTAATTCGACTCATCTCATCAATAAGAAATGACCTTAAAGCTTTATAGCCTCCCTTTATTCGAGGAAATGAAATTCCTGATTGTTCATAAATCCACTCTTGAGCAATTTTTGAGCGTAATCCACCTCTAAAACAATAAAGGGCCCCTGATGGATGTTTATTAACAAAATTGAGCCAATTACCTATTCTTTGCTCTTTTAGTGGGCCTTTTACGAGCTCATGACCTAGCTTAATTGCTGACTCTTGACCTTTATCTTTATAGCAAATACCAATTTGATGCCTTTCCTCATTGGTCATTAGAGGGTGGTTTAATGCGATTGGGAAAGATCCACCAGCAAATTCAATGGGTGCTCTAATGTCGATTAAGGGGGTATTTTCTTTAAAAATTTGAGAGAAATTATCAATTTCTTTGAGCTCACTCATCTTAAGACAATAGATTCAGAGTTACCACTAGTTTTAATAATTTTTCCAATTGGCTTAAGATTCATATTATTAGCAGTTATCAGTTTATCAAACTCTGGCATAGCCTCATTTGAAACCGTCACCAGCAAGCCTCCACTGGTTTGTGGATCACAAATGATTGATTTTTCTAAATCAGATAGATGACTAATAGACTCACCATAACTATCAAAATTTCTTTCAGTGCCTCCTGGAACACAACCTTTATCAATATATTTCACAATATTTGGCAATAATGGTAATTTATCAAAAAATATTTCTGCAGAAACATTGCTACCTCTGCATACCTCTAGCAAATGACCTGCCAAACCGAAACCAGTAACGTCAGTGACTGCATTGACGCCTGAAATTTTAGCTACTTTAGAACCAATATCATTTAGTTCACACATTTGCTTTACAGCCATAATGTGATCATCGGCACTTACTATTTTCTTTTTTTGCGCTGTGGACAAAACTCCAATTCCTAGGGGTTTTGTTAAAAAAATAGTATCACCAACTTGTGCACTTGTATTTTTTTTTAGTGCATCAATATCAACAATTCCAGAAACAGAAAGACCAAATATTGGCTCTGGAGAGTCAATACTATGTCCTCCTGCTAAAGTAATTCCCGCACGGCTGCAAATTTCACGCCCGCCGTCTATTACCTTTGCTCCAATATCTGCGGAGAGTTTATTAATAGGCCAGCCAAATATTGCTATTGCCATAAGCGGCCTCCCTCCCATTGCATAGACATCACTTAAAGCATTACTTCCAGCAATCATCCCAAAATCAAAAGGGTCATCCACGATAGGCATAAAAAAGTCTGTCGTACTAATAAGCGCCCTACCATCTCCTAAATCAAAGACTGCAGCATCATCACTTGATTCATTGCCTACTAATAAGTTTGGATCTATAAAACTACTAATATTTGTACCTAAAATTTCTTTTAACAGTTTGGGTGAAATTTTACAGCCACAGCCAGCGCCATGGCTAAACTCAGTGAGCTTCACTGAAGAGGAAGTTGGTTTGATTTTCATAATCATTTAATTGTAGAATATTTTAAATTTAACATTTTATAAAGATCGAATGGCGTAATTGTTGGATTTAAATCCATAATTTCAAATGCAACTACATTATCTTCAACGCCACCCCAATTCTTAATATATGAGCCATCTTTGTAACCATTTTGCTGCCTAAAAGTATTTAACTGATTTTTAACAACATAACGTTTGTATAAATTTTCTATATCTATATCTAAATGAGAGATTATCGTGAAAAATAAGTCAATAATTTTACGAATATTATTAGTCTTTGGATTAATACTTGACGCAACTGACAAGCTCAACATCTCCTCTAAAGAGCCAACCAAAATATCAACATCAAAACCACCCTCAGGCTGAAGCTTTAAAAATTTGTTTGCGTAATCTTGATCACCAATACGTATAGATTCAGACATTACAAAATGCCAAATATCAACCAATTCCACTCTAATATTGTCCCAGTCTGGCTGGTCATTAATATTTTTCCAGTGTTTCCAATTAAAGGAGTCGATTGCCTCCGCTACCTCCATATAAATCCCTCGATACCAAGAAATTTTTCTATTCTCTCTAGTGATTCCAGTTAGCCATATCTCACCATTTGTCTCATCATTTAATTGCTTTTGAAGGGTAAACATTTGCTCAATTTGATTCATAATTTTTTGCTGCATCAAGGAATAAATAAATTATAGACGGTTAATCACTAATAACTTGAAATAAAAGCTTAGTATCTACCAACTGAAGGGTCAATTTCTCTAGACCATGCATCTATACCCCCTTGAAGATTGACTAGAGATTGAAAGTCTTTTGAAACTAAAAAGTTTGCAACCTGCATTGAGCGCATTCCATGGTGGCAATAAACTGCAATGTTATCATCAGGGTTAAGGTCAGAAAATGACTCTGCAATAGTACTCATGGGGCAGTGTATTGCTCCCTCAATCTTACATAGATCTAACTCCCATTTCTCCCTAACATCAACAAGAACAGTGTCATTATTACTCAGATAATTTTGAAATTCTTTAGGAGTTAAGTCATCTATCATTGGAAGCCCTTTTATATTTTTAATATTAGAATTATATTTTATTCTTAACAATTAAGCATGAGTAACTTTAATGGGTAAAATTTCAATTGTGAGTAAAGATAATGATGATATTTTTAAATTTCCCTGTGAGTACCCAATTAAGGTTTTTGGGTTAAATCAGCCTGACTTAAAGCAATCTGTTTGCGCTATAGTTGAAGGTCATATTGGCCAACTTCATGACAATCAAATCACTATAAAGAAAAGCTCCAAGGGGAAATATGTTTCAATAACTGTAAGGATTATTGCAACAAGTCGAAAACAACTTGATGCTATCAATCATGATCTACAAGCCTCACCTTTAGTTTCCTATCTTTTATAAAATCTGATGTTTGAAATACGCGACAAAGGCCTTACAGATTACATTCAAACATGGGATGAGATGAAATCTTTTACCGAAGCTAGAGACATCGAAACTCCTGATGAATTATGGCTATTAGAGCACAACAGTGTATTCACGCAAGGATTATCTGGAAAGCCAGAACATCTTCTCAAGAAAACTGAGATATTAGTAGTGCAGTCTGATAGAGGCGGACAAATAACCTACCATGGCCCAGGTCAATTAATAATTTACTGCCTGATTGACATCAAAAGACTAGGGATTGGAATTAAAAAAATAGTATCTCTTATTGAGCAATCAATAATTGATTTATTAGCTGATTATTCCATTCAGGCTCATAAAATTTCAGGAGCTCCTGGAGTTTATGTTGACGGCTCAAAAATTGCAGCACTAGGCCTAAAAGTTAAACAAGGCAGAACTTATCACGGTTTAAGCCTAAATATTGATATGAATCTTGCGCCTTATATGCTAATTAACCCTTGTGGTTATAGTGATTTAAATGTTACTCAAATGTCTAATCTAACGGATAATGCACTCAATATTTATGACATCAAACTAAACTTATCTAACTATCTAAAGAACTATGTCACAAGAACTTGAAATTAAAGCACTTAAAGGCGAATCTAAAATTAGCAGACTTAAGATTAAGCCTGATTCTGAGAGAAAACCATTAAAAAAACCAAGCTGGATAAGAATTAGACATTCAGGCTCTAAAAAAGTTAATGAACTTAAAAAAACATTAAGGAGTCAAGAGTTATTTACAGTTTGTGAGGAGGCTCAGTGCCCCAACCTTAGTGAATGCTTTAACCATGGCACCGCTACATTTATGATTATGGGTCAAATATGTACCAGAAGATGCCCTTTTTGTGATGTTGCTCATGGGAGACCAAAAACCTTAGATAAAAATGAGCCACTTCACTTAGCCGACACTATTTCTAAAATGTCACTGAAGTATGTTGTTATTACCTCTGTTGATCGAGATGATTTGAGGGATGGAGGTGCTGGTCATTTCAAAGAGTGTATAGACGCTATTAGAATTAAAACTTCTAATGTAAAAATTGAAATTTTAACGCCTGATTTTAGAGGAAGGGTTGAAAAGGCTCTGGATATTTTCAAAGACTGCCCTCCCGATGTTTTTAATCATAACTTAGAGACGGTGCCTAGTCTTTATCCCAAAGTTCGCCCTGGCTCAGACTATGAACAGTCGCTCGGTCTTCTCAAAAGCTTTAAAGAAAAACATCCATCTGTTAAAACAAAATCAGGCCTTATGCTTGGAGTTGGTGAAACTGAAAGGCAAGTGATTGACGTTCTAAAGGACTTAAGATCTCATGATGTTGATATGTTAACGTTAGGTCAATATCTGCAGCCAAGCAAACACCACCTTGCAGTTGAGGAATACATTACGCCAGAACAGTTTCAAAAATATAAAAAAATAGCAGATGATCTTGGCTTTACTCAAGTTGCAAGCGGGCCTATGGTTAGGTCTTCTTACCACGCAGACCTTCAAGCAAAAGGCGAGCTTGTTTCATAAAAACTTGTAAATTTAAGAACTCATTCTTTGATTTTTATAACTATTTAATTTGATAAAAAGTATAATAATATTATGATTAAAACATTCTTTATAGCTCTAGCATTTTTTTGCATCATTGATGTGTTTTGGATATATTTTGTTGCAACGCCAATGTACAAACAAGAGGTTGCATCTCTTATGGAGCTTAAAATTGCACCTGCAATCATGTTTTATATAATCTTCTTATTAGGCTTAATTTTCTTTGTTATTAATCCCAATCTTAGCAATACGCTTTTAAATGTCTTTATGATTGGTGCTTTTTATGGACTAGTAACTTATGGAACATACGACTTAACCATTTACGCAACTATGAATATCTTTAGCCTTAAACTAGTGGTCGCAGATATTCTATGGGGAATGATTCTATCTGGCTCAGTAGCAACTCTTACTGTATTTACTTCAGCCAAATTAAACTAATTTAATTATGTCTATTGCATTCACTTCTGGCGAGCCATCTGGAATTGGTCCTGATATCGCCCTTATATATGCTCAAAAAGACAGGAATGAAGATTTGCTAGTTTATGGCGATCCTGATGTATTAATTAATCGAGCAAAGCTTCTTAACTTACCTATTACATTAATGGAAGATAAGACCAGGAAAGCCAATGAATTAAGCATTTTTCCTATAAAGACAAGGTCTAGAGTTAAACCAGGCGAGCTAAACCCTGATAATTCAGATTATGTATTATCATTGATTAGGCATGCAACGATTGACTGTGTTAATAAAAACTGTATTGGTATGTTGACAGGTCCAATTAATAAAGCTGTCATTAATCAATCTGGAATTGAATTTATTGGTCATACTGAATACCTTGCTGATTTAACGCAAACCCCTAAAACTGTAATGCTTCTTGCAACAGATCAACTTAAAGTTGCTCTTGCTACTACTCATCTTGCTCTAAAAGACGTATCTAAAAACATTACAAAAGAATCACTTATAAAAGTCATCACCATAATTAACAATGATTTTAAATACCTAGGTGTAGAAGATCCATCAATTCTTGTTTGCGGGCTGAACCCGCATGCGGGTGAAAATGGATATCTTGGGAATGAAGAGTTAATAACAATTATTCCTGCTTTAAATTCACTTAAGAAGAGTGGTATTAATCTTATTGGACCGGTTCCAGCAGATACTGCCTTTACGCCAGACTCGTTAAAAAATATTGATGTAGTTCTAGCAATGTACCATGATCAAGGCTTGCCTGTATTAAAAGCAAAAGGCTTTAAAAATGCAGCAAATATAACCTTAGGCCTTCCTTTTATCCGCACTTCTGTTGATCACGGGACAGCTTTAAGTTTAGCAGGTACTGGAAATATTAGCCTAGGTAGTTTTAATACAGCGCTATCCTACTTCAAAACTTTAACTAACAATGCGTCACCAGCCTAGAAAAAGATTTGGACAAAACTTTTTAGTTGATCATCGAATTATCAACCAAATTATTTCTACAATATCTCCAAAAAATGATGACAGTATTATTGAAATTGGGCCAGGAAAAGGAGCGATTACTTTTCCTATAATAGAGTACTTAGATCATCTAAGCGTCATTGAGATTGATCGAGACTTGGTCTCTATGCTTAAGTCAAAAGAACAAGAAAAATTAACCATCTTTCAGGCAGACGCACTAACATTTGATTTTAGTCAAATTTCTAATAAACTCAGGGTAATTGGAAACCTTCCGTACAATATTTCCTCTCCTTTATTATTTCATCTACTTGACTATAGAAAGCAGATTATTGATATGACTTTTATGCTTCAAAAAGAGGTGGTTGATAGAATAGTTGCCCCTCCAGGAAGTAAGACTTATGGACGTCTTAGCGTTATGATGCAAGCATTTTATGAGGTTGAATTAATGTTTGTTGTCCCAAAAGAATCTTTCGAGCCTCAGCCAAAAATTGAATCTGCTATACTTTATCTGAAAACAAGAGAACAGCCCCTAGTTAAAAATTCAAAGCCTTTAGAGGAAATAGTAAAACTTGCCTTCTCTCAGCGAAGAAAAACACTAAAAAATTGTTTAAAATCGGTGTTAAATCAATCACAAACTGAAATTGACTTATCTCAAAGAGCTGAAATGCTTAGCACTGAAAACTTTGTAACCCTAATGAATGACTATGAAAAACAAAATTGAAGTAAACGTAGAAGTAACCTACTTACCCGAACAGTCTAGCTTAGTCAGCAGCAAATATGCTTATGCTTATACTATTACCATTACAAATAATGGAGAGACTGGAGCTCAACTAAGAACAAGACGCTGGCTTATCCAAGATGAATCTGGAGAGACTGAAGAGGTCATTGGAGAAGGCGTCATCGGTCAGCAACCTCATCTTTCTCCTGGGGAAAGCTTTAAATATAGTTCTGGTGCAGTAATTAGTACTGAAACAGGTACTATGAAAGGCTCTTACGGGATGATTAGTGACCAAGGGCAAAGGTTTGACGCAGTAATTCCTGAGTTTACATTAAGCGAACCTTACACGCTTCATTAGGCTTTTCTTATGGATTATGCCATTGGTGACGTTCAGGGCTGCTTTAAAAGCCTTACTGCGCTTTTAAATAAAATCAATTTCAATATTGATAGAGATCGATTGTACTTTCTAGGTGACGCTGTTAATCGAGGCAGCAATTCACTTGAAACACTTCGTTTTATTCAGTCAAATCAAGACAATATGGATATGGTGTTAGGAAACCATGATTTTCATTTGCTGGTTTGCGCTTTAACTGAGCGCCAGCCGAACAAAAATGACACATTTTTAGATATATTAACAGCACCTGACAAAACCGCTTTACTTGACTATCTCCTTTCAAGGAGACTTGTAATTGAATATAAAGATGCACTTTTTGTTCATGCGGGTGTTCCGCCTCAATGGAGCAAGTCAGATGTTATTCAAAATGCAGAAATAGTGCATAAAAATCTTCAATCAAATAATGTAAGTGAATTTTTATCCAAAATGTATGGGAACTATCCAAACAAGTGGTCTAATAATCTTTCTAATGAAGAGGCTTCTCGTTACACAATAAACGCCTTAATGAGAATGAGGTTTTGCAAAGAGAATGGCGAGCTTGAATTTGAGCACAAGCTAAATTTTGACCAAAACCCTAAAAACTTTGCAGCCTGGTTTTTGCATTCAAATCGCCTAATGGCCGATGAAGAGATATTCTTTGGGCATTGGTCATCTCTGAAAAATGTCGATACTAAAAATATCTACCCTCTAGATCATGGGTGTGTGTGGGGTGATAGGCTTACAGCTTACGACTTAACAAATCATAATTATATTTCACAAAAATCATTAGAAATTAGTTAGGATGGAGCGCTTCTAAGATTAATCGAACCTTCGTAAACAAACTCTCCAGGACCGCTAAGGTAAACTTTTCTTCCGTCATACTCAACCATCGCATCTCCGCCATTCAAATGAACCTTTACTTTTGAATTAAGCATGCCAAGCCTAACACCATGAATCACTGCTGCACAGGCTCCTGAGCCACAAGCAAGTGTCTCACCAACGCCTCTTTCAACAACCCTTAATTGAACTTCATCTTTACTTAAAATCTTCATAAATCCAACATTAACACCTTCAGGAAAGTTTTTAGAAGACTGAATCTTTAAGGCAGTTGAATTAATGTCAGTTATGTCATCTAAAATCAAAACTGCATGTGGGTTGCCAATAGATAAAGCGCCAACCTTAAAACCTTCAACCATATACTCTGAAGTAGTTTCATTGATATTAAGGGGAATTTTTGATGGAAGAAAGTTTGGCTCCCCCATCTCAACTCGAACAGAATCATCGCTGTTAATTGTTAAAGTCATAATGCCTGCATTAGTTTCAACAGAAAGTGGGTTTTTATAAGACAGATTTTTTTTCTGGACATAAAGCGCAAAACACCTTGCGCCATTTCCGCATTGGTTAACTTCAGAGCCATCAGCATTAAAAATTACATAACGAAAGTCAGCATCTTTAGAAGTCGAGCTCTCAACCATAAGTAGCTGATCAAAGCCAATACCGAAACGACGATCAGATAGTTTGCGAATTTCATCAGTTGATAAACTAACGTCACCATCAATATTATCAATAACTGCGAAGTCATTTCCAAGGCCGTGCATTTTTGTAAAATATATCATGATTGTATTTTAACCTTTTGTATCATGCTTTATTTAGATACTGCTATGCTAAAATCTACACAATACTTTAATTCAAAATAACAATGAACACTCCAAGCAATATAACGCTTAGTAAGGACAAAAAGCTACTTACGGTAACATTTGACGATACTGATTTCTCTATGACTAGTGAGTATCTAAGGGTTTACTCTCCATCTGCAGAGGTACAAGGGCATGGCCCTGGACAAGAAACACTTCAGTTAGGCAAGCAAGATGTCACTATTCAAACGCTTGTTCCTATGGGAAATTATGCAATTGCAATTCATTATAGCGATGGCCATACCACTGGAATATATTCATGGAGCCACTTGTATAAACTCGGCAGTCAAAAAGAGGAGCTCTGGCTGGACTACTGCAATCGAGTTAAAGACAAGAATGATAGTAAAAATTATCATGAAGTTAAAATTTAGCCTCAGAACGCTAATATTAGAATTTTTAGCGTTAGTTTGACAATATGGCTGGTAATTTTGTTAAAATTGCAAATAAGTTTATTTGTGTATATTCATTACAATTTATATAAATAATAAATTAACTACTTTAGGTAAAAAAATGAAAAATAAATTTATT
>CAJXOB010000035.1 GCA_913057955.1 uncultured Gammaproteobacteria bacterium | reverse complement strand
AATTGTATAAGAGACAGACGTTAGAATATTAAGATATTTATCAATGAATCTCTGAATTTAAGCTATGTGTTATAATGAAAAAATTATCTACCTGGCCACATCATTCGAGTTTCTGTCATCGTGCAGCCAGCCTCTCCTTGAGTTGTCAGAATTATTTGATAGTTATTGTCTTTAGGCGTAATAACAGTGAAGTTTCCTTCAGCATACATAGAAACTTGCAGTTCCGGGGCTACTTCAAGTTTAAGTTGGGCTATTTCATTGCAAGTTTGATCATTGACAGAGGTAACTAAAACTGTCGAAATATAACAGTATTCGTCATCAGGAGTAAGAGTTGCTGAAAAAGTTGATGATCCATTGTTATATGTTTGAGATGACAGATGAAGCGATGGAAGTAGCGCAGGATTCTCAGGGTGAGCAAATGTAATAACTAAACCGTTTAAGTTGTGAGATTGCTCAATCTGATTTAAGTATGATGAACAAGTTTCATTTATACCGCGCTCGACTGAGTCATCATATAGACTCGATGCGTAAACATTCGCAGAGAGAAATAGAAGTACTGTTAATGTAATTTTCTTAATAGACTGCTTCATAAAATTCTTATTTAAAGTTTTATGTAGCAATATACCCTTTTTGAGATTAATAGAATTTATATATGAATTTAGAACAAAAAATTCTAGAATTTGACTAATTAACCGATTTAAAGTACTTTATAATAAAATTTCAATTAATTTGGGAGTTCTAAAAATGAAGTTAAGATTATTATTTATTGCAATGATGGCATTGTTAGTTAGTGGCTGTATGGATACTATGATGGCCGTTCCAGCAGCTGCAGTTAGTGGAGTAGGAACAGTCGTAGGCGGAATATGGAGTGCTATAACAAGTATTTTTTAAAAACCTATAACTTACTAAATTTTCCCACCAATGAGCATGCTTATTTAGTGGGATTTTTTTTTGCTTAAAGCCTAATCTTCCTCTAGTATTTCAAACTCTAGTTTTTTAGCGTCAAACCATTGACTCATAGCATCATTGTTTTGCATTAGCTTGTTCATTTCGTTCATTGCAATAATGTGACTGTTATCATTAATTTGAAACATTTCTTTTCCATGAGCCTGACTTAGTTGCGCAATCTCATCAAACGTATTTGCTGAAAACTTCATATCACACGCCCCGCCAAGTTGTTTGCAAGTCATTGTCTTCATTTAGTCTTCTACCTGGATTGAAGATTTAGTGGCTAACATAAGTGCCTCATTTATGTTTTTAGCTTCTATTGAACAATCAAATATATAGTCTTTTTTTTGCAAATTCTTTGCAGTCCACTCGTTGCCTTTAAAGCCGGGAGAGGCAAATATAACAAATTGAACAATCAAAAAGATCCACTGCAAGTTATTAGCATTTGGAATATCAATAACATCCAAACCGTAGATTTGAAAATCAATGCTAGCTAAGAAAAGAATAACAAATATATATGTTATAAAAATTATCCATAAGCCTCTAAATAAAGGCCAAATTGGATTGAAAGGAGCAAGCCAAGCAAAGCCAGATTTAACAGCTTCAATGCCTTTCTCAGGATGTTTGAATACTCTATAAGAACTCATAAGCTAAATATTAAAATTATATTTAAACTTAGTATACCCATAAGAATAGCAGGATTAACATCTGATGTTAAAATCTGTTTTTAAATTGCTTGCAAGAATCAATCATTCAAGTTTTACTTCCTGCGAACCATGATTTGGCTTAAGTGAGTTTGTAGCTTTTGCTTCTCGATGACTAATATATATCGTTGAAATAAATATTATTAAGCCCCCAACCCAGGTCCAAGTGCCAGGAATTTCAGAAAAAATTATCCAGCCCAAAAGGGCTATAATTGGCAGCTTTATAAATTCAATTGGCTGAAGGCTGGTAATGTCAGCCATAGAGCAAGATTTAGTCCATAAAAAATGCGCAAGTGATCCAACAATTGCAATTCCCCAAAGGTATAACCAAGTTTCGAAACTTGGCCACTCCCAAACCACTAATGCAGGAATAAGAGTAATTGGAATAAGTATTATTACCATCCACGTGATAATTGCTTGAGGGGTTTCAGTAAGAGTAAGTTTTTTTACAATTAAGGCGTTAAGTGAGTGAGCTAAAGCTGCAATAATCGCAAGCATTATTCCAAATGAAAAACTGTTAACTCCAGGCTGAACAATGATGAGCATCCCAATAAAGCCGATGACAATTGCAACAATTCTTCGAACCTTGATAATTTCACCTAAAAAAATAGTCGCTCCGATCGTTATAAATATCGGCTGTGCAAAGCTAATTGCAGTCGCTTGAGCGAGTGGAATGAGAGTTAAACAAGTGAAACCAGCAAGCATTCCAATAGCACCAAAAAAACCTCTCACAAAAAACAACTTAGTATTATTCATTTTTATTGCGACTAGGCCAGTAGATTTTAATATTGGCAGCATTACAAAAAAAGCGAGTAGATTTCGAAAAAAAACAACTTCAAGAATATGAAGATTTTCAGAAGCCTTCCTAATGAAAATTATCATTATTGAGAATAAAACTATAGACATAATATTTAGTATTATTGCCTTAGTTTGGAAACTTTGTAATTTAAAAAATCGAATTATCCAGAGTTCGTTAGCTAGCTCTTTTATCAATTGATGAGATTCCTTGTTATAATAGTATTACAATAATAAAATTGTTAAATTGAGTTATGCTCTTAATCCAAAATCATAGAAATGAAGCATATATTCTACAATAAAAGGGGCGCTACTCATTCTAGTTTAGGTCAATTTGATAAGGCGATTAGCCAATATGAGAAAGCAATTTCATTAAAACCAAACTATGCAGAAGCTTATTATAATCTAGGTCACGCATATCACAAACTTGGTCAGCTCGATAAGGCAGTAAGAAGCTATAAAAAGGTGGTAGATATTAAGCCAGAGTATGCCGAGAACCACAGCAATAAAATTCTGAGTGTCATTTATTATTTTTCTAAAGGGCAAATTCCAGATGCACTCGATGTGCTTGAAGTGTTAATAAAGAGTAGTCCTAGGGACGCACTTCTCTTTAATATGATTGGGGGCTGCTATGCTTCACTTGGAGAGAGTGATAGGGCTATTCAAAATTATGAGAAAGCGCTTGCTCTAAAGCCAAACTATGCTATCCCCCAACACATGGTTAACTCCCTTACTGGTAATACAACTAAAGAACCCCCAAAAGAGTATATTAAGAACTTGTTTGATGATTATGCTGAAAGGTTTGATGAATCTTTAGTAGAAAAACTTCAATACAAGCTCCCCTTTATTATTAAAGAATTTATTATTGAGTTAAGTAATACGGCTTCTAAATTTAAAAAAGTAATTGATTTGGGGTGTGGAACTGGATTGGCAGGACCTAGTTTGATTGAGTTTAGCGATAACTTGACAGGAATAGACCTTTCTGAAAATATGATAAAAAAAGCAAAAAAGCTAGATATTTATGATAGTTTAATTGTAGGAGATATCGTTGAACAACTAGAATTATCAGAAGAAAAATATGACTTATTTGTTGCTCTAGATGTTTTTATATATATTGGCGATCTAACATCAATTTTTAATACAGTAAGGAAGTGTGGTAACAAAAACTCTTACTTTATCTTTTCAATCGAAACCCAAACAGATGAAGGTTATTCACTTTTAAAAAGCTCACGTTATGGACACTCCGATGATTATATTTTAGATGTTTCTTCTGACGGATTTAAATTTGTTGATTCTCAAAGTGTAGTTTTAAGGAAAGAAGGAAATAACTTGATAGATGGAAAGGTTTATATCTTAAAAGCCTCTTAAGGATTTTTAAGTACCAAGAAAATGCCTTTGGAGAGAGGGCGGGACACCCCCCTTTTGTATAACTAGCTAATTGGGGACACTTAGATAAATTTATAGTTTTATTAAATGAGAAAGGTAATTATGTCAATATAGTTCATAATGGTAATCTTATTTACAAATTATAAAGGTTAAATTAAATGATGTTTCATCCTCAAAAAGATATGTTTCATAATGATGCTCATCAAGCACTAAGAGCTCTATTTGTTGAAAAAAGAAAAAGAATAGGGTTGACTGAAGAAACTCTTGCAGCTAAGATGAATTGTGATATTTCTTTTATTAATGAAATTGAATCTGGTTCTGGACCAATAGCTTTTTTAGATATAGAGCGTTTATGTGACTCTTTAATTATTTCATTGACTGAGATGGAAGCTATATTCAAGTCAAATTCTTTTTTTCGTTAAAAATACACTCAAGGTCACGCAAAAGGACTTTTTGACTTCTTTTTTAGTTGAGTATTAGGCTGAAACCCTAATAGGAAGTGGGGCGAGAAACGGGGCTCGAACCCGCGACAACCGGAATCACAATCCGGGGCTCTACCAACTGAGCTATTCCCGCCATAATATCTAAAAGTGGTGCGCCCAATACGATTCGAACGTATGACCTACGGCTTAGAAGGCCGTTGCTCTATCCAGCTGAGCTATGGGCGCAATAACTTAGCTTTAATAAAGTTTAGGCTTGCACTTTAATTATAAATTTTGGTCGGAGTGAGAGGATTCGAACCTCTGACCACCTGGTCCCAAACCAGATACGCTACCAGACTGCGCCACACTCCGAAGGTGAGTAATTATACTGTGATAGGAATGTTAGTCAATGACTAATTTAAGCCATATTTCATGTATTTTATTTGAACTATTTATTTACTATTTAAAGTAGTTATTGTGAAGTTCAGTTTCCTTTTTATTTGCGTAGATAACTTTGATATTATCTTTATTAGCGATATTTTTTTTGATTAGCGCAGGATCGCTTACCTGGGATTCAATATCTGAACTTTCTTGAAACAATATTGATTGACCACCAGTCATTGCCAGATAGACTTGAGCAAGTATTTGCGCATCAAGTAAAGCTCCATGCCTGGTTCTAGCGCTTGTATCAACTCCAAAGCGCCTACACAATGCATCTAAATTATGCATAGTGCCTGGACGCTGCTCTTTAGATAACTCTAGTGTATCTATGATTTGACATATATCTTCTATTTTTTTGTTGATGCCATTTATTTTTAATTCATTGTCCAGAAAACCTAAATCAAATGGCGCGTTATGAATAACTAAAGTCGCCCCTTCAATAAAAGACAATAGGTCATTAGAAATTTGATCAAACTGCGGCTTATTTATCAAAAACTTATCTGTAATACCGTGAATATTGACAGAGTCTCCTACTGCCCGATTTGGTTGAATATATTTATGAAATTCGGTGCTCGTTATTTCTCTATTTACTATTTGTACAGCGCCAACTTCGATGATGCGATGACCCTCGTCTGGTCGAATTCCAGTAGTCTCAGTATCAAGCACAATAAGTCTTTCCATGTTAGGCATATTAAAGTAAAATTGCTTTATTTTATCATCTCATCAAAATAGGTTAACTAAGATTATGGCAAGAGTAACAGTAGAGGAATGTTTAGACAAGGTTGAGAATCGATTTGAATTGGTTTTGGTTGCTGCAAAGCGCGCTCATCAACTAAATTCTGGTGGATTTAGATCTACACTAGATGTTGGCAAAGATAAACCTACAGTGGTTGCATTGAGAGAAATTGAAGCGGGTTTAATTGATGCTTCGATTTTGACTGAAGAGTATGCAATGGAAGAAGAGCTTAATGCGCATGACAGAATTGTTCAAGAAGCTAAGATAAATGAGGTTTCAGCTGAGCTTTCCGATGTTAAGCTTGATGCAGAAGTAGAAAGTGATGATTTAGCAATAAAAGAAGAGGAAGACTAAATTTTTTTTCTTTAAAAAAAAATGACGCAATGCGTCATTTTTTTTTGTAAGATTCAAAATAAATACTCTAAAATTAATTGAGTGTTTTTCGTCATATAAATTTAATTGATTTTTTTTTGGTAATATAAATTTTTGATATATCAATCTACAAAAGGAGTGACATGACATATCCAATAATGCAAAGTGATAGAGAGCCACTAATTAATGCCAAGACTTATGAGTCTATGTACTCTCAATCAATGAGCAATCCAGATGAATTTTGGGCAGAGCAAGCTGAAATATTTGTTGACTGGGAAAAGAAGTGGGATAAAGTTTCTGACGTTGATTTTTCTAAAGGAAAGATTGCTTGGTTTGAAGGCGCAACTTTAAATGTCTCATATAACTGTTTAGATCGTCACTTGCCTGAGCGTGCTGACCAAGTGGCAATTATTTGGGAGGGCGATGACCCTAGCTCAAGTGAATCAATAACCTATAAAGACCTTCATAAAAGAGTTTGTAAATTTGCTAATGGCATGAAGGATTTGGGGGTTGTAAAAGGAGACCGCATATGCTTATATATGCCCATGATTGTTGAGGCAACTGTTGCTATGCTCGCATGCGCAAGACTTGGGGCAATCCATTCAGTTGTTTTTGGTGGTTTTTCACCCGATGCTCTTCGAGATAGAATTTTAGATAGTCAATGTAAATTGGTCATTACAGCTGATGAGGGTGTTCGTGGAGGTAAGTCGGTGCCTTTAAAAAATAATGTTGATATAGCGACAAAAGATTGCGACTGTGTTGATTCTATTATTGTAGTTAAAAGAACTGGCGGGGAGGTTAGTTGGAACGATCGGGATATTTGGTATCACGATTTAGTTGAAGATGCTGCAGATTACTTTCCATGTGAAATGTTCGATGCTGAAACTCCATTATTTATTCTCTATACCTCGGGCTCAACAGGAAAACCAAAAGGAGTTCTTCATACCTCTGGAGGCTACCTTCTTTATGCTGCAATGACCCATAAATATACTTTTGATTATCAAGAGGGAGATATCTATTGGTGCACTGCTGATGTGGGCTGGGTTACAGGGCATTCTTATATTGTCTATGGACCTCTTGCAAATGGTGGAACTACGTTAATGTTTGAAGGAATTCCTACTTACCCAGATGCGTCAAGATTTTGGCAAGTTATTGACAAGCACCAGGTTAATATTTTTTATACTGCCCCAACCGCAATAAGAGCTTTGATGGGAGCGGGAAATGAACTTGTTCAGAAGACCTCGAGATCTAGTTTAAAGATTTTAGGCACTGTTGGTGAGCCTATAAATCCTGAAGCATGGGAGTGGTATTACAACGTAGTTGGTGATTCAAGGTGTCCAGTTGTTGATACATGGTGGCAAACTGAAACTGGCGGACACATGATTACTCCGATGCCATTTGCAACGCCTTTAAAGCCCGGTTCAGCTTCAAAACCTTTTTTTGGTGTTGAGCCACAAGTACTTAGCGAGACGGGAGAGGTTTTAGAGGGTGAGGCTTCAGGCGTTTTGGTGCTCGCTCGCTCTTGGCCAGGACAAATGAGAACGCTTTATAACAACCATGAGCGCTTTATTGAGGCTTATTTCTCAACTTATCCTGGTAAATATTTTGCTGGAGATGGGGTTAAGCGAGATGCCGATGGTTATTATTGGATTACTGGAAGAGTAGATGACGTATTAAATATTTCGGGTCACCGTATGGGGACAGCAGAAATTGAGTCAGCACTAGTACTTCATAGTGCAGTAAGTGAGTCTGCAGTGGTCGGCATGCCACATGATATCAAAGGTCAAGGAATCTATGCCTATGTCTCTCTTATGACTGGTCTTGAAGGTACTGAGGCGCTTAAAAAAGAGTTAGTAGCTATAGTTAGAAAAGAAATTGGCCCAATTGCAACGGTAGATAAAATTCAATTTGCGCAGGGACTTCCAAAAACAAGGTCAGGCAAGATTATGAGGCGAATTTTAAGAAAAATAGCTGAGAATGATTATTCAAATTTAGGCGATACCTCTACTTTAGCTGAGCCTGGTGTGGTTGATGATTTGATTGCAAATAGAGTCCAGTAGTTATTTTCCTGCCAGTCTAGTAAATAATAAAAGATGAATGCATTCCTTTATTTTATTGTTCTCCTTGCATGGGGCTCTTCTTGGTTTGCTATTAGCTTTCAATTAGGTGATGTAGCTCCTCAGGTCTCAATAGTATGGCGTTTTTTATTTGCATCATTTATGCTTTTTATTTGGTGCTTTGCGCGAGGACTTAAGCTATCTTTTTCATGGCGAGACCACTTAAGCTGGATTATTTTAGGTTTTTTTCTTTTTTGTGTTAATTATATTTGCGCCTACTTTGGGACTTCCTATCTAACAACCGGCGTGGTCTGCCTTATTTTTTCAACTTTAACTCTCTTTACTGTCCTCAATGGCTTTATATTTTTTAAAATACCGGTTAGATTGCCAATATTAATTGGAGCAATAGTTGGTATAGTTGGCCTATCTATTATATTTTCAAATGAAATTAGTAGTACCGACTGGTCACTTGACTCAGTCATTGTAAAGGGGTTTTTATGGATGCTGCTTGCAACATTCTTTGCATCAATTGGAATGCTTTTTTCAGGACAAATGCAAGCTAGAAAAATTCCAATAATACAGAGCAATGCCTTTAGTATGCTTTATGGATCGCTTATTCTAACAACTTATATATTTTTTAGCGATATTAGCTTTAGTTTTGATGCAAGCTATAGCTATGTGATCTCTTTGCTCTATCTTTCACTAGTGGCCTCTGTAATTGGATTCGGTGTTTACCTAAAACTTGTTGGCAATATAGGGGCTGACAAGGCCTCCTATGTTAATATTTTTACGCCAACTATTGCTTTATTGCTTTCGACTTTATTTGAGAACTATCAATGGAGCTTGATAGGACTGGTCGGCGTTATTTTGATTATTATTGGAAATATAATAGTTCTTTATGCAAAGCCAGCAAAGCCTAGAGAAAAAATAGTGACTTAGAATTTAATAAAATTTATCGGTTACTTCTCCGATTTATTTTTATTATTCATTTCAGATTCAACTTTATCCATCATAGCGTTATGCTCTTCATCAGTCCAATCGTTTCCTTTGGTTTTAGTCTTTTCACTATCTAGGTTCGTATTTGTTATGCGTACTTTGAAGAGTGATGAACAAATCAGGCCTGCTTCAAATAATAGCCACATTGGAATTGCAATGAGAAATTGTGAAATAATATCTGGAGGTGTTAATATCATTCCGAGAACAAATGAACCAATAATAATATAAGCGCGATTTTTTTTTAGTCTCTCCGCTGTTGTCACTCCAAACATAATAAGAAGGATTGTCGCAATAGGAACCTCAAACGCAACTCCGAAAGCAAAAGAGACCTTAATAATAAAATCAAGATAGTATTGAATATCTGGAGCAAAGTCCACTGAAGAAGGCCCAACACTTGATAAGAAATCGAAGATAACAGGAAAAACAATATAGAAAGAAAAGAGCAGGCCTGTGTAAAAAAGAACCGTTGATGATACTACGAGAGGAAGGATTAATTTTTTTTCATGTCGATAGAGTGCTGGAGCAGCAAATATCCAAATTTGATAAAGTAAATATGGCATAGCTATATATACAGCAAGAATTAGTGACATTTTTAAGGGAGTTAAAAATGGAGAAATAACCCCAATTGCAATCAGATTTGAGCCTGGTATCGCTTGAACAATTGGATTGGCTATAAAGGTATATATCTCGTTTGCAAACGGAAACAGTATTAAGAAAAAAACTACTATTGCAATAACCGAGCGTAAGATTGAACTCCTAAGCTCTACAAGGTGTTGAACTATGGGCATTTTTTTAAGTTTTACCGATTTTTCAGACATTTTTGATTGTTTGGATTAACGATCTATTTCTTTTTTAGAGTCTTCTGAGTTGACTTTAACATCATCTAAAACCTCTGAAAGAGTTGACTTTTCATCTTCAAAAGAGAGTTGTTCTTTGAGTTCCTCGACCTTTATGTCTTCATCAATATCGTATTTAATTTTTGTAATAAATTTATTAAGTTTTCCAGCATAAATTCCAGCTTTACGAGCTAGCGAGGGCATTTTTTCTGGCCCAACAACAACAAGTATGATGATACCAATAATTGCAAATTCCCAAAAACCAAAATCAAACATGCTCTATATTAGGGTAAAAAAATTTATTTTTTTTTGTCAGGTTTTTCATCTGCCGCTTCAACTTGAGCTTCAATAGTATCGTCTTTTTCATTTTTTTCAGTTTCTTTCATAGAGGACTTGAATCCTTTGATTGCTCCTCCAATGTCACTACCAATATTTTTGAGTCGTTTGCCACCAAAAATAAGTAATACAATTGCTAGGATAATAATCAGTTCAGTCGGTGAAGGCATCATTTTCTACTCCATTGTTTAGTTTTTTATATTTAGTCATATTTATGACTCAATTTTTTTTAATAAATTTACCTCAATAATTAGTATTACTTAAATAACAATAGAGGAAAAGAAATTTAACTGTTAAAGGTTAACCTTTAACTAAAATATTTTATCACTATTTAATTAATTAATTTTCAAACTAACTATTAAATTCACAAATATTGATGACTTTATTGCTCTAGATGAACTAATGCATACAATATTTAGTAGATAATGGATGAACCTGTAACTACATTAGATGGAGTTAGATCACTGCAAATCATCCGTAATATAATACTGGAGAAAAAGAATGAACGTAAAACAGGCGCTTTTAGATCGTAAATCAACCAGGTCTTTTCTAGATAAAGAGGTCCCAATTGAGATTGTTAATGCAATTATAGATCAAGCTAAAACCGCGCCTTCTGGTGTCAATACCCAGCCTTGGAAAATAGCAGTAATTAGCGGTGACAGTAAAACAAAACTTTGTAATAAGCTGGAAGAGTCTTTTCGTTCTGGTAATAAAGGTACTATGGATTATAACTACTACCCTTCTGAATGGGATGGTGAGTATAAAGAGAGGAGAAAAGCTTGTGGATTATTAATGTACTCTACTTTAGAGATTAGTCGAGAGGATAAGCAAAAAAAAATTGACCAATGGGCGCTAAATTATCAAGCTTTTGGCGCGCCTGTTGTTCTACTTTTTTTTATAGATAGGTCATTAGAAAAGGGCTCTTTTATGGATTACGGCATGTTTTTACAATCCATTATGCTATCAGCAGTTGAGCATGGACTTGCAACATGCCCCCAGGCAGCTCTTGGTGAATATCCAGAAATTGTTAGGCAAGAGTACCCATTTTTTAAAGATAAAGACGTTCTGTGCGGAATGGCCTTAGGTTACGAAGATAAAACTAAAGTAATTAATAGCTATAGAACTCCTCGTGAGGATTTATCTCAGATAGTTCAGTACTACTCTTAAAAATATATATTTGGAAGGTCTTATTTAGCTTTAAGAAGTGCCTCTGCAATTTCAAGATCAAATTTAATTGTTTGAATGTGCAGTTCGGATTTTGACAGCGCGCTCTTTAACTCTTTTAAAGTATTCTTATTTTTTAAAAGCTCAGCATTACTTTTTTTAAGAGATGCAACACTTAGGTTGTATGCATCTTGAATTGAGCTTAGCTCTCCTTCAAGCACCTGAATCTTACTTAAAGAAAGGCTCAGTTTTTGTGAAGTTGTTTTGAGCTCATCAAGCGATAATATGAGTTGATTATTAAGGCCTTCAAGTTGCAACTGATTGCTTAAGATACTTGATTCATATTGCTCAATTTCATCTTTGTTATTGACAGTAATGATCTCAGGCTTTAAAGGCTCTATATTGAATTGTGAATAGTAATAACCAATAAAAAATATTGCAGTTATTGAAAGCAAGTAGAAGGCTATTTTTTGATTCATTTATATCTTCTATTTCATTAAGCTTAGGTGTGTAAGGTTTTTATAATCAATCTTGCATCCACTTGGCTGCCTCTTTGGCATAGTAGGTTAATACAGCATCTGCGCCAGCTCTTTTAAAGCAAAGAAGCGTCTCAAGTACGGTTGATTTTTCATCAATCCATTTATTTTGACTAGCAGCTTTAAGCATTGCATACTCCCCACTTACATGATAAGCGAAAGTTGGAACTCCAAAGGTTTGTTTTACCTTAGAGACTATATCAAGATAAGGTAGTCCTGGCTTAATCATAACCATGTCAGCACCTTCTAAAATATCAAGCTCAACTTCACGGATTGCTTCATCAGAATTTCCAGGATCCATCTGAAAAGTTTTTTTGTCCGATTTTCCGAGGTTTCCAGCAGATCCTACGGCATCTCTAAAAGGCCCATAAAAAGATGAAGCATATTTGGCAGAGTAAGCAAGTATATTTGTGTGAATATAGCCCTGCTCCTCAAGAGCATGGCGTATGGCTCCAATCCTGCCATCCATCATGTCAGAGGGGGCGACAATATCTGCACCTGCATGGGCATGAGATAAGGACTGTTTAATTAGAATATTAACTGTTTCGTCATTTAGGACATATCCATCACTATCAATAACGCCGTCTAGTCCATGACTTGTATATGGATCGAGCGCAACATCTGTAATAACTGCAAGTTCTGGAAAGTTTCTTTTAAGTTCTCTTACTGCCCTTTGAACAAGTCCATCAGGGTTGTAAGATTCTTCAGCTTCTAGTGTTTTCTTATCGGGAGAGATTACCGGAAATAAAGCAATTGCTTGAATTTTTAAATCAACAATTTCCTTGGCTTCGATTAATAATTGATCAATACTAAGTCTTTCAATTCCAGGCATTGAGTCAATTTTTTGTTTTTTGTTTTTACCCTCAATAATAAATAAGGGATAAATAAGGTCGCTTACAGTTAAAGTGTTTTCACGAATTAATGAACGATTAAATTCGTGTTTCCTCATTCTTCTTGGTCGATGAGTTAAAATGGACATTTTCTTTCCTCAAGTAACATTAACTAAATTATACAATAATGAAGCAATCATCCGAAACACTTACTAGTCTATCAAGCATTAACGAGGCATTTATTAAGCCTTTTCCTAATTCAACCAAAATTTATGTCAAAGGATCGCGTGAAGATATTAGGGTCCCAATGAGACAAATTAAACTAACTGATACGATTGGTTCCCTTGCTGAAAAAAATGATCCAATTCACGTTTATGATACTTCTGGCCCATATACAGACCCCAGTAAAACGATTAGCTATAGAGAAGGAATTGAGTCACTCCGCTCTAGTTGGATTGAAGAGCGCGATGATACTGAAGTTCTTGATGGTGTCAGCTCAAAATTTTCGAATGAAAGGTTAAATAATAAAAAACTTGACGAGCTTCGATTTGAGCATTTAAAAGCACCAAGAAAGGCAAAAAAAGGAAAAAATGTTACTCAGATGCACTACGCCAAGAAAGGCATCATTACTCCTGAAATGGAATACATTGCTATTAGAGAAAATTGTCTTTGGCAGGAGTATAAAGACCAAGTTGGGCAGCACAAAGGCGAAAGCTTTGGAGCTGCAACTCCTAAAATTATTACCCCTGAGTTTGTTAGAGATGAGGTTGCTAGGGGCCGTGCAATAATCCCTAACAATATTAATCATCCAGAAACTGAGCCTATGATTGTAGGTAGAAACTTCCTAGTAAAAATAAATGGAAATATTGGTAATTCAGCCTTAGGATCTTCAATTGATGAAGAGGTAGGAAAAATGGTTTGGGGGGTTCGATGGGGTGCAGACACTATCATGGATCTTTCTACTGGCAAAAATATACATGAAACCCGTGAGTGGATTATCCGTAATTCGCCTGTACCTGTTGGAACTGTTCCTATCTACCAAGCTCTTGAAAAAGTTAAGGGAGTTGCTGAAGATTTAACTTGGGAGGTTTTTAGAGATACTCTAATTGAGCAAGCAGAACAAGGCGTCGACTACTTTACTATTCATGCAGGCGTTCGACTTAAATATGTTCCGTTGACTATGAATAGAGTTACAGGGATAGTATCAAGAGGTGGCTCAATTATGGCCAAATGGTGTCTTGCTCATCATACTGAGAGTTTTCTTTATACGCACTTTGAAGATATTTGTGAAATCATGAAGGCGTACGACGTGACTTTCTCTTTAGGCGATGGCTTAAGACCTGGCTCGATTGCAGATGCCAATGATGCTGCGCAGTTTGGTGAACTTGAGACATTAGGTGAATTAACAAAAATAGCTTGGAAGCACGACGTCCAAACCTTTATTGAAGGCCCTGGCCATGTTCCAATGCATATGATTAAAGACAACATGGAAAAACAACTTGAAGAGTGCGGAGAGGCCCCTTTTTATACATTAGGTCCACTTACAACTGATATAGCTCCTGGTTATGATCATATTACCTCAGCTATTGGAGCTGCTCAAATAGGTTGGTATGGCTGTGCAATGCTTTGTTATGTGACTCCTAAAGAGCACTTGGGACTACCGAATCAAGATGATGTTAAGACGGGAATTATTACTTATAAAATTGCAGCGCATGCTGCTGACCTGGCTAAGGGTCATCCTGGAGCTCAAATCAGAGACAATGCACTTTCAAAAGCTCGCTTTGAGTTTAGGTGGGAAGATCAATTTAACCTTGGCCTGGATCCTGATACTGCTCGAAGTTTTCATGATGAAACTCTTCCAAAACAAGCTGCAAAAACGGCGCACTTTTGTTCTATGTGCGGGCCTAAGTTTTGTTCCATGAAGATTTCTCAAGACATCAAGGGATTAGACGCCAAAGAAGTTAAAAAAATTCAGGAAATTCAAATTGAAATGGATAAAAAATCTGAAGAGTTTTTAGATAATGACAGTGAAATCTATTTGAAAGAAGGCGCCTAAAGAGTTAATTTTAAATATCTTCAATGTGCGGTGCAATTGCTTCAAATACTTTGACTACTGCGCCGCGATTATTATCAAAAGTAGTTCTCGCTTTCTGCCCAATTAGTTTTCTCTTTTCTTCATCTAGAAGTAGCTCAGAAATAGTTTTCATTAGCTCATTAGCGTTTTTAATCTTTATAGCAGAGCCATCTTCTAAAAGCTTCTTCGAAATTTCTTCAAAGTTAAATAGGCTTGGGCCAAAAATAATGGGCTTAGATAGCGATGCTGCTTCTAGCATATTTTGTCCGCCATTATTTGAAAGGCTTCCGCCTATAAAGGCTATATCACTGATGCTATAGTAAGACATCATTTCTCCCATACTATCTCCAATCAGTATGTCTGTATCTGCTTTACATTGATCGCCCAATGATCTTCTTTTAACGTTGAGACCATTTTCATTAGCTATATTAAAAACCTCATTAAATCTTTCTGGGTGCCTCGGAACGATTAAAAGAAGTGCGTTAAATTTGCTTTTAAGGGCAAGATAGCTTTTAATTATTTGTAATTCTTCACCTTCCCTTGTGCTTGCAAAAACAACAATATTTCGATTTCCTGTGATATTTTTTAATGTTTGAATAGTTTCTAGATTGTTGGGCTCATTAGAATCAAACTTTAAACTTCCAGTAATAATAATGTTTTCATTGCTAGCGCCAAGTGAGACGAAGCGTTTTGATGAGCTTTCATTTTGAGAACATATTAAGCTCAAGCCATTTAGAGAAGAGCCAACCAGTTTAGGTGAGAATTTATTATATTTTTTGAAAGACCTATCTGATAATCTGGCATTGACGAGAATGACTGGAATATTTTTATTTTTAAGTTTAGTGATTAAATTTGGCCAAATTTCGGTTTCTAAAAGGATGCAAATAACCGGTTTAATTTTTTTTACAAATGAATTGATTACGAAGGGAATATCAAAAGGGAAAAAACAATGAATGACTCGTTGTTTATAGTAAGTTTCAACGGCTTCAGAGCCCGTAATAGTTGTCGTTGTGATAACAATTTGGTGGAGAGGAAATTTAATGAATATCTTGTCAATTAAAGGCTTGGCCGCATTAAATTCTCCAACAGATACACAATGAAACCAAATTACCTTACCTGAGGTTTTGGACACATAGCCTAGTTGATTTTTTAGCTTACGCTTCCAAGATGAGCTTGAAGTGTCTTTTAATAGAATCCTTAAAAGAGCAAATGGCAAGCTTAAAATCATTAAAGATGTGTACATAAATCTATTCATTTAACTGCTTAGTTATATTTTGTTTAATTGAACTTTTATTTATCATAAATAACAGCAAGCTAAAGTTGATGATTAAATAATTTAACTTGAATACTATTGCTTATCTTGAAGAGGGCTTTTGATAAGAAAAAAGGTATAATAATTGATTGATATTATAGCTTTATCATTTAACTTCTATTGCATCTATTTTGTTGTAGATTGATCCATTTTTTTGGTCTTAGCTATTAATTTAATTATTAACCATAAAAATTATGAGATTTGTTGATTCTGCAAGTGTGATGGTCGAAGCTGGAAAGGGTGGTAGAGGCTGCCTTAGCTTTCGCCGTGAAAAATATATTCCAGATGGCGGTCCAGATGGCGGCGATGGCGGTGATGGTGGTAGTATTTTTTTCCGTGGTCAAGAGGGACTTAATACATTAAGTGAGTTTCGTTATAACCGTTTATATAGAGCTAAAAATGGCCTACCTGGAGAAGGAAGTGATCGAAGAGGGAAGTCAGCTATTGATATGTATGTTGAAGTCCCACTTGGAACTAAAATAATTGACCTATCAACGGATGAAGTAATCGGCGAAATTACACTTCATAAGCAAGATCTTTTGGTTGCAAAAGGAGGCTTTCATGGGCTAGGAAATGCTCGTTTTAAATCTTCAATTAATCGAGCTCCAAGGCAAACTTCACCAGGAACGCCTGGAGAGGTTAGAGAGATTGGGTTAGAACTCAATGTAATGGCAGATGTTGGACTTTTGGGTATGCCAAATGCTGGAAAATCGAGCTTAATCAGGCAAATTTCTGGGGCACGACCAAAGGTAGCTGACTATCCTTTTACAACCATCCACCCAAATCTTTGAGTTGTAAAGGCTGGTAATTATCCCTTTGTAATGGCTGATATA
>CAJXOB010000034.1 GCA_913057955.1 uncultured Gammaproteobacteria bacterium | reverse complement strand
GTCTATGATGTTGCTAAGGTTTCCCCTTTATCAATAGCGGTTCAATTAAGCAAGCGTTTTAAAAATCAAATTTATCTTAAGCGAGAGGATGATCAAATTATTCATTCTTTTAAATTAAGAGGTGCCTATCAAAAAATGAGTACGATGAGCGACAGTCAAAAAAGTAAAGGTGTGATTGCATCATCTGCTGGAAATCATGCTCAAGGTGTTGCTCTTGGAGCTAGCAAACTAAATATAAAGGCAACTATTGTTATGCCAACGAGCACGCCTAATATAAAAGTTCAAGCGGTTAGAGATTTGGGTGCTAAAGTTATTCTTCATGGAGATGTCTATGATGACGCTTTTATTCATGCCAAAAAGTTAGTGTCTGAGCAAGATTTATGCTTCATTAGTCCCTACGACGATTTTGATGTTATTGCAGGTCAAGCAACTGTTGCCAAAGAAATTTTAGCTCAGCTTGATCAAATAGACTTTGTTTTTGCTCCTGTTGGTGGTGGAGGGCTTATCTCAGGCATTGCTAGCTATATTAATCATTATGCGCCTCATATTAAGGTTATTGGTGTGGAGCCTGTAGACTCACCTACTCTTTTTAAAGCATTGGAAGCGAATGAACGAGTTGTGCTTGATGATGTTGGGCGGTTTGCAGATGGTGTTGCAGTTAAACAAATTGGAGAGCTTCCATTTGAAATTGCAAAAAAGTGTGTTGACGACGTCATTTTAGTAAGTAATGATGAAATGTGTGCGGCCATTAAGGATATCTATGAGGATGTTCGTTCAGTTTCAGAGCCTGCTGGAGCGCTTGCAACTGCAGGCGTAAAAAAATATATCTTAGAGCATAATCTCAAAAATAAAAATATTGTTACAATTGTATCTGGTGCTAATGTCAACTTTGATAGACTTCGGTATATTGCTGAAAGAGCAGACCTAGGAGAGCTCAATGAGGCTATAGTTGCAGTTACAATCCCAGAAGAGCCTGGAAGTTTTTTGAAATTCTGTGAGCTATTGGACAATAGTGCAGTGACTGAGTTTAATTATCGATATTCTGCAAAGAAAGATGCGCATATTTTTGTAGGCGTGAAATTGACTGATGGCGAATCTGAAAAGCAAGCGCTCATTAAAAGACTTGGAGATTCTTTTGAGGTTATTGATATGAGTGACAACTCGTTGGCAAAGACCCATATTCGATATATGGTAGGTGGCCATGCCAACGCAGAGAATGAAGTTATATATAGATTTGAATTTCCAGAGCGTCCTGGCGCGCTTTTAAATTTTCTTAAAAAAGTTAAGACAAAATGGAATATATCACTTTTTCATTATCGTAATCATGGTGCAGACTTTGGGAGGGTTTTAATCGGGCTTCAGGTCGAGGACGTAAAGGAGCTGGAAGCTAGGTTTGATGAGTTGGGTTATTTCTATAGAAACGAAACCGATAATAAAGCCTATCAGTATTTCTTATAGCAAACTTAGTTATGATGATATTGATTCTATTGTCTTTATAGAACATCAAAATTCTCAGAACCCTTGGTCCAAAAATCAGCTTGTTGAGAGCATTCTAAACCCAACTAATTTATGCTACTCGATGAGTATTGATAATCAAATTCTTGGGTTTTTGATGGCTATGCCAGCTGATGATTCTGCTGATATTCTAAATATAAGTATTAGTAAGGAATACCAAAGAAAAGGATATGGCAAAAAACTGTTGAATTGCCTTATTGAAGAGCTTAAAAATAGAAAGATTAAAGTGCTTATATTAGAAGTACGAGAGAGCAACCAGTCCGCTATTTCTTTTTACTTGAAATATGGATTTGAGAAGATTTCGCTCAGAAAAAATTACTATATGATTAACTCAAAACACCCTAATCAGAAAGAAGACGGTATAATAATGCGTCTTAAATTCTAAACAAAAAAATCTTAATGACCTATAAAAATATCACAGTTCCAACTACTGGAGAGCCAATCACAATAAAGAATAACGTGCTAGTTGTTCCTAATAAACCAATCGTTACCTATATAGAGGGTGACGGTATTGGCGTTGACATAACTCCTGTAATGCTAGATGTCGTTAATGCGGTAGTAAAAAAAGCATATAACGGTGAAAGGGAAATACAGTGGATGGAGGTTTTTGCAGGTGAAAAAGCCGATGGTATCTATGGCGAGTACTTGCCAGATGAGACAGTGGACGCAATCAAAGAATTTGTGGTTAATATTAAAGGTCCATTGACTACCCCGGTAGGCGGCGGCATGAGGTCGCTTAATGTTGCTATCAGGCAGATTTTAGATCTCTATATTTGTCTTCGTCCTGTTCAGTATTTTGAAGGGACACCTTCACCAGTAAAGGCGCCAGAAAAGATTGATATGGTTATCTTTAGAGAAAATTCTGAGGACATCTATGCGGGTATTGAATTTCCTCAAGGCTCTAAGGAAGTAAAAAAGGTTATAGAGTTCCTCCAAAAAGAAATGGGCGCAACCAAAATTCGTTTTCCTGAGACTTCTGGTATTGGTATTAAGCCGGTTTCAATAGAAGGCACCTCAAGGCTTGTGAGAGCTGCTATTCAGTACGCGATTGATAATGATAAGCCTTCTGTGACAATTGTTCATAAAGGCAACATAATGAAGTTTACAGAAGGGCTTTTTAGGGATTGCGCATACCAGTTAGCTAAGGATGAGTTTGGCGCAAAAGAAATTGACGGGGGTCCATGGTGTAGTTTTACTAATCCAAATACGGGTAAAGAAATTATTATTAAAGACTCTATTGCTGACGCGTTCCTCCAGCAAATTCTTTTAAGGCCCGATGAGTATTCAGTTATTGCAACGTTAAATCTTAATGGAGACTATATATCTGATGCTTTAGCGGCACAAGTAGGGGGCATTGGTATAGCGCCTGGAGCGAACCTTTCTGATGATATTTCTGTATTTGAAGCAACACATGGAACTGCGCCTAAATATGCGGGCCAAGATAAAGTTAATCCTGGCTCTTTAATTCTGTCTGCTGAGATGATGCTTAGGCATATGGGTTGGACAGAAGCAGCTGATTTAATTCTTCATGCAATGTCAATAACAATTCAAAAGAGAACCGTTACATATGACTTAGAGAGACTTATAGATGGAGCTACCTTACTATCTTGCTCTGAGTTTGGAGAAGCTCTAAAGGAGTCACTAAAATAAGTTTAAAAATAAATAGCCCAGTTGTGGCTATAAAAGCAAAGATTTGATTGACTCAAAATTCATAGCTCGTTATAATCTCACGCTATTCCCTGATAGCTCAGTTGGTAGAGCAACGGACTGTTAATCCGTGTGTCCCTGGTTCGAGCCCAGGTCGGGGAGCCAATTTATATGACTAAGACATCTTCGGATGTCTTTTTTGTTTCTATAATTCAAAACAATGATTACTTATAAAAAACTCACCAAGATAGCCTCAAGATTTATTAGTAAGGCAACAGTATTGAAATATGGATTTAATTTATCTCCAATGTATCGGAGAACTTCTGCTAAGGTTGTTTATATCTCAGAAGATTTTCTAAAGATAAAAATAAAGCTACCTTTTAGTTATAAAAATGCCAACTATGTAAATACTATATTTGATGGGAGTATGTTCTCCGCCGTTGATCCATTTCCAATGACTCAGTTAATGAATCTTATTGGAGACGATTATGTAGTTTGGGACAAGGCCGCTGAAATTTTCTTTAGGAGGCCTGCAAAAGAAGATCTTTATGCTGAGTTTATATATACTGAAGAAGAGCTTGTAGACATTAAACAGAAAGCGGACGAGCAAGATGAATTTGAAATAATTAAAACCACAAAATTAACAAATAAAGATAAAAGTATTGTTTACTGTGAAGTTCGAAAAAGAGTGTACATTGCAAACAAAGCTTTTTTTAAAGAAAAACAACAAATACGAAAAAATAAAAAAAACAAATAAGCACGAATCTTCTATATATTACGAAGCTTTATAATTATTAAAATTTTTGAATAGGGAGAGTTATTACAATGAAACATGAAATTGTTATTGTTGCAGCTACAAGAACTGCTTTAGGCTCATTTGGAGGGTCACTCTCTTCTATTCCTGCTCATAAATTAGGCGCCGAAGTAATTGCATCGTTATTACAAAAGACGGGCGTAAATAATGATCAAGTTGATGAAGTTATCTTGGGACAAGTTTTAACGGCTGGAAGTGGTCAAAATCCAGCCAGACAGGCGGCAATTGCTGCTGGCCTTCCTAGTACTACTCCTTCGATGACAATAAATAAAGTTTGTGGCAGTGGCCTAAAAGCAGTTCAATTGGCTTTCCAGGCTGTGGCTTGTGGTGATGCAGAAATAGTTATTGCAGGCGGCCAAGAAAATATGAGCCTTTCTGGGCATGTCCTTCCAAAATCAAGAGAAGGGAAAAAGATGGGGGCATGGGAGATGGTTGATACTATGGTGGTTGATGGCTTGTGGTGTGCATTCAATGATTACCATATGGGAGTAACCGCCGAAAATATTGCAACTAAGTTTGATTTCTCTAGGGAGGCTCAAGACCAGTTTGCACTCCAGTCTCAACACAAGACTGAGAATGCTCAAAAATCTGACTTATTTAGGGATGAAATTACGCCCATATCTATTCCGCAGCGAAGAGGCGATGATGTTGTCTTTGATACTGACGAGTATCCACGTCATGGCGCCACTGAGGATTCACTTGCTAAGTTAAGACCAGTATTTAAAAAGGATGGAACGATAACCGCTGGTAACGCGTCTGGCATTAATGATGGCGCAGCAGCTGTGATGGTTATGAGTGCCTCTAAGGCAAGGCAGCTAGGACTTAAGCCTATGGTAAGGATTGTTTCCTATGCAAGTGCTGGAGTTGATCCAGCTATCATGGGTACTGGACCAATACCTGCAAGCACGAAGTGCCTTGAAAAGGCTGGATGGAAGGTCTCTGAACTTGATCGAATTGAAGCGAATGAGGCATTTGCATCCCAGGCGATGTCTGTTAACAATTCACTGGGGCTTGATCAATCTAAAGTTAATGTAACAGGGGGAGCTATAGCTCTGGGACACCCAATAGGGGCCTCTGGGGCAAGGATTTTAGTAACCCTTCTTCATGGCATGGAGCGTGATAAAGCTGATAAAGGGCTTGCTACCTTGTGTATTGGTGGTGGGATGGGTATTGCTATGGCAGTAGAAAGAATCAAGTAGACTTATGAAAAAATACCTAATAATTTTTTGGCTTATAGTTGGAAATTTTTTAATTATAGGGACAAGTTATTCTTACACAGCCATTGGCTATATGAAGTGTGAAATCGTCAATAATTTTGTAGAAAATGAAAGCGCTGATGTTAAAAATATGATTGTTTTTTGGTTTAGTGGCTACTACACTGGAAGAAATTACGAGACCTCAAGTTACCCCTTAAAGCCAGATCCTGAGCTCATCTATATAGCAACAGTAAATTATTGCAATAAAAATCCATTAAAGGACACAGTCGATCTGGCTGATTACCTATACTCAAGCTTAATGTAGATTTTAAGTGAGACCTTTAATAGTATTTATAAGCTCTAAGTTGACCTTTCTTGGCCCGGTATCGTTTCTATTTTCGTGACGTCGTGCGCCAGGCAGTCGAGTTCCATCGATATTGTTGTATTGTTTCAGAAATTGCTCTGTTTGTTCTGAGGTATCCTTTCCAGATAGAATTGAAGGTGACATAGCAAGAATAAATTGACCTCCTTGAGCCGGGCCTCCGTCACCATTATCGCGCTCTTTAGTTTCATAAGAAAATGTTTCACCGACAAGGGGTCCAGACAAAAGTTCAACCATAAGCGCGATGACTGAGCCTTTATGTCCACCAAATGGAAGCAATACTCCTTTGTCAATTTCTGATGCGTCGGTTGTTAGTTCTCCAGATGCAGAAAGACCGGTGCCAAGTGGGACTGAGTGGCCATCACGAGCTGCAATTTGAATTTCGCCTTTTGCCATGGACGCAGTCGCCATATCAAAAACAATTGGATTGTTGCCAGGGCGAGGCCATGAGAATGCTATTGGATTAGTTCCAAATAGTGCTGTAGCTCCGCCTGAGGGTGCTACACCAGGCATATATGAAACAGAAGTGAGTCCAACCAGGCCTTGTTCACTGATCTGCTCAACCTCAGGCCAAAGGGCGGCAAAATGATGACAGCGCTGAATTGCTAAGCCAGCAATTCCAAATTTCTGAGCAGCTTCAATCAGTTTTTTGATACCATATTGATGGGCTAATGGTGCAAACCCATTTTTGGCATCGCATCTTAATATTACTGGAGTAACTTCCTCAATTTCTGGCTTTGCAGAGCCATCAACTTTTTTACTCTGGAGAGCTTTGATGTATCCTGGGATTCGAAAAAGACCATGAGAAATTGAGCCATCTCGCTCAGCATTGGTAACTGTTTTCGCAACTGCATCTGCATTCTCTTCATTGGCTCCATGATTAATAAGAGCAGCTTTAGCTAAGCTGAAGATTTCATCAAGGTTAACATCAATTGTTTTAGAAGTCATAAAATATATTCCTTATGAGTAGATTAATATAAATGTCCTATTATCATAGGAAATTAATCGTAAATTAGAAAAAAAATGATAACATATTAACATTCTATTCTCTAAATTTTTAATTGAAAACAACAAAGGTAAAGCTATGGTAAAAATTCATTGGTTGGGTACAGGTTTATCTGCAATTCCAGGTCTTAAATCTCTTATTGATAAAGGACATTCTGTGGTTGTTTATAATCGAACGGTCGAAAAAGCAGCTGAAGCATTATCAGATATTAAGGGTGATTATCAAATTATTGAATTTTCACTTAAAGCTATTAAAGCACATGCTAAAGCTGGGGACGTTATCGTTTCAATGCTTCCTGGTAATTTTCATGTACCGGTTGCAGAGCTAAGCCTTTCAATTGGTGCCCACTTTGTTTCAAGCTCCTATATTTCAGATGAGATGAAAAATCTTCATGAGTCTGCACTCGATAAGAACCTCTGTTTAGTTAATGAGGTTGGTCTAGACCCTGGAATTGATCATAGCATGTCTCATGCACTCGTTGAAGATTATAAAAATTCAAAGGGTTTTTCTTTAGAAAATCAACATTCTTTTATAAGTTATTGTGGCGGTCTTAGTGATATTCCAAACGACTTTTGCTATAAATTTAGTTGGTCCCCATTGGGCGTTTTAAAAGCTTTAATGTCGACCTCTGTCAGTATACGTGAAGGCCAAACTTATACTGTTTATAAGCCATGGAAGTCCGTTGAGCTATATCCACTTCCGATGCCCTGGGGAGAAGACGAGTTTGAAGTCTATCCTAACCGCGACTCTCTGCCGTTTATTGAGCAATATCAGATGAATGAAGGGTTAAAGATTGATCAATTCGTTAGAGGAACCCTAAGATATAAGGGCTGGAAATCTGCCTGGACTGACATTTTTTCTGAGGTTGACTCACTTGAACCACATGTTGCTGAAGAGCGCTTAAAGATTATTAGTGATGATTTATGGCAGAAATATTCTTATAAGGAGGGAGAAGTTGATCGAGTCATTCTTACTGTTGAATTAAAGGTTAAAAAGGACTCTAAAATTGTTTGGCATAAACAGTTTTTATTAGATACTCTTGGCAATGCTAAAGGAAGCGCGATGGCGCAATTAGTTTCTTGCTCGGTCGCTTTGGCGGTTGAAGCTGTTATGAATCAAGAAATACCTTCAGGGGTTAGTGCGGCACCTCACCAAAGTGAGTTAGTTAATCGCTGGCTTAAACAGGCTGAAGACATAAGTGATAACTTTGCTTTAATAGACCATTTGAGTTGAGAGATTCACTAAATTAGCATGAGTGTTAATAAGGCGATTTTTGATCACGAAACCCGAGGTTGGGTTGATTTAATACCTCGAAGGGTTGCTAAACAAAATTTATCATCTGATCTAAAAACAAAATGGCTGGTTGTAGGTGCTGGATTTACTGGTCTTTCTTGCGCCAGGAGGTTGGCAGAACTTAACCCTCAAGACAAAGTTGTTATTGTCGATGCTAGAGAGATTGGGCAGAATGCCTCTGGCAGAAATTCAGGTTATGCAGTGGCACACAGTCACTTTTCTGGGTTATTTAAAGAATCTCAATTAAGTCAGTATGAGAGGGTTGATCGAATTAACCAGGCAGGACTTAACTCTCTTCGATCTTTGATTGTTGATAATAATATTGATTGTGACTTTAGTGATTCAGGCATCTATCATACTGCAGCAGATAACAACTCATCTAAAGAGTGTGATCATTTTATTGATTATCTTGCAAAGCGAAAAATAAACCACACACCATTATCTCGAGTTCAGTTAGAGGAGCATCTCGGCACAAAATGGTATAAAAAGGGCGTTAAAGTAGAAAATGGTGCTTTAGTTCAGCCTGCTAAATTAGTATTTGCACTAGCTGATAAACTACCAAAAAATGTGACGCTTTATGAAAATACACCAGTTTTAAAGATGTCAAAGGGAAGGGTTAATGTTTTAGTTGTTCCGAATGCAACAATTACTGCTGAAAAAGTCATAATGGCTTGTAATTATGAGTCTTTGGCTCATGGTCAGCCAAAACAAAGAGCGGTTGGAGTAACACTTTCTGGAAGTATAACGCGCGTTCTAAGTAAGGATGAGTTGGTAAGTCTTGGTAGCCAGCCTTTATGGGGAGTTTTGTCACTTCATAGTGGGGGAGCAACGGTGAGGCTTACTAGTGATGGTAGAATATCCATTAGGAATACTGCTGAATACAATAATCAAACTTTATTAACTGATTATCAGTTACTTAAAAGACAGCAGATTCACCGCCAGGCTTTTGACAATAGATTTCCTCAGTTAGTCCACGTTCCTTTTGAGCATTTATATTCAGGTGTTGAAGGAGTTAGCGCCAATAAAACCAATATATTTGAGAAACTTTCAGATAATCTTTTTTATGCTGGATGTTATAACGGTTCTGGCATCACCAAAGGAACTGCTTTTGGAATGAGTATGGCTGAGTTTGCTTGTGACCAGAAATCAGAATTGCTTACAGATTGTCTTGAAACTGCAAAAGCTAGCTGGCTTCCCCCAAAACCTTTTTTAGATATTGGGGCATGGTATACAACCAAACAGCGTTTTAAAGGTGTTGGAAAAGATAGGTAGTGCTTAATATTGATTTGTAGTCATAGCAAATGACTTGCAGTCGCGCCTAATTCAATCAAACTCCCCTTGATGCTTGAAAAAGACTCTTCGTAATGACTAATAGGGTTAATGGGTAAAGAGCTCTCGTCGCCGCTAATTAGGCTTTCACTAATTGCTTTACCAAAATAAGTTCCTGGGCCAATTCCTCTTCCTGAATAACCAAAAACTGAATAAGCATTATTACCAAGTTTTAGAATTTTTGGTATATGATCAGCTGTCATAGCAATACGCCCATGCCAGCTATATTCAATAGGAATATTATTGAGTTGAGGGAATAGTGCTTTAATCTTTCTTTTTGCCCAAGAAGTATGAATCTTTGAAGCGTTATGAGAGAGATTTCCAATTCCACCAATAATTAAGCGATTGTCATTATCAAGTCTAAAAGATGACATAACGCTTGCAGTATCCCAGCAGCCTTCACCATTAGGCAATATCGTCTGAATTTCATTTGAAGATAGCGCTTTGGTTGCCACTTGAAAATACTTCACAGAGGTGTATTTAGAAGGACTAAGGCCCCCAATTGGAGTTTGATAGGCATTGGTCGCAATCAAAAGCATTTTTGCCTTAATGGAGCCCTTAGGAGTTCTCACTAACCAGCCCTTATTGAATGGTTGAATAGAGGTTGCTAATGTTGACTCATAGATGTTAGCGCTTAATGATTTTGCGACTCTGGCAAGACCTTGACAATAACCGAGCGGGTTAATAGTGCCAGCATGCTTATTGTAAAGTGAGCCAAAAAAATTTGAAGATCCAATTCTTTGTTGAGTTTGGTGTTTATCAAGTAGCTCTAATTCAGCACCGCGTTCTGATAGTTGTTTAAAGCGTAATTGAAGATCGCTTAAGCCTTTCTGGGAGTGCGCGCAATGCAGCGTCCCCATTCTATTTGAATGGCACTTAATGTCATATTGTTTAATAGTATCAAATACTAAGTCAGGCGCTGAAGCGAGCGCCTCATTAAGTTTTGATCCAGCATTTACCCCAATCAAACCCTCAACTTTTTCAGGTGGCATCCATAACCCTGCATTCACTAAGCCAACGTTTCTGCCTGACCCTCCGTAACCCACTTTGTGATCAATTAGAGTTGTAGATAATCCATTCTTTGCAGCAGTTAGGGCAGCTGAGCAGCCAGTATAGCCACCACCAATAATGACAAGATCGGTTGTGATTTCTTCTTTAAGGCCATCAAGAAAGATAGCCTCTACAGAGGTTTCTTGCCAAAGATTATTAAGAGTAATTTTCTGAGACATAAGGCATCATGTTAAATTTTAATGTTAACGCTTGATAGTTGTAAATGGTGAATATTTTAATATCACCATAAGTAAGTCACAATTTTGATCAAAAAAAAAGACACCCGAAGGTGTCTTCCTATTTTAATATTAATAATTATGGAAGAAGTGTAGCGCCCGTTTCCATTCGGATTACTTGCCCATCCTTTATTTGCATAAAGGCTAGGACTGATTCTTTAGTTCCATCAGGAAAGCTCATTACGCCATGGGTAACCATAGCCTCATCATTTTCATAAAGGCAGCGTGAATCGTGCGTTACAAAATCATCACTATTCATCATAAATGTAAACATCTCCATGGCTTCTTCTTTATTTTTTTTTGAGTTATCCTGATGCATGATAAATTGAAAATCTTCATGCATAGTGGCTGCATAAGCATCCATATCTTTTGCTTCTTGTGCTGCTTCTTGTGTTTTAAATATTGACATATTGTCTCCTTAGATTAATTATTGGTTATCCCGAAAAGAAGTAAATTAATACTGCTACTAAAGGTATTAGAGGTCGTATAGCGTTTTTAACTTCATGGTCAGCACTATCAAAAGTTGGCCATACTTTCAAAAATTGACCCATATTGTAAATAAATGCAAAAAGTGTAAAAAGTCCTATTCCAGCCACCACTTCTTTTCCAGAACTAAAACCTGCAATTTGAAGCATCGGAAGCGTTGCAATAAGCATTAAAACAAATCCAAACATTAAAAACCCAGCAGGTTTAAACGCTGCAGCAGCTTGAGGAGAGTCCATTCGCAGTGTCGCCGCAAATTTGGATGAATTAAACGTAAGCTGAATTGCAAAAAAGCCACCAAAAAGTATTAAAAAAGCATGACACAAAACTTGAATATCCATAGTATCTCCCTAAGTTAATTAAATTTTCGACTCATATCGATCTAAATTATTATACTGATTTCTGTTTGCTATTAATGTTGCGAGATATTTTTTTTAGATTACTATAAATTAAGATGCAAGGAAATAAATAAGTGTCACTAAAAAAACTACTAAAGGCCTAAAAGTATTCTTTTTATAATATTCTCTGCCATCAGGGGTTTGAAATATTTTTAAATATTGGCCCATATTCCAAATAAACGTAATAGCCGTATAAATTCCAATTACAGCAATTAATTCTCTTGCAGATCCAAAGCCTCCAATTTGAAGCATTGGAAGTGTTACAACTAACATTAAAACCATTGCAAGCAATAAAAATCCTAATGGCTTTAGAGAACCTTGAGCTTGTTTTGAGTAAATTCGAAGACTTTTTTGCGCAAATAGTTTTGTATTAAATATAAGCTGAATTGCAAAAAAAATACCAAATAATATTAAAAAAAATTGACATAAAATTTGAATTTCCATAGAGCACTTGAGTTGTTAAATTTTCAATTAATTTATAAACGAAGAAGTATACTTGGGTTTTTTCTAATTTTATGTAATATGGATATATCTAAAATACAAAACCAGCTTGAAAAGTTTGCAATTGAAAGGGACTGGAGACAATTTCATACCCCTAAAAACTTAGCAATGGCGCTGAGCGTTGAGGCATCGGAATTGGTTGAAATATTTCAGTGGCTTAAACCCGAAGAGTCTAATTCGCCTGATCAAAAACAGATAGAATCAATAAATGATGAAGTTGCTGATATTGCAATGTATCTGCTTCGTTTTTGTAGTGTTCTTGAAATTGATTTAGAGAGTGCAATAAAAAGTAAATTAGAGAGAAATTCGGAAAAATATCCTATTAACTTATCAAAGGGTAACTCTCAGAAATATAATAAAAGGTAAGGCTAGTTATATCTCAATCTTGTGACATTCGTATGGTTTGCCAGTTGAAGGCTGAAGATTAATGTAATCATCAGATAGAACAACAATTTCTTCAGATCTTTTATCATTAAGAGTAAATTGCTCTTCCATATTAAAGTAACTGTCAAGCCAAGGATGGTTTCTATTAATAACCTTAATAGAGTCAATCATACTTACTAAACTTTGCCCTTCAATTTCCCAAATTCCAGTTCCAAGTGCACTATAGTTAACTTTAACTGTATTTTCCTCAACTGGAAAATCGACAATTAGCTGGCCAAAGCTATTCCAAGTTCCATCTTTCTTATACCTTATAAATTCTAAGGCTATATATCCAGGAAGAGTATCTTTACAGACCCAATTACCAAGAATTTCAGTTTCATAGAAACGAGGAGACATTGCTGCTGAAACAGAGGTGTTTAAAATTAGAGCTGCAAGAATGGTCAGTAAGTATTTCATAAAGTGCAGTTTAGATTAATTTTTGACAAGACTATGTGAATTATTGATGAATTTTAGAAGAATTTGTCATTTTTTTATGTTCATCCGCCATCTTCACAATTTTCTTACTAACAGTTTCTTTAAAAGTAAATGGCAAAATAGAGTGAACGAAGGCAATAATTAAAAGCCCTAAAAGTGTAAGGCAATACTTCCACGCCCCCCAAAGATGCTGAAAGTAGTTATAACCAAATTCTTTGGGATGTTTAGTAAAAATATTATTCATAAATTTTTTAATTTTATTTAATATATTAAGTATAAAGAATTGAAGTAACAAGGTTAAATTTTTTTAATATTTGTAATAAAATATAATTTTTTGAATAAATTACCATTCATACTAAAGAATAAAATTAATGCATAAAGTTTTATCAAAAAGTCAGATTGAGCAATATCATGATGAAGGTTTTATATCTCCATTGAGAGTTATTACAGAAGCAGATGCCTTGTCAATTAAAACTCAACTTGAAGAGGCTGAAGAGCTATACCCTGAGGAAATTAACGCAGAGAGTCGCAATAATTTACATCTCTCATTTTCCTTTTTAGATGCGCTCGCTCACAATACCACTATAGTAGATGCAATGGAAGACCTTATTGGTCCTGATATTGCTCTATGGGCTTCAGTTATGTTTATTAAAGAGCCCTCCTCTAAGCAGTATGTAAGCTGGCATCAAGACGCCACTTATATGGGCCTTGATAGTGTAGATTTTCCAACTCCGTGGATCGCACTTAGTCCAAGCAATATAGAGACAGGCTGTATGACGATGATTTCAGGAAGCCATAAGTCAGCGATACAAAAGCATGAGGATACTTATGCAGAAAACAACATTTTAACGAGGGGTCAAGTTATTCCAAATGTTGATGAGAATAAGGCGGTTAATCTTATATTAAGGCCAGGAGAAATGTCGATTCATCATGGCGCAATTATTCATGGCTCCCAGCCTAATAATAGCAATCAAAGAAGGATTGGCTTTTCACTTCAATCCTATATTTCACCTGAAATAAAGCAGGTTGTTGGGAGGAATATATGGACTCACATAAGAGGCAAAGCACGACATGATGTTGATGGTTTGGCTCTTGACCGGCCTAAATATAATATGGACCCAATAACAGTTTCTCAAAGAAAAATTGCAGAAGAGAACTTGTCAGATATTCTTTATAAGGGTGCTAAGTTAAAACGAAAATACTAGTTTTTTTAAGCCAGTCTACAATTTTATGAACTCCATTTGGCGTTTGAGATGCGCTTAATATGTCACCAAGAATGCCATGCTTAGAGGGGTCGTCCTCACTCGTAAGTAATGGGTTATAAACAGAAGCGTTGTCACCCATTTTAGCAATAATTCTTCGAGTAGCTTTTGCTGAAACTATTTGATCGTCGTCTGAAAACCAAAATAGAGTTGGCACTTTAATTTTGTTATGCTTGACTCTATGAGCAGAAACGACTGAGTCTTTGACTGCAAATAATACTTTGGAGGGGTAGCTGGTCGTCCAGCACCTTGCATGTTCAGCATTTTTTGCAATAAAGGAGTGTTCTTTTCCAAATAAAAGGGGTACAAACCATCTTGCTCCAGGAGCACGTAAAAGTTGGCCTTTAGATGAATTGGGGCCAAAGTTAGGGGATACGTAGATTACTGCTTTAACCTGTCTTACATGTTCAAGGGCGACATGTATCAAAGAGCATCCAGTTGAGCAACCAATAAGAATAACTTCATCGCCAATCATTTTTCCTATATCTATGGCGTCATAAGTGTCTTTCATCCACTCATTGCAAGTAGCATCACCTAGAGCTTTAGCATCCAGGCCATGCCCAGTAAGCCTTGTGAAGAAGACATTTGCTTTAAGTTCTTTGGCGACGTTTTCAATTACTGGGCTAAGCTCAGACCGTGATGCTGAAAAACCATGAATAAAAACTAAGCTTAATTTTGTCTTAATAGATGGCTTGTGAGCCCATAGAATTTTTTTTTCTATATTTGGACGTAAATTTTGAAACTTCCCTTCGCCCACTTTAATGGATTGGTCTAGCGAACTAATATCCGACATTTTTTTTGCAATATATTAAATTTGTTTATAAATTAATTATAGCTTCCAATTTTTTTTAAATTATTTTTTTATTTTGTTTACAAAAAGATTACTAATATAAATACTTAATGTATACAAAAAGTGTATACTTAATATTAGCTAGTAAATTAATAAATCTTTAGATGGGCAAATACGTAACAAAAAATCAAAAAGTGGATGAAAAGAGGGTAGTCAGCGTTAGGATTCGCAGACCTATTTTTGAGGCATTCAAAGGCGCATCAATTGCTGCAGAGCAGTTCGGATACAGTATGACTCTTTCTGGCGTTTTTGAGACTGCTATGGAGGATGCGATTTCTGAATTTAAAGATATTAGTGGTGTCGATTATCAAGATATTACTACGTCAAAACTAAATAAGAATTGGGAAAGTAAATATAAGGCATCCCTAAAAGTCTCAAAGGGCAATCTGCGCAAACGAGATAAATAAATTAATTTTGATTAGGAGTGAAAATCAATGTCAGAAAGTAGTGTGATTAAACAGTTAAAAGATTTAAGAAAGGATTTAGACAAGGAGTCTAAATTGCTTCATGAACAAATGGAGTTACCATTAAATGGGGCCGTAGTGAAAAATGCCCGTTTAGATAATAATTCGATACAACTTAATAAGGGAGTTGCATTTTCTAAATGGGTTAGAAAGCTATCATCTCAATTTGAGGCGGTAGACCCGTTTTATAAATAAAACTTATTTAAGACAAGTTAATTGTTTTTTTTGGCCAGTTCCAATTAATAAGGGTACTGGCAACTCCAGCCATTATCATTAGACCACCAATCGCCATTGACGATGTAAATTTTTCATCAAGAAGAATCATTCCTGCAATAATTGAGGTGATTGGAAGGAGCATCAAAAAAGGCGATACTTTGCTTACATCCACACTGCTCAATAAGTGATACCAGACGCTGTAACCCAATACAGTCATAATCAATGCTAAGTATAGAATTATTGACCAGTCAATATAACTCGCAGTTGTTATTGCAAGCCATTGTCCATCCTCAATTATTAAAGATGCAATAAGCATTTGTGGGGTGGCCATTATTGCAACCCAGGCTAATATAGTAATGCCTGAGATTCCCTTCAGTCTGCTTACCATAATCTGAGCAATTGCCCAAACTGCTGAACCCACTATTAAAAGTAAGACGCTATCAAGCTGACCATCAAGTCTTGGCTCTCCTGCAATAATGATGACGCCAATAACTGCTAGTCCCATTCCTAACGCCCTAGTAATGCCAAGCTTTTCTTTTAATAGAAAAACCCCCATAAGCGCTAATATTGGCCCCTCCAGTTGAACTAAAATAGCGCCTGTAGAGGCGTCAATACCTCTTAAGCCGTTATAGGTAAGACCATACTGAATTGTTGAGCCAATAAGGGCAACCATAAAAATCTCACGCATATGACCCCATGGCGGCTTTGTAAACCAAACAAGAACTAAGCCCGCTATTCCAAATCGAATTGACATAATTAGGAGCGTAGGAAACTGCTCTAAACCAATCTTTGCAAGAGTAAAACCAAGTCCCCAGGTAATAGGAACAATAAGTGCTAATAGAATTTGCTTAGAGGTCATTATAAATTTTTTTTAAGCAATAAAAAAGGAGGTCAATTATGACCTCCTTTTAAAGACTAAATGTTTTTATTTTTCTTATCTAGACTTGGCAAAAAAACCAATTGCAAAAAGAGCGGTTATTGCTGTGCTAATCCAATCCATAGCAGCACCAGGCGCGGCGCCAGAAATTAGTATTTGATATAGCTGAAGTAGTACGAATAAAGCCGCAACAAGACCAACAGATTTTGCAGCAGTTTTTAGCTGATCTTCACTTGTCCAATTAGGTAAGCCAAAGGAAAGAATTGCAATACCTGTCATTGCAGTTCCAGCTGCCTGGGCTAATGCAGTAAGACCAGTAGATGGCGCCCATCCATACATTGCAAACATCATATTTGGCATAAAGACTAGTTGTATAGCCCAGAGCAGAGCAAAAGCTGCATTAAGCCTAAAAATTAAAGATAAACTCATTGTATTCCCCTTTGATTGTGAAAAAAATAACTTCTACTTATCTAAATTAAAACATAAGAACTGTCTCA
>CAJXOB010000033.1 GCA_913057955.1 uncultured Gammaproteobacteria bacterium | reverse complement strand
GAAGATGTTTATCCAAAATATAAAAAATGGTGTGATGATTACTTTTACTTAGGTCATCGAGATGAGCAACGCGGCATTGGAGGGTTGTTTTTTGATGATTTGAATAGTGGTGGTTTTGATGAATGCTTTGACTTCATGAAAAGTGTTGGCAATCATTTTAGTGAGGCTTATTTACCCATTGTCAGAAAGAGAATGAGTACCCCATATAATGAGAGTGAGAAAGACTTTCAATTGTATCGTCGTGGTCGATACGTAGAATTTAACTTGATACATGATAGAGGGACGTTATTTGGCTTGCAGAGTGGCGGCAGGACTGAGTCAATTTTAATGTCACTGCCACCAACAGTTAAGTGGTTTTACCAATTTAAAACTAAACCTAATAGCGAAGAAGAAAAGCTAACCAGTTATTTTTTAAAACCCAGGGATTGGGTTTCATTAAAGTAAACTTAAGTTGAATATATTTCTGGAGTAATTTTAATTAATTTAGGATATAATTACAGCTTGAAATACCCTTGCTATGTTCTCAATGAGCTTGCAACACCGTTTGCAACGGCGCAGACTTCCTGACAATGCCTGTCAATCTTGTTATTTATTAATATTTTTAGGAGTACATCTATGTCTGCAAAAAAAGTAATGAAAATGATCGAAGATGAAAACATAAAGTTTATAGATTTTCGTTTCACTGATACAATAGGAAAAGAGCAGCACGTAAGTGTTCCAGCTCATACAATTGATGTTGAAAAATTAGAAGATGGTCAAATGTTTGATGGTTCTTCTATTTCGGGCTGGAAAACTATTAACGATTCTGACATGATTCTTTCCCCAGATACTGAAACAGCAGTTCTTGACCCTTTTACTGAGGAAGTAACTTTAAACATTCGCTGTAATATTATTGAGCCAAGTGATTTAAAGGGCTATGTTAAAGATCCTCGTTCAATTGCTTATCGCGCTGAAGAGTTCATGAAGGCTTCTGGTGTTGGTGATACAGCATATTTTGGAAATGAGCCTGAATTTTTTGTTTTTGATAGTGTTAAGTGGGACACTGGTCATGGAATGGGTAAGGCTTTTTATGAAATTAACTCAGAAGAGGCAGCTTGGAATTCTGGAGTTGACATGGAAGGCGGAAATAAAGGTCACCGTCCGGGCATTAAGGGTGGTTATTTCCCAGTACCCCCAGTTGATTCATTGCACGATCTTCGCTCGCAAATGTGTTTAGCAATTGAAGAAATGGGTGTTACTACTGAGGTTCATCACCACGAAGTTGGAACTGCTGGGCAGTGTGAAATTGGTGCTTTATATAACACACTTGTTAAGAAAGCTGACGAAACTCAAATCTTTAAATACTGCGTACATAATGTCGCTCACCTATACGGAAAGACAGCTACATTTATGCCTAAACCGATCGCAGTTGATAATGGTAACGGAATGCATGTTCACATGTCTATTGCAAAAGATGGAGTCAACTTGTTTGATGGTGATCAATATGGAAACTTAAGTGAAATGGCACTTTTTTATATCGGCGGCATTATTAAACATGCAAAAGCATTAAACGCTTTTACTAATCCCTCTACAAATTCTTATAAGAGACTAGTTCCAGGATTTGAAGCGCCAGAAATGTTGGCTTATTCTGCTAAGAATCGTTCAGCAGCAATTAGAATACCTTTTGTTAAAAATCCTAAAGGACGTCGTATTGAAGTTCGTTTTCCAGACTCAACTGCAAACCCTTACCTTGCGTTTTCAGCATTGTTAATGGCGGGCCTTGATGGCATAAAAAATAAAATCCATCCTGGTAAGCCTGCAGACCAAGATCTTTATGAAGAAAGTGACGGCTCGATTCCTAAGGTTGCTGGTATGCTTCATATCGCTTTGGAAGCGCTTGATGATGATCGTGAATTTCTTAAGCAAGGCGGAGTCTTTACAGACGAAGTTATTGATTCATTTATCGAGCTTAAGATGAAAGAAGTAACTGCAATGAGGGCTTCACCTCAGCCGCTTGAGTTTGATTTATACTATAGCTGCTAAGATTTATATTCGTTAATAAAAAGCCGCGCAATGCGCGGCTTTTTATTGTTCTTTTTATTACTATAGTATGCGGTAAAATTAATTATCTTAAACATATAAAAACAAATGATTGAAATCAAAAATGATTGGGAATTAGATGAAATAAAAGCTTTATTTGAGCTTCCTTTCAATGATCTCCTTTTTAAAGCGCATAGTATTCATAGAGAAACTTTTGATCCAAATAAAGTTCAAGTTAGCTCTTTATTAAATATTAAAACTGGCGCATGCCCTGAAGATTGCTCTTATTGCTCTCAAAGCTCAAAATATGATACGGGTCTTGAGCGTGAAAAATTAATGGAAATTGACCAAGTATTGCATCAAGCTAAAAAAGCCAAAGATAAAGGCGCCTCTAGGTTTTGTATGGGTGCTGCCTGGAGAAACCCTACCGATAAAAGCCTTGATAAAGTCATTCCAATGATTAAAGGTGTTAAGGCGATGGGAATGGAGACTTGCGTTACTCTAGGAATGATTACTCCAAAGCAAGCATCCACTCTTAAAGAAGCTGGTTTAGATTACTATAATCATAATATTGATACTTCAAAAGAGCACTACCCTAATGTTGTTACAACGCGTAATTTTCAAGACAGGTTAGATACCTTAGAAGCAGTTAAAAACGCAAATATTAATGTTTGTAGTGGTGGTATCCTAGGGATGGGTGAGACGGAAACAGATAGAGCCTCAATGTTGCAATCTCTATCTAATCTTGAAGAACACCCTGATAGCGTTCCAATTAACTTACTTGTTCCTATTCCAGGGACACCATTTGAAAATGTTAAACCACCAAGTGAAAGTGAATTTGTAAGGACGATTGCAGTTGCAAGAATTTTAATGCCTAAATCAGTAGTAAGGCTTTCAGCTGGAAGACTTGAGATGGGAGAAGGAATGCAGGCACTTTGTTTCTTTGCTGGTGCTAACTCCATTTTTTATGGTGAACAATTATTAACTACTGATAATCCAACTTCAGCTAATGATCAGCTACTTTTCAGTCGCCTTGGAATTAACAAAGAAGATAGTCAGCAATTATCATCTGAGGATTCGGAACTGAAAGTAACTCTAACTTCTTAGTCATTTCGTTGAGTTTTTTAGAGTCCAGTGCAAGAAGTTCTTTCTCAATTCTTTCTGAATTAAAAGAAGCCTCTTTAACAAGTATACCGGCTCCATTTTTAGATAAGTGTTGGGCGTTAGTTGTTTGGTGATTATCTATTGCAAAAGGGAATGGAATAAGTATTGCAATTGTTTTTGAAGCAATAAGCTCAGATACTGTCATAGCTCCAGCTCTACAGATAACAAGATCAGCCCAAGCATAGGCTTCAGCCATGTTGTCAATGAAAGCCTCAATCTTAACTTCAGAATGGATACTGTTTACATATAAAGCCTTTACTTCATTAAAGTGCTTTTCTCCAGTTTGATGCCATATATTCAAAGGCACCTTAATATTAGGAATAGTTTGGTTAATTTTTTGAGCGCCAAGAGACCCTCCAAGAATAAGTATATTTTTAACTGAATCAGGTGTTTTTTTGGAGTTTGGAGTAAAAAGTATTGGATTGCCTGATGTAATAGCATGCACATCTTTATGAAATGTATTGTCAAAAGCTTGAAAACATTTTTTAGCAATCTTGCTTAATAATTTATTAGTTGTTCCTGGAATAGTATTTTGTTCATGAATAATTAATGGGGTGAAAAATATTTTGGAAATGATGCCACCAATTCCAGAAGCATAACCCCCCATTCCAATTACTTTATCTGGTCTAAACCTGATAAACACTAGAATTGTTTGTAAAAGCCCAAAACTAAGCAAAAAAATAGCTTTAAAAAGAGTGGTAAATTTTTTTCCTCTCAAGCCACTACTATAAACTCCGTTAAAGCGAAAGCCATGCTGAGGGACTAGAGTACATTCCATTCCTTTTTTTCCTCCAAGCCATTCTATAACTGCCCCTTTGGTTTCAAGTTCTTTTGCAATAGCAAGCGCTGGAAAAATGTGACCACCAGTTCCTCCAGCCATAATAAGAATTTTTTTAGACATGATTACGCTGGTTAGAGAACTTAATTCTATTTTCCATGTCGACTCTTAGAACTATAGCTAGAGCAATTATTGAGAAAATCATTGAGGTGCCTCCATAGCTTAACAAAGGCAATGTAAATCCTTTTGGTGGAAGAAGTCCAAGATTCATTCCTATATTTACAGTTATTTGCATCGCAAACCAAGTGCAAATACCAAAAACAACATAAGAACTATAGTTTCTGCCTTTTTGGAGTGCAAGCTTGGCAATTGAAAACCCCTTAAGAAGAATGTATAAGAATGATAAAAGCACAAATAACATTCCAAGAGCCCCTAGTTCTTCTCCAATAACTGCAAAAATCATATCAGTATGTCTTTCTGGTAAAGAACCGGTTGCCCCTCTGTTTTTAAATTTTTGAATACCTGCGCCTATTCCAACACCAAATAAGTCACCTCTAGCTATTCCTATTAAAGCAGCTTTTGTTTGGTCTAGTTTGGAATTATCACTATTCCAAAAGTCACTTGTCCAAAAAGATATAAACCTTTCAAATCTATTAGGAATTATAGTAATGATAATTCCCATTAAGATAAACAACCCTGAAGTAACTACCACAAGTTGCTTGATGTATGATCCAGCTGCATACAGCATCGCCATTGCTGTAAGTGAGATTATAAGAGTAGCCCCAATATCAGTCTCAAGTAATATTAAGAGACCTGTCACGCCAATAATAGCAATTGTTTTTAAAAACCCCATCCAAGGCTTTCGAAGGTCTTTTTCTTGGCGAATGAGAAAACCAGCCATGAACAAGATCATAGATAATTTCATTAATTCTGAGGGTTGAAATTTAAAATAAACAAAATTGATCCAACGAGTTGAACCTTTCGCTTCATGTCCAATTGGGCTGGGTAAAAAAACAACACATAGCAAAAAAAGAGTCAATATAAATAATGGAATTGAGTATTTTTGAAGAACTGAGATTGGCGTATTTAAGGTTATTAAACCAGCGGTAAGCCCCATAAATATAAAAAGAGTTTGCTTAATAAAGTATAGAGGGCTTGAATGATATGACAAGGAGGCTGAGTAAACCATAATCCATCCAAAGATAATTAACGCTAAGATCGCCGATAGTAGTTGCTTATCAGGCATTTGTCTGGTTCTTGTAGCGGGATTTAATTTCATAAGCAAATATATTTTATACTTATTAGTGAAATGTTTTGTTAGTTATCCTAATAGATAATTGCCATGCTTTTCGTGAGTCGTTATGGGATAATATTTTTTTTTATAAATCTTTAAAAGACAATGATATCAACTGCCAACATCACCATGCAATTTGGTGAAAAACCTCTATTTGAAAATATTTCTGTTAAATTTCAGGGTGGTAATCGCTATGGTTTGATTGGTGCAAATGGCTGCGGAAAATCTACGTTAATGAAAATACTAACTGGAGATTTAAAGCCATCGCAGGGCTCAGTAATGGTTGGTGATGGACAGAGACTAGGAGTGCTTTCTCAGGATCAATTTGCATTTGAGGAGTATCGCGTTGTCGACGCCGTAATTATGGGGCACAAAGAGCTCTGGAAAATTAAAGCTGAGAGAGAAAGAATTTATGGCTTACCTGAAATGTCTGAGGCGGATGGCACAAAGGTGGCTGAGTTAGAAATGGAGTTTGCTGAAATGGATGGTTACTCAGCAGAATCTTCAGCAAGTGAGCTTTTGCAGGGCCTTGATATTCCTTTAGATCAGCATTATGGCCTAATGAGCGAAATTGCTCCAGGATGGAAGCTAAGAGTTCTGTTGGCTCAGGCTCTTTTTTCTGATCCCGAAGTTCTTCTCTTAGATGAGCCTACAAATAACCTTGATATTAATTCAATTCGTTGGCTAGAGGGAGTGTTGAGTACAAGAAAATCTACAATGGTAATAATCTCTCATGATCGACATTTTTTAAATGGTGTTTGTACGCATATGGCAGACCTTGATTATGGTGCTCTAAATGTTTTCCCAGGTAATTATGATGACTTTATGATTGCAGCAACTGCTATTCAAGAAAGAATGCGATCAGAAAATGCCAAAAAAGAAGTAAAAATTAAAGATCTAAAGCATTTTGTATCTCGATTTTCAGCTAATGCTTCTAAAGCAAAACAGGCAACTTCTCGCCAAAAAGAACTTAATAAGATTGAACTTGATGACATTAAGCCTTCATCTCGAGTTAGTCCTTATATTATTTTTAACCAGACTAAAGAATTATTTAGAAATATTTTAGAGGTTCAAAGTCTTACTAAAAGTTTTGATGATGAGCCAGTCTTTAAGGATATTAATTTATTAATTGAAAAGGGTCAAAGGGTTGCTGTTATTGGCCAAAATGGATCTGGAAAGACAACTCTTTTAAAAACTTTGTTAGGTGAACTTAGTTCTGATAGTGGAAAAACTAAATGGAGTGAGAATGCAAATATTGGGTATTACGCTCAAGATCACAGTGGTGAGTTTGATAAAGACATGAATGTTTTAGAATGGATGACTCAATTTAAGAACGAAAAAGACGATATTCAAATGATGCGATCTGTGTTGGGAAAAATGTTATTTGGAAAAGAAGATGTTGAAAAATCTGTAAAGTCATTATCTGGTGGCGAGAAAGGCAGGATGATTTTTGGAAGATTAATGCTTCAAAAGCCAAATATATTGTTGATGGATGAACCAACAAACCACTTAGATATGGAGTCAATTGAGGCTTTAAATTTAGCACTTGATAACTACGAAGGAACATTAATATTTGTAAGTCATGATCGAGAGTTTGTTTCTTCTTTGTCAACCAAGATAATTGAGCTTAAGGAAGATGGTGCTGAATATTATTCTGGTAATTATGAGGACTACTTGTTAACTCAAGTGTGAATTTAATTAAAGATTACCTAGAAATCTATTGATTCCAAAACCTTTTGTTTGGTGGTTAAATAAGTCAATAAAAATATTTAAGCGTAAAATTTACTTTAACTAATAAGATTACTTTATAAATGTTTACAGGGATTATTCAAGCAAAAGGCAGCATTCACGAAGTCCACCCTTCTGAAAAAGGAGCTGTTCTTGTGATTAATTCTGATGACCTTGATCTGGCTGATTCTAATGTGGGGGATAGTATTGCGGTTAATGGCGTTTGCCTAACTGCTACTAAGCTAAAGAAAAATTTTTTTACTGCCGACGTCTCTCAAGAGACCTTAAGCTGCACTACCTTTTCAGAATTAACGGAAGGTCAGCACGTTAATTTAGAAAAGTCTTTAAGACTTAACCAAGGTATTGATGGCCATTTAGTGAGTGGCCATGTTGACGGCGTTGGAGAGGTGTGTTCTGTTTATTCTGAAGGCGAAAGTACGCGTTTAAAAATTAAAGTCATGACCGACTTGATGAAATATATTGCCAAAAAGGGATCTATTTGTATTAACGGGGTTAGCCTAACAGTCAATGGCGTTGCAGGTAATATTTTTGATGTTAATATAGTCCCTCATACCTTGTCAGCAACTACGTTGGGTGATCTGAATGAAAAATCAAAGGTTAATTTAGAGATAGATATAATTGCTAGACACCTCGAACAACTAATTAATCACAAGATTGATTCTGGAGTTGATCTTTCGGCGCTAGATAAAAATGAACACTTGTAACCAAAAAGTAGATACTTATGAAAGCATCGATTAAAGAACTCTTAGAAGACTACAAGCAAGGAAAGATGATTATTCTTATGGACGATGAAAATCGTGAAAATGAGGGTGATTTATTGATTGCTGCAGAAAAAGTTACTAAAGAAGATGTTAACTTTATGGCTACGCATGGCAGAGGATTGATCTGCTTAACTTTAACACAACAGCGTTGTCAGCAATTAAACCTTCCTCTGATGGTTTCAAAAAATAGTGATCTCCACTCGACAAACTTTACGGTCTCTATTGAGGCTGCTACAGGAGTGACGACGGGTATATCGGCATCGGATAGAGCCAAAACTATTCTTGATGCTGTAGCTAAAAATGCAAAACCTTTTGATATTGTTCAGCCCGGCCATATTTTTCCATTAATGGCTCAGCAGGGAGGAGTTCTAATTCGTGCAGGACATACTGAAGCTGGTTGTGACTTGGCTAGATTAGCAGGCTTCGAGCCTGCCTCAGTAATTGTTGAAATACTAAATGATGATGGCTCAATGGCGCGAAGCGCTGATTTACAAAAATTTGGAAAGAAGCATGGAATAAAGTTAGGCCACATTGCTGATTTAATTCATTATAGAGTTGAGAATGAAAAAACCGTAGAAAGAATTAGTCAGAGGCCTTTTAATACTAAATATGGTCAATTTGAGCTTTATTCTTATCTAGACACAATACATAATGATATTCATATCGCTTTAGTGAAGGGATCAATCAATAAGTCAATTGAGCCTTATGTTAGGGTTCATATGGAAAATATCTTTAAAGATGTGATGCAAGAAGTTAATCGTGGGTTTAGTATCAATAGTGCTTTAAGTATGATTTCTGAAGTTGAGAGTGGCGTTTTTTTGCTGTTACGTAAACAGGATAATCAGGCTATTCTTGAAAATATTGACAATCAAGACTACAGAAGTAGCGATGATGGGAAGACTTTTGGAATTGGCGCTCAAATACTATCTGACCTTGGGGTTACGTCTATGAAATCTCTAGGCAAGCCAAAAAAATGGCCTGGATTGGAAGGTTTTGGAATAACCATTAGTGAATATGTAAACATGAAGGAGTAAGGAATGAAAACTATCGAAGGTGATTTGACTATTAGGAATAAAAAGATTGCACTTGTTGCAGGTCGATTTAATTCCTTTGTGGTTGAGCATTTAATAAGTGGCGCCAAAGAATCTCTATTAAAGCATGGAGCTGGCGAGGCTGACATTGACCTTCTTTATGTTCCAGGGGCTTTTGAAATCCCTTTGATTCTTAAAAAGACCGCTAATAGTGGTAAATATGATGGCATCGTGGCTTTAGGAGCTGTAATACGTGGCGGAACTCCTCATTTTGAATTTGTAGCTGGTGAGTGCGTAAAAGGTATTTCAAAAGTTGCACTAGACTCAGAAATTCCTATTGCTTTCGGTGTTTTAACAGTTGATACAGTAGAGCAAGCGATTGAGAGATCAGGATCAAATTCTGAGAATAAAGGCGCAGAAGCAGCCGAGAGCACAATTAGAATGATAAACTTACTCGAAAAGCTGTGACACCAAAACAGCGCTCAAGAGCCAGAGTTGTTCAGGCTTTATATCAATGGCTAGTGTCTGGTGGCGATATACCTCAAATTGAGCAGCAATTCCTTAATCAAAAAGAAGGAAAGATTTCTAAAGCGTTCTTCTCAAATTTATTTTTAAATATCCCTAAAAACATTTCAGTACTCAATGAAATTATAAACCCTTCGCTTGATAGAGATATTAGTGAACTCGGACCAACTGAAAAAGCTATTTTGTATTTAGGCGTCTATGAATTAAAGTTCCAACTCGAAGTTCCATACAAGGTAGTTATTAATGAAGCTGTTGAGTTGTCAAAGCTTTATGGGGCAGAAGGGGCTTATAAACTCATCAATACTTCACTCGATAAAATTGCGCTATCGCTTCGATCGTTAGAGTTAGCTAAATAAACTTTTTTAGAGTTAAGTGTTTAATTTTTAATCAAAAAATGGACTAACTCCAACTGGTCTATTAATAAATACAACTCTGGCTCTATATTTTCTTTTTTTAAATTAGTATTATTAAATTAAACTGATTTTTGAAAAATGAGATTTAACTGGTCTTTTTTTTGGTAATATATGGTTTCAGTTTTGAAAAATATTACTAATTTATTAAATTGGTTTTTAATAAGACCTTTTTTTTAAGTATTTTTTTTACTGAATTGGTTATTTAATATTTATAAAATTATGGAGAAATAATGAAAAGTATTTATAAAAAAATTGGAGCAACATTTGTCAGTGCAATTGCTACTGTCAATGTAATGGCTCTTGATGAGCTTAACGTGGCTTATTTTGAAGAATGGCCAATGCCGTTTGAATATGCGAAACAAATTGGTGCATATGACGAAGCTTTGGGTATGAAAGTTAACTGGAAAGCTTTTGGTACAGGTACTGCGATGTCTGCAGCTATGGCTTCTGGTGACATCCATATCTCAGTAAGTCAAGGCGTTCCACCATTTATTGTTGCCGCTTCTACTGGTCAAGATATTCAAATTGTTGATGTTGCTGTAAGTTATGCTGATAATGACAACTGTGTTGTTGCTTCAGGCCTTGAAATTGATGCAAGTAATGCATCAGAATTAGCTGGTAAGAAAGTTTCTGTTCCAATTGGAACTGCTGCTCACTACGGTTACTTGAAGCAAATGGAACATTTTGGTGTTTCTGTTGATTCAATGCAAGTAGTTGACATGGCTCCGCCAGAAGGATCAGCTGCTTTTGCTCAAGGTGAGCTTGATATGTTCTGTGGATGGGGTGGGTCACTTCGTCGTGCTTTAGAGCATGGTAATGTTCTATTAACTGGTGATGAGAAAACAGCTTTAGGTATTCTAGTTTGGGACGTAACTTCAGTTCCAGCAAGTTTTGCTGATGAAAATGCTGAGGTTCTTCAAACGTTCTTAGGTGTTACTGCTGCTGCAAATGCTATGTGGAACTCTGGTGGATTCCATTCACTAATGATTCCTCATATTGCTAAAGATGCAGGTATGGATGAAGCTGCTACTGCTGAAACAATGGCGACATTTGTATTCCCTTCAGTTAGCTCACAACTAAGCAATAACTGGCTTGGTGGTTCTGGTGCTGCTGTCTTGAAAGGCGTAGCTGATGTGTTTGTTAATGCTGGTAGTATTCCAAGTGCGCGTGGTTCTTACGCAAACGCTATTAATACTGATGGTCTGCAAGGATTAGCAGCGCAATAAAATACTGATTTATTAGGCTTAATAAAAGCTTAGAAGTATTAGTTAGACTCAAGGTGGCGCACTTAGTGTGCCACCTTTTTTTTAAAAATAAATTCGGAGTTTGGTTTGAAAGGTTTATCAATTGAAAATATCTCAATGCGTTTTGATTTGAAGAATGGCTCTTCAGTTCAAGCTCTTAAAGATGTATCTTTAGACATAGAAGAAGGCCAAATTATTACCGTACTTGGCCCTTCAGGGTGTGGTAAGACTACACTTCTAAATATTGTTGCTGGTTTTTTAGCTCCAACAGAGGGAAAAGTTGTCCTTAACGATCAAATTGTTCTTGGGCCTGGTGCTGAACGCGGTATGGTCTTTCAGCAAGGCGCTTTATTTGAGTGGATGAATGTTCAAGAAAATGTTGCATTTGGACCGCGAATGAAAGGAATGCCAAAAGCTGAACAAAATAAAAAAGTAAAGCATTTATTGGGGGTAGTTGGTTTAGCCGACTTTGAAGATAAAGCTGTATATGAATTATCAGGAGGCATGCAGCAAAGAGTTGCTCTAGCGCGCTGCCTTGCAAACGATCCAGATGTTATTTTGATGGACGAGCCACTCGGCGCATTGGACGCCTTAACTCGTGAAAAAATGCAGGGCTTGGTATTAAAGCTTTGGAAAGAAACTGGAAAAACAATCTTATTAATTACGCACTCTGTAGAAGAAGCTATTCTTCTGGGCGAAAGACTGTTAGTGCTTGCTCCAAGGCCAGGCAGAATTCACAAAGAGTATAAATTACCCTTTGCTGAAATGGGCGTTAATATGGATCTCAGAGATGTTAAAAAGTCTGATGGCTACACTGAGACTCGTGATGAAATTCTCTCGATTATTTGGGAAATGGAAGAAGAAATAATGGGTAGGACGGACGATAACTGATGACTATTTTAATTATCTATGTTGTAATCTTTATCGCTGCTTTCTATATTGTTAAAGCAGTAAGTTCAATGTCAAAATCACGAGAAGATTTTACAAGTCTTAAAACTGTAACATTTGGAGATGAGAGTGCGGTCACCCCTAATAGGGCGGCTTCAATAATTTCAGTTTTTGCTATTTTTGCTATCTGGGCTGCATTTACTGGCTCAAAATTAATACCATTTCATGTTCCTGGCCCATTTATAGGTGAGCTTTCATTTACCTATACTGCGGTTAATTCATTAGGCGAGAAAGACGATGCTGACGTTAGAATTTCTGTCTATGATGTGCAGACTGGTGAAATACCCGAAAAAATAGATATTGAGCTAGGCTCAGGTTTTGCGCTTAATGACACGGCTCAAATTATTGCTTGGCGCAGCGCGCTAATAAAAGTTAAGAAAAATGATGTTGGCGGCAAAGACAAAAAATATAAAATTATTACTATCAATGGAGAGCCCATTTCACCTAGTAGTGAGCTATTTATTGATGATGCGCGAATTTATATGACGGCTAAAGGAACTCTGAGCCTTACTCCTTATAAAGGCTGGCAGATGCAACCAATATGGCTACCTTCTCCCGAAGCCGTTTGGTCAAGATTAATAAAGGTTTCATCAGAAGGATATAAAAATTTTAGTCTATTTGAACATTTAGGTTGGTCACTGCTAAGAGTTATTGTTGGTTTTGTCGCTGGTGCTCTCATAGGTATTCCTTTAGGTTATGCAATGGGGCTTTCTGGCTGGTTTAGAGGCTGGTTTGATCCAATTGTTGAGTTTATGCGCCCAGTGCCTCCGCTAGCCCTTATTCCATTGGTCATTATTTGGTTTGGAATTGGTGAGCAAGGAAAGATTATTTTACTTTTCTTAGCTTCACTTTGGATTATGACTATCTCTGCTAGAGCAGGAGTTTCAGGTGTCAATATAGCAAAAATTCATGCTGCTTATTCCTTAGGTGCGTCTAAATGGCAAATTATGAGATTGGTAATTGTTCCAAATAGCTTGCCTGAGATTTTTACGGGAGCAAGAGTCTCAATGGGGGTTTGTTGGGGTACTGTAGTAGCAGCCGAACTTGTGGCGGCCCAAAAGGGTGCTGGAATGATGATTATCAATGCATCTAAATTTCAAATGACAGACCTTGTAATTATGGGAATTGTGCTTATTGGTGTTATTGGTTATGCGATCGACATCCTTATGAGAATTGCAGAAAATTATCTTGTCCCATGGAAAGGTAAATAGTTTTATAATTCCTTTTTTTACCTTATATTAGGATTAAGCCATGTCAGTAGAATTGCCAAAAAGTGCTCAAGCAGTAATCATTGGAGGTGGCGTTGTTGGTTGTTCCGTTGCTTATCATCTTGCTAAGCTAGGTTATAAGGATGTTATTCTTCTTGAACGAAAAAAACTTACTTCAGGAACGACTTGGCATGCAGCAGGTCTTGTAGGACAAATGCGCTCATCACTTAATCTCACTCAAATGGTTAAATATTCAGGAAACCTCTACGAAACACTCGAGGCTGAAACTGGAATGGCTACTGGTTACCGCCGCACAGGTTCGATAAGTCTTGCAACTAATCAAGAAAGATTAACTGAATACAAGCGGAACGCCTCTCTAGCTAAAGTTCATGGAGTTGATGTTCAAATATTAACCACTGCAGAGCTTAGGGATAAAGTTAGCCTTTTTAACCTTGATGATGTGGTTGGAGGTGCATGGATCCCAAAGGATGGTAAAGCCGACCCAGCGAATGTTGCAATGGCTCTAGCCAAAGGCGCTAGAAATAATGGAGTGAAAATTTTTGAAGATGTCAAGGTTACTGGAATTATCAAAGAAAATGGTAAGGCCAAAGGCGTTCAAACAGAATATGGCGATATTCAATCAGAAGTCGTAGTGAATTGCGGCGGAATGTGGGCTAGAGAGGTCGGAAAAATGGCGGGGGTATCGGTTCCGCTTCACGCGTGTGAGCATTTCTATTTTCTAACTTCGACAGTTCCAAATCTAGGGGATATGCCTGTAGTAAGGGTTCCTGATGAATCTGCATATTACAAAGAGGACGCTGGAAAAATATTAGTAGGACTTTTTGAGCCGAATGCTAAGCCATGGGCTCAAAATGGAATACCCGAAGATTTTTGTTTTGATCAGATCCCAGATGACTTAGAACACTGTATGCCTTATCTTGAGCTCGCTATGAATCGCGTCCCAGTGATGGAGAGCTTAGGTATTGAAACTTTTTTTAATGGACCTGAAAGCTTTACGCCAGATGATAATTTTCAAATTGGCGAATCTCCTGAGCTAGAAAATTTCTATGTTGCAGCAGGGTTTAACTCTATTGGTATTCAAGCCGCTGGTGGCGCAGGAAAGTATTTAGCTGAGTGGATTGTTGGAAAAGAACCACCTTGCGATTTATGGGATGTAGACATAAGAAGAAATGAGCCATTTCAAAATAATAAAATTTACTTAGCGAATAGGGTTACTGAAACTCTAGGCTATCTCTATGAAAATCATTTTCCATATCACCAATATGAAACAGCTAGAGGCTTAAGAAAGACACCTCTTTATGATTTTTTCAAAGCACGTGGCGCATGCTTTGGTGAGGTTGCCGGCTGGGAAAGACCCAACTGGTTTGTCCCGAAAGATTTAATTGGCAAAGTCGAAGCCAAGTACGAATATTCATGGGGTAGGCAAAATTGGTTTGACTTTCATAGATTAGAGCAGCAAGCCATTAGAGAGACTGTTGGTATGTATGAGATGTCTTCTTACGCCAAAATTAGAGTTAAGGGGTCAGATGCAATGGACTTTTTACAGATGATTTGTGCGAATGATGTAAATGTTGATCCAGGCAAGATGGTTTATACGCAATGGTTAAACAATAAAGGAGGTATTGAGGCTGATGTTACTGTTACTCGACTAGGTGTAGATGACTATCTAATTGTGAGTGGAACAATGTGCCTTAATAGGGATATGCATTGGCTTAAAAAGAACTTGCCTGAAGAAGCTAGTTGTTCACTATTTGATGCAACTAGTGCGGAGGGTTGTATAGCCATTATGGGGCCAAATTCAAGAGATTTACTTCAATCCCTTACTGATGCTGACATGAGTAATGAAAGCTTCCCATTTGCAAATGTTCGCAATATTGAAGTTGGTATGGCAAATGTTCGCGCACATCGTATTACATACGTAGGTGAATTGGGATGGGAGCTGTACTTTCCAATTGAATTTTCAAGTTATGTAGCTGAGCTAATTGATTCAAAAGGAGAAGAGTTCTCGTTAAGACAGATTGGAATGCATACAGTTGACAGCTGCCGAATTGAGAAAGCTTATAGGCATTTTGGCCATGACATCACAGATGAGGATCATGTCATTGATGCTGGGCTTGGTTTCGCTGTAAAGCTTGATAAGACACAATCAAAATTTGGAAAATTTATTGGTTATGATTCTGTGAAGTCTAAAAAAGCTTCTGGCTATGAAATGCGAGTGATGCAATTTCTATTAAGTAATCCTGAATTAATGCTATACCATAATGAGCCTATTTTAAAAAATGGTGAGATAGTTGGTCACTTAACAAGTGGAACCTATAGTCATACTCTAGGTGGCGCAGTAGGACTTGGTTACGTTACATGTCAACCCAATGAAAGTCATGAAGACATTTTAAATGCTGACTATACTATCGAGGTTGAAGGAGTTATCGAGCAAGCGAGCGTATCACTTAAGCCAATGTATGACCCTTTAAATAAAAAAATTAGAGTTTAGTTTTTTATTGCTATTAATAAAGGGCGCCAATAAGTGTGGATACTCCAATTATTCCAAGAGCAGATAAAGAAATACTTATGTAATATTTATTGCCTGAAAAATTAAAAAACATAGAGCCAAAATAGGTTGCAAGTATATAAAGTGGCGAAGTTATTAAGCCTGTTAATAGAAGCTCTTTAGTAAAAAGATTAAAGTAGTACAAGCTAATGATGGCGCTGATAACAATTCCAGTAGACATGATTAATATATTTCCCCTTGTTACTTCATCATTGTCACCCTTGGATAAAAGAACCGTTGCGTAAGGCGGCCCTCCCATGCCAGTAGCTCCTTGCATTAGACCGCTAATTACGCCGCTTATTGTGAGAACATATTTTGTAATAGAAGCCTTTAATTTCCAACCTGTTGCGATTAAAATTACAAAAAATATTACCAAAATAGACATAATAATTTTTATTAATTGTTCGTTTACTGAAATTAAAAAAATTGTGCCTATCGGAATTGTTAGCATCATCGCAAAAAACATTGGAGATATTTCTTTAAATTTACAGCTTTTGGCCCCTACATAAGTCAAGTAAATAGTTGCTGGAATTTCTATAGCAATATTAAATACCATGGCAAAAATTGGAGAATACAAGTATGAGAGAATTGGAATGGTTATTAATCCTGATCCAAAACCTAAAAAACCTCTGATAAAGCCTGAAAACAGTATAACTAAAACTATCAAAAGATAGTTTTCAGGAATGAAATAGAATAGATTTTCCATTATATAAATTTAAATATTTCAAGACATCATTATCTTAATTTCTTTCACAATGATATCAATACCTTTATTTATCTTATTAGTATCAATCGCAGAGTAACCAAGATGTAAATAGTTTGATGGAGGTTTCTCTTCAGAGAATGATGCATTTCCTGGTCTAACTGCTACGCCTTTGACTAAAAGTTTTTGACAAAGTTTTTCAGTGTCAATTGACTCTGGAATTTTTACCCAAAATGTTGAGCCTCCAAGAGTTGGAGTGCAAGATAAAAGAGGTTCTTGATTTATTTTTTCATTTATCAAACCCCAACGCTCTTTGTTTGTTTTTTGAATTTTGGTAAACATATTATGATAATGACCAAGGCCAATAAATAATGCTACTGAACGTTGATTATTGTTTTCACCAGTTCCAACCCAAACGATATTGGTATTGTTTGGATCAATTTTCACACAACCGATAGAATAAGATCCTTCACCATCAAAAATGGGTTCGTAGGAAGTTCCAGCATTTGTTGTTTTCCAAACGCCACCAGAAGCCACTGCTAAGTAGTCTTCAGAGTAGTTATTTGGGTTAACTTCAATATCTGCGATTCGTCCAGATTTTACAGCTGGTCCAACGCTTCTTAATGAAAAGCTATTGAACATTCCATCTGGAAGGTCTTTAGGAGCTTTTTCAGCATCTTTTGATTTTCCTTTCTTTTGAGCGAAAGCACTTGTTGTGCCTACAAAAAGGAGGGCGATTAAAAGGATTTGTTTATACATTTTGTTTATGTTTTTTAATTGTGGATTCGAAAGTAATAAAAAGGAGTGAATTGAAAAGTGATTTATG
>CAJXOB010000032.1 GCA_913057955.1 uncultured Gammaproteobacteria bacterium | reverse complement strand
GTAATAAAATATTAACGCTTTATTAGAATGCTTATTTTTTCATGGAGTTCTTTTGAAATAGTAATTTTTTCTGATTTTTCGCGTAACTTTCTTTTTTCAAGCCTCTTATCGCCAGGGAGTCTTGTTGATGGCTGCTCAAGAATTGCGCCCACGATAGTTTCCGTTCGCTCGCCAAAGCTATCTCCTGCAAAAAAGCTAGGGTCAATTGCAATAATTAGCTGCCCAACCCCGGAGAGCCTCCTTCAGCATCAAGAAATGAACTCGCCTCAAAACCAAAGTTAGAGCCAGTCAGTCCGGCCGCAAGGATCTCTACCATCAACGCTAAAGCGCTTCCCTTTGCATCACCGATTGGAAGCATCGCCCCTGCAAGCGCTTTTTTAGGATCAGTTGTTGGCTTGCCTTCAGCATCAATAGCCCAACCTTCTGGAATTTTTTCATTTTGCTGATTTGCCAGCATCACCTTGCCTCGTGCCACTTTACTAAGACTCATGTCGATGACCATAGGGGCATCATTATCTCTAGGCGCAGAGAAAGCAATTGGATTGGTTCCAAATAAAGGTTTGGAGCCTCCCCATGGCGGAATCGCTTTAGGCGTATTTCCAAACATCAAGCCAATAAGGCCCTGCTCTGCTAAGCGCTCGACGTGCCTTCCCGCCTGTCCAAAGTGATGCGAGCGAGAAACACTTGCTGCCGCGATGCCGTATTTTTTACATGTAGAGGTGATTTCTTTAATTGCTAATGAGATGGCGGGAAATGCGAAGCCATTATTAGCATCCACTCGAATCACACTTCCTTTAGAGCCTAAAAGTGAAGGGGCAACATTACCCTTAACCTTTCCAGCAGTTAACTGCTCGACATAAGATGGGATACGCGAAAGGCCATGGCCAGCCTGTCCATCAAACTCAGCATTAATTAACGCATCTGCCACTTCTTTGGCATTATGCTCTGAAGTTTGATTATTCCGTAAAGCATTAAAGGCTAAATCCCAGGCTTCTTTTTCAGTTATTTGTAATGTTTTTATCATCGAAAGTCTCTATTTATTTTGAATTTAAATTATAGTTACATTAAGGTTATGTGCATCTATTTCTAGTGATTAATTTCTCATTAAAAACAAAAATTAGTTTTTACTTCAGTCTGGCGTGGCTGGTATTTTCATTCTTCGTTGCAACAACCTACTCAAAGCTTGATAACCAATTAATTATTACTTGGTTTGACTTTTATAACGTCTATTGGCATATATTTTTTATAGTTGGCCTTCCCGTATGGCTATACTGGTTAATCATAAAGCCCTATAATTGGCTTAAAAAAATTCGAAAAAAACGAGTACAAAAATGAAAATTAATGTCGGTGTATTTCAATACAAGATGCGCGATGAAAGCCCTTTAAAGAGGATTCAAAGGCTAGAGAAGCAATTACAAAAAAATAGCGTGCTAGATCTAATCGTGTGCCCGGAGCTTTTTCTTTCAGGGTACGGGAGCTTTGAAAAAATTCAGGAATTTTGTGAAGCCAGTGACGGCGCATATTCTAAAAAAATAAGCCTGCTTGCTAAAAAATATTCAACTGCCATACTTTATTGTTATCCCGAAAAGCATAACGGTGCACTCTTTAATTCGGCGCAGTATTTTGATAATAAAGGACTTTCAGTTGCAAATCACCGTAAAAAAATGTTGCCGCCTACTGCCGATGAGTCAAAGATATTTAAACCGGGCAGTGAAAACTCGATCATTACGATCAATGGAATTAAATCTGCAATCGTCATTTGTTACGAGTTAGAGTTTCCAGAATTAATTCGCAGCTTAGCACTTGAAGGTGTTGAACTGATTATCGCTCCTACAGGTCAATCTGTAAATTGGCCTGCAGCGGCTCGCTATATTTGCAGGAGCAGGGCATTTGAAAATGGAATATTTGTCGTATATGCCAACTCGACTGGCAATTTAAATGGCATAAGCTTTATGGGCGAGAGTAAGATAATTGGGCCTGACGGGCTAGACATTGCTATCGCCGGCAACACTGAAAAAACCATCATTGGAGAGATTAACTCCAGTGATATTTCATTAATACGAAATAAACTGCCTTACCTAGAAGACTCGAAGGCGCTCAACTAGATCCCTTTATATACTGTCTGGAACCCCAAAGCTATACTCATCATCTCGAACCCTATCATAGTCATAGGTCTTAATTTTCCACTCTCTCACGCGAGGGTTTTTATTTATTTCATTGTAGAGCCTTACTAATCCCTTAAAAGGACGAATAACCTCTGATGAGATGTCGTCAATCACGCCCGAAGCAATCCAGCCTAAAAGACTCCAAACTGCAAGATCTGCAATCGTCATATCATCTCCAACAAACCACTCTGAGTTATTGGCATCCATAATAGCTTGCAAATATCCAAGGTATGTTGGCAGTTCATTAGCGCTCAACTCTGCTCTCATAGCTTTCTTTTTAATTGGATCCTCTTCACGCATTGAGGGGCTTAATAGGGCATTAATATTTTCAACAGCAATAACAACTTGATCGACCTTACCTGCCGCAACAATATCTTCTGGGTACATTCCGCCAAGCTTTCCGCATATTCTTGCAATCGCCATTGTTTGGGCAACGCTTTCACCGTTGATAGAGAGGACAGGCAGTTCGCGAAAAGGAATTATTGTGCCATCCTTCATCTTCCCATTTTCTTTGGCGTAGTCCCAATCTTCATCGCTTGGCCTGAAATCTTCAAACTCTATATTTGCAATAAATAAAGGCAGTCTTGATATTTCAGCGCGCCAAAACGGCAGGTCGAAATAGATGAGCTTTAAGTCCAAAATTCTTACCCCTTAGATTAAAAAAATATTTTTGCGCGTTATCAGATTGATTCCGTATCAAGCATTATAAACACAAAAAAATTAGCTTAAGTGGATCTTGATAATACTAGTTTACAATAAAAACGTCGCCCTTAAACTCGCCCTCAAGGCGCCTTGAGTCATTTGGATAGATCATAACCCCAAGCCCATTTCGCTTGTCATCCACCCAATCACCTTCATAGCGACTAGCTTCTGAATACTTACCGCCATCCTGATACGTCATAACGCCATAACCATTGCGCTTACTGTTCTTGTATTCGCCTTCATAATGACGCCCGTCAGGATAAGTCATCACTCCTTTCCCATGAAGCTCTCCATCCTTAAAACCCCCCTTATAACTTTGCCCGTCTTCGTATATAAAAAAACCCTCGCCATATGGCTTGTTATTTTTAAACTGGCCCATGTATATAGAGCCAGCTTTAATATAGACCCCAGTGCCCTGCATACAGTTAGTTTTGATTGGGCAGTCTTCAACCTGCCCTTGGTATGAACTCCCATCCAAGAAGTTGAGCTTGATAGCGCCTTCTATGCCCTCAAGAAATAGCTCACTATCAAGAGCATAAACTGGCACGCCAACAAGAATAGAAATAACAAGTGGAAGTATAATTATCTTAACCGCAAGCTCCTCCAAAACGACTTCGAATTATGATCTCTTTTGCCACAGGGGTGCTTACATTAAATTTACGCGCTAAGAAATCAAGGCTTTTGTTTTGATAGGTATAGAGCATGACCATCATATAGATTTCATCATCGGTAACCGTTGAACCATGATTAGAATGTCTAAAAGATTTTTGTCCTCTTGCCATATTATTAACTATCTTAAGTTTGCTTTAACCCCGAAGTGAATCTTTCTTTATTTATAAACTTCTTAATTTTTCTATTCCAATCCTTAATTTGAAGTATCAAACTTTAAATTCAGGATTGGTATTAAATTCTTCTGATTTGATTCAGTCTAATCTGGTCTAACCGAAATTGCCCTGCCATCAATCTATACTCTTTTAATTGTGTCTGATCTTGAGCTAGGCCTTCCATACTAGAATTATAAGCCAGATGAAGTTAAAGTCCTAACTCCGTTTTATGTATAGGGTGAAGATAAATTAATAATAAAACTCAATTGATGAAACTGACAAGTCTGATGAGAAATCCCGGCCATAGGCTACGATTCCAAGGGTATTTATATTTTTAGGACTGAACTTTGAATTTTTATTACTATTTAGCTCTTTGAATTGATCAAAAGGTAAGTCTATTGTTTGCCAATTAGGGCTTGTATCGAATGTAGCTATATGATAATCAACAGGCAGCCTGTAAAAAATAGTGGTCTGAATAAAAATATGATATTTTTCTCCATTACCTTTAACTTTTAGACGGACGCCCTGAAGTTTTTTTCCATCTTTTTTAGAATTGTGGATCGATTTAAACATCAATGGCTTATTGGACATAGAGGTTGATGTTCGCAATTGAATAAAGCCGCCATTATTGTCAGTTCGAACATTACCAGTGAGCCTTGTGAATAGCATATCTCCGTCTTGTTCAAGTGAGACCTGACCCTCAGAGATTCCTCCCATCACCTGATCGCTAAAAAATTTCCAGTTTTTTACGTTATCTTGGGTAAATGGAAAGCTAAGGTCTTCCTCACTAGCAGAGGTTATCGTTGTAAAAGCTAACAACATTAGAAGTAGTATATTTTTCATATGTGCATTATAAATAATGGCTATAAAGGGCTAGATGAAGATTAGGAGTTGATTCGATAAAGATTATTTTATTGATTTACACAAAATTCGCTTGATATGAATAAAGGTATCGCTTTATCATTAAAAAAAATAGACCTAAAATCCCAATTTTTCCTCAACAAAGCGGTTGCGAAAAACACCATTTGGATCGTGTCTACAGCAGACATCTCGAAATGTATCAATCTTTGGATAAAGCTGATTTAATTGGTCACTGTTTTGTGGGAACCACTTGCCCCAATGTATTCGTGCCTGAAATAGCTCAAACATACTGTTTGCTAAAAAAGTTGCCAATGCTTGAAATTCATCTCTTGGTTCCTGGTAAGTAATAAAGCTAATTGCGTACCAATCTTCAGACGCACCAGATGCCATAGAGATTAATGTGTCATCCGCCATTACCCTTCGAAAGCAGATTGGATAGTGATGAGTAAAGCGCCCCTTAATTGAAGATAGTGACTCCAGCAGTTGTGCTTTTTGTAACCTTTCAATGCTTAATTCTGAAAGCTGATGATTGCTACTATCTGCGTATTGCAAAATATCTTTAACAAAACTAGCCGCCTCAACCACACGAGATCTAACGACAAAAGCCTCAAGTTCTAGATGCCGAAACAATTCATGCTTCATCACAAGCGCCCGGTCACTTCTATCAGTCACCACCCAATTTTTAAATACTAGATAGGGCACAATGGAACGAAAAAAGATGTGGACTAATTTCCTACTTCGCAGAATTGATACAATCAACTTCATTACTAAATGCATACCAAGGTCGATAACAAGAAACCAATATATACGATACATAGCAGCAAAACCTCGGCGCTTTAGTTCTGAGGAAACAAGCCGCTCTTGAGCAAAAAAGTACCAAGATTGTGGCATCAAAAAAAACTGCTGCAACGGCGCCTTCTCTTCTAATACTAGCACCTCTTCGATTGTTTTACAAAACGTCGATTTCTCCTGAACAAAATATTGCGGAATACAAGGCAGTGTCAATTCAACAACAACACCAAGACATCCAAGAGAACATCTTGCAGCCTGCAGTGGCTCACCTTCAATAATATCTACAATCTTCGCAGATTTACCGGTCTCATCAAAACAGGCGACTTGAAGTGATTCTATATAATGTGAAAGACTGTGTTTGCCCGAGCCATGAGTGCCTGTAGCAGTAGCGCCAGCAATCGTCTGTTCGGCAATTAAACCAACTGAAGGAATTGTTAATCCCTTCCGGCTTAGTTCAGCCAACAAGTGCTTAACTTTACAACCAGCTCCCACAGTAACGATAGTTCCATGATTCTTTTCTTGAACCCTAATATAGTCGAAATGGCTCATATCAATTAGCACATCTTCAGTTTCAATTAGGTCGCTCCATGAGTGCTTTGAAGCAACAACTCGAATTTTGCCATTGTTATGTTTTTGAAGAATATCAATCAACTCAACTCTGTTGCTTGGTGAGTAAATATATTTTGGTTTAAAGCGCAAATTGCGACCAAAGTTTTGTACAATTTTAGCGTTCTTCATTTGATCCTTATAATTTCAGTATCAATTTAAACCTAGTATAAGTCTAGAAAGGACAAAAGTCCAAATTTCGTTGGGTAGGTAAATGGTGTTATACAAAACTCCTTATGCCTACAAAGTCTGAATATATAAGAGTGATAATCTATAATAGGAGAAGAGGCTAATATTAACGTAATTCATTGACAGGGAAAAAACATGACCAGCACAGTTAAAGATTCCAAAAATCGCAAAACTTTATATTTCGCTATAGGATTTACTTTAGCACTTTTCTTGTATATGACGTTCATTTTTGTCCCGAACAGTAGCTGCTTCAGGCTAGATATCGGACCAAACTCATTGGGCCTTTCTTTTTCTTATACTAAAGAGATGGTAGAGAGTTTCTTTGGATCACGGACTCAAGATCAGCTTCTTTGCTATAGTCAATTCCTAAAGGTTTGGGACCCAATTTTTGCTCTTATTTCTACTGCGATGTTTGGATCTTGGATTGTGTATATCTTTAAAAACAAACGCCTATTTTTGATAGCCCCTACTATCCTAACTATGATTGCCGACTGGTCAGAGAACTACATTGAACTGTTGATGATAAAAACCTATGTAAACTCTAGCTTCATATCCGAAACATTGGTCTCGCTAGGTTCTGGAATCAACTCATTTAAACTTACAATGTCAGGCCTGACTTGGTTGATAATCGTTATTGGAATAATACTTGCTATAAAGGCTTTTTTTACAAAGCCTAAACTGCGATAAAAAATCAGCTTAACCTATAAACATGACTTATGATTATGTTATTGTAGGGGCAGGTAAAGCGGGATGTGTGTTGGCCCACAGGCTCAGCAAAATGGCCAGTTTTCTTTGCTACTACTTGAGCATGGAGGTGATGGTCGAAGTGTGAGCCTTACCCCGTACCCTTCACATTCTTAGTATATTCAAAGTTATTTAACGCTAAACTTAAATACGACTTCTCTATCAAATACTGCCTCATCTAGAGGAAGTGGAAGAGGCGATGATTTGAAGACCGCTCTTCTTATAGAGGTAGCAAATTTTTGTGCTTTGCTTTTTGACATTGCAGGATTTTCATTATTACCTACATCACACTCTTGAATTCTAACGGCCTCTACTGCACCATTCCCAGCCTGATTAATTACAACATCGCAGCTCCAATTATCTTCGGCGTTCTGGTGGCGCCAAAACGATCTAATTTTCGCATCGATACTCTTGATATAAGGTGAATTTAGGGTATTTAGTTGTGGTGAGTTTTTTTCATCTTCACGCTCTTTAACGAACTCCCTTCTTTCTTTTTCAAATTCTTCATTTCTTTTTGTTAAAGCTTCAATACGTATTTTTTGTTCTTCAGGGGTTAGTCTTGACATTTGACATATAAAATTTAATAAGATTTCATAACTACTATTTGGTTGATAGTATTCCCAAGAACTCGTTATATCTTTTTCAGTGCCTTCTCCCTCACCCATAGGCAACGAAAACTTAACTCGTTTATTAACCTTAAACCCCTTCAAATTGCAATCACCTTGAGCATACGACTGCTCACTCCCTTCGCCCCAGGAGTCCATATACCACCAGTAGATAAATCCATCTCGTTCTTGCAGTGTTTTAAAGTCAATGTATAAGGAGGCGTTATTACCTGGCAGTACATTGACCCACTCACCATAGGAGTTAAAGGAAAGCATTAGAGAGAATAGGAGTAGGCATAATTTCTTTTTCATTCCAGTTATTGTAGACTTGACATATAAAAGATAGATGAAGATTAGGTGTAGTTTCTTAGTTACAAAGCTCGCATTTTGATCAAGAAACTATATAATTGCATTTTTTAATTATTAAGCACCATAATGAATCGATTTCATCCCGCGTTGGTAATATTGCATTGGGTCATTGCTCTCTTAGTAATTTTTTCCTTGATTTGGGGAAGGTTTTGGGTGGGGCATTTGTCCGATGATATTGATAACAAAGCTACCATTATTAAAATTCATATTGGTGCTGGATTTACAATATTTTATTTAATGATTGCTCGGGTTGTATTTAAGAAACTTAAAGGTTCACCTGCTCCAGTTGATGTTAATGCAGTTAAAACAAATAAATTGTCTAAGCTGGTTCACTTTTTTCTTTATGTCGTAATATTTTCAGTTTGTATTTCAGGCATAGTGACCGCCTTTATTTACGGTCTCCTTCCCAGTCTTTTTGTTGACCCTGATTTCTTAATGCCATCAATACTTCCAAAAAATATCCCCTCTCAATCAGCCCATCATTTTATGGCTAACCTTCTTCTTGTCTTAGTAGTTGTCCATATATCAGCTGCATTAATTCATCAGTTTATTTGGAAGGATAAATTACTTTCAAGAATGTGGTTTAAAAAGAAGCAGTAAAATATAAAAACTATACTTTAAATAATAACCAAACTTTTTAGCAATCAATCTCTCAATAATGAAAAAAAACAAAAACCAAAACAAAGCCTTGTTCATCACAATTGGAGTGATTGTTCTTGGCATACTGGCTTACAACCTCTTCTTTAAACCGGCACCCGTTATCATAGAGGAGATGGGTGAAAGTATTCCTATCCAAAATAGAGACCACATTAACCAAAGTGAAACTATTCAGGTTTACAACTCGAATCCACCAACATCCGGACCACACGCTGGAGCCATTAAAGGCGGGTTTTACAGCGAGGAGATATTGGATATTAATGGTGTTCATAATTTAGAGCACGGCTATATCTGGATTACTTATAGAAACATAAGCCCAAATGCCATAGCCACGCTTAAGAAGATTGCTAAAAGATACTCTGGCAGAGTACTCGTCTCAGAGCGTATGGCGAATGACACTCAAATCACACTGGCCTCTTGGGGTCGACTGGACAAAATGACAGAGTCAACATTTGATGAAGATTATGCATTAAGGTTTATAAAAAAATATACAAATAAATCACCAGAGAAATTCGCCAAATAATAAACACAGAAATAACTAGCTTATTTTAGGGATTGAGAGCTATCTATAGAATTAAAGCTTACTAAAAAAAAATAACTGGCAGTCCTATTTTAATCTTTCGTCTATTTTTGTGACAGAGGGAGGGGTGGAAATTTAGGAATCCTTAGGAGAATTACACCTAAATTTCCACCCCCCCAAAATTATTATACTAAAACTATGTTTCAAAATGAACCTAATAATTTAATACGCAAACCTTTTATAATTTATATAGGAGAGATAGTAGTTTTTTAACTCCCTTTAATGCTTCATAACATGTTCAGAATGAGGATTCTCACCGGACGCCATAGCCCAGTGATGCGGTTGATGGTGATTTCCATATGCCATAATTCCGATATAGCCTAGTCCTCTTATCTTATCAACATCCTGTAATTGATCCGTGGTGACTGCAATTGTAAAAATACCATTATTGTTGGTGACCACCATGTCCCAACCAGTCTCCTCTTTCATTTGACTGGGGTGCGCGGATAGTACTTGAGTCATAGACTGCAGAGCTCGATTGGTTGTCGGCGTGATAACTGCCATAAAGCCTAAGCTAATAGGTTGTTGCTCAACAGTGACATTGAGCGTCATATCTTGCATCTCAATCAAGTGCAATCTTAAGGCTTCAATATTTACCGTCGACCAATCCGTATCCGGGTTTGCCTCAAGCAATGCGATTGCCTCCTGTATTACGGCAAATGGATCTGTGCCGGCTTCGCTCAACACGGCACTAGAGCCTATAGAAATTGAATTATCCGCTGAACATACATTATGCTTCATACCACTTGTATGTTCCATATCGCACGAATACTCCATATCACTAGAATGTTCCATGCCACTCGTGTGCTTCATATCTGAATGATTCATTGTTTTGTGCTTTTGTGACAATGCAACTGTTGCCATGGTTATTCCTGCAATGGCAATAGCTGAATATATAATTTTTTTATTTAACTTCATTGAATGGCTCCATTAGTATTATTTAATAAATCGCTTTCATGTTAAGGGGTAGTGAAATTTTTTGTAATAAAAAGTAGTTAAACGTTTGCATTTTTCCGCTGGGAGTGGTGTGGTCCTCATGGGACGTTTTAATCAAACGAAAATCATCACCTAACAACGTGCTAAGGGCCATTTCGTCATAGCGCATAACATCTAGGCTTGAGCAGGATGAAGGCCCTTCTGGTGCAAAGGTAGCCAACAAAAAGTAGCCGCCTTTCGCTAGGCACATGTTGAGTTTTTTTATGTAATTTTTCTGTTCACTTTCAACAGTTAGGAAGTGGAATACAGCCCTGTCATGCCATAAATCAAAATGCTGATTGCTTTCAAAATCAAGAATATTCTGCACATAGAACTTGGGCAGGGACGCGTTACTTCCAAGCCTTTTCTGGGTGGCAATAACGGCTGATTTTGATAGCTCAACAGCGCTCAGATTTGAGTAGCCAGCCTCTATTAAATTATCCATCAAAACAGAAACCCCCGAGCCAACGTCAATAATAGCTTGGCTTGGCTCTGTGTGCTCAAGTATCCACTCCAGTGATGTAGTGGGATGAGTTTGGTGCCAACTAACTTGGGCATGGTCTCTGCTTTTGTATATCTCCTCCCAGTGATTTTGCAGGTCAAGACTTTTCCTGCTCGGAGCTTTCATTTTGAAATTACTTCGAGACCAGCACTCTTCCAGGCGCTTATCCCACCCTCTAAATTCCAAATGTCGGCATTGGCCCCGTCACCAATTAATTTCTGGCATGCCATTGCTGAGCGGCCACCTGCCAGGCAGTGGATAACCAGCTTCTTATCTTTATGCTCGGGGAGGCAAGCCTCATTAAGGGTTATCCCTGAAAGTGGTAAATTGCGAGAGCCCTCTATACGTTCAGCTTGGTGCTCGTTAGCCTCTCTAACATCGACTAGTATCGCATCATTAGAGTTTAGCCACTGACTTAATGTTTCTGAATTTACACCATGTATTGTTGCCATTTTTTACTCCTATTTATATTAGATAAATCTAATATATTGGTTATTAAAGACCCATGATTTATCATAAATTCATGGGATTATTTCTTACAAAAAAGTTTGTACAGGACGTTAATTATATCTACAACATTTGAATCAGAGATGGAGTAGAAGACATGCTGGCCCTGCTTCTCAGATTTCACAATTCCCTCGTCACGCATCTTTGATAGGTGTTGAGAAAGTGCGGACTGAGAGATGTCTAAATCTCTTTCAAGATCCCCAACACATCGCTCACTCTCGATTAGGTTGCATAGAACAAGAAGTCTTGTTGGGTTTGACAATAGCTTTAAAAATGCTGCAGAGCTCTCTACATTATTGCGCATCTCATTGACGTTGAGTTTTGATATATCCATTTTTAGTATTATATTAGATTTTACTAATATATAGTGATAAAATTTAGAATTATAAGTCCACTTGAACTAAAGTCCAAACTTCGTTTGATGTTTTAGGGGGGATTATTAATACTTTGCCGAGTTGAATAGGGGGTTGTACTTTCAAATTCAGATATATACGGGAAGATTAATCATTTAATAGGAATGTAGGCATATTGTAATACATATCATCTTTAACCTTGTCTAGCTCGTGAATGGCATAAAGAACATTGGCTGAATCACTGTACTTCTCAAAGCTGCTGTCCTTTGCTTTTTGTAACCAAAACTTGGCTTTTGATAAATCTTTTTCAATTCCTGAGCCAATGAGATAAGCCGCGCCGACACTAAACTGGCACGGAGCATATCCTAATTCAGCAGACTTAAGCCACCACTCCATAGCATCTTCATCACTTTGAACAATCCAGTAGCCTTCTGTCTTATACATGGCGCCAAACTCACACATAGACTTTGGATTTCCATCCATTGCTCTTTGGGCAATATTGACAAGTTCCATCTGTCCTTTTTTTACATCTCCAGCTTCAGCGAAAGCAATAGCTTTATCAAGGTCGGCGTTAGCACTAAAGGAAATAACTAATCCTATAAATAAACCAAGGAGTGAGTAAAGTAGCTTCTTATTCATAATCATTATTCTAGGCTTTGGGCATGAAGGCTAAATGAAGATTAGGAGTTGTTTAGATAAAGATTGTTACTTAAGCTCCATCACTTATAAATAGAGTCCATAATAGACTCTATATTCATCAAAAAAATATAAAGAAGTAATTTTAAAAACTTAGAATTTAAGCTACGAAAGTATTCTCCTAAGGCTAAAGTGAGGTTAGTTTATTGACAGATAGCGAGCACTCTCACATCAAAGTAAATATCTCCTATTGACTTTGATTGTTCGCTATATATTAGTGAAATAAATTAGATAAGTACTTAAAGTCCAAACCTTGTTTTTTGTGAGGGGTGGTTTTTTTATATTATTTTATTGGCATACCATTCGGCAAAAGTTGCAACATTTGCCTCCATTAATGTTGAGAATTGTCCCTGAAGAGAAGTGGACTTATTGAGGCCCTTCTGTTGATTTTCCAGTGCGACAATATCTTCGTCTAGCGCATCATCAAGTCGCTGATAATAAGCTTGGGACTTTTCTTTAAAGCCAGGAAGCATTGTTGTATTTTTTGGAAAACAAATACTCTGTCTAACCTGACAACTCTCTGAAGTAATTGGGCTTGCTTCATAGACCCAAATTGCTTCTTGACTTGCTGCAAAAGTCATATTTGGAAAGATCCAACTGTATCTTGCGCCTAGACTCCAGGGAGCCTCTAAATTTTCCATTATAGGTAAAGCGTTTAATTGATCTGCCTCTAGTAGCGCCCCTGTCCCAGTGGTAAATCCAAATTGACTTGCAAAATCTCCCGTTGTTTTATCTGCTTCTTCAGGTTTGTTATAAAGGTTATCGATGCTAGTTGGATGGATATTATTCAAGTGGTAGTATTCATTAAAAACATCTAAAAATGCTTTCCAATTACACTGGACCTCAAAAGCTGAGCGCCTGGTTGTAATTAATTCATTCATAGCCCAAGGCTGATGTAATTCAGAAAAATTACCAAGTTGAGTAGATAAATCTGTTGGCTGATTTCCAAGAAAAACAAAAAGAAAACCCTGCAATTCTTTTAATTTGTACTCAATTAAAGAGTGCTCTGCGAAATCAAAACTTGGGTTTTCTGACATAGTTTTAGCGTGCTTTAAATTGCCATCTAGTGAGTAAGTCCACCCATGAAAAGGGCAGCTGATAGCTTGACATTGGCCAGTTCCATCCAATAGTTTTGCGCCTCTATGGCGACAAGTGTTTGCATACAGTCTCAATGCTTTTTCTTGGTCACGTATCAAAACTAAGGCTTGACCACAAAGCTCAAACACTTCATATTCTCCTGGATTTTCCAACCTATCGGCCCTGCCCAACCCAAGCCACTGGTTAGAAAAAATACGCTCTTGCTCTTGAATTAAGATTGAGTCTTCCCAATAGCATTCAAAAGGTAGGCTTCGTCTTTGAGGGGATGGCAACTTACAAAGCTTTATACGCTCTAGTAGTTCTTTCATACTAGAATTATAAGTCAATTTAAACTAAAGTCCAAACTTCGTTTCATCTGTGAGGGAGTTTGTTTTGCACTATAATTAATTTTCTTTAAAAACAATACTAGGAGTAGTAATGTCAGTAGCAAGAATTACAACAGTAACCTTTGAATCAAATGAAGCGGCAGATATTGCTGCTGCAGCCTACGTTCCAAATGCACCAAGTGACTTTCCAGAAGCAGAGCAATTGATAGCAGTTAAGTCTGAAGGCAACGTCAACATATCTATAACTTTATATGAAAATAATGAAGCAATGGAAAGAGCAACTGCTGCAAAAAATAAAGTAATGGACGCTATTCAAGGGATTGTTTCTGTAGATACTAAAGTTGGCTCTGTAATATTAAACCATAGCAACTAACTAAAGTACAAAACTACTAAGTCCAAACTTCGTTTCATCTGTGAGGGAGGGATTATTAATAGTTAGCCGAGTTCAATGAGCCCCCGTACCTTTCAAAGTCTGAATATATATGCGAGGGATAGTAGATTTTTCTACCTATATAAAAAGATTCTTAAATCACCCTCGTCCATACATTTCCATCAAAAGATGAGTGAGAGAATTAGATGATTTGCTTTGAATGGAAACCTATGGAAAGATGTCGTATCAGGCTACTCTGTAGGCTTCGTAGATGCTTAGTTCTTGCTTAACTAAAGAATAAATTCTTAAGTGTACCCAAGTAGTAGTCAGTATGGTGGAGTTTATTGTCTTTATAATAGCTACATTTGATTCAATACTTTTTACCTAGTATGTAATATGATGAACTCAAATATAATTTATCATCAAGCATCCGTTACTCGAGAAGGACGCAATAAACTTAATAATCATCGTTCAGTTGTTCTTTGGTTTACTGGACTTTCAGGATCCGGCAAGTCAACTTTAGCACACACCTTAGAAGAAAAATTATTTCAAAAAGGCTGCAGGACTTTTGTATTAGATGGAGACAATGTACGGCATGGTTTAAATTCTAATCTTGACTTTAGTGAGGCTGGTAGAGCTGAAAATATTCGTCGAATTAGTGAAGTAAGCAAACTTATGTTGGAAGCTGGTTTAATTGTGATGACTGCTTTTATTAGTCCAATCAATAAAGATCGAAATGAAGCAAGAGGCTTAATTTCTAATGATAACTTTATAGAGATCTACTGTAAGGCTAGTATAGAAACTTGTGAGGCTAGAGATGTAAAAGGATTTTATAAACTTGCAAGGTCAGGGAAAATTAAAAACTATACAGGTATTGATTCTCCATATGAAGCTCCAGAAAATCCAGATTTGATAATTGATACGGATAATCAAAGCATAGAAGAGTCGGTATCTACTATTCTTAACTTTATAGAGTTAAATGGAATAATTATCTAGCTTAATAGTTTATTTTAATAAGATTTAAAGCCATCAATCAGTGATTGATAAGGAGCAGTCTTATTTTACATAACAACACAAATCAAACCTATAAAGCCTAAAGTTTTTAGTATTTGTTGGAGTAGTTTTTTCAATTAAGTTCAGTTAATTGATCAAATGCACCATTAAGATAAGGTTCAAACTTATGCCACTGTTGTGAACTACCTTGATAAACTTTTTGCCGAACTTGTTGTTGGGAAACTGTGCGGACACTTCGTTTATTATGCTGGGGCGATAGGCAGTCATTTTCCCACTCCAGCTCAAGATACTCAATGAGCTTTCTAGTCTCATCGTCCTGATTCATGGTGAGGTTATCATAATTGATATTATAAATACGATCTCCATAATGACCCAGCCAGAACTGCATTAAGTCTGTGTACAAACCAAAATACGTCACAGTGTCATCAAGATCATAGCAATAGCCCAAACCTTTATCAATAAAATAATGCTTGTAATTAGACCAACATGTAGCAGCAGGGTCTCTATTAACATGGATTACTTTAGCATCTGGAAACGCTGAAAAGATCAATCCAACATATAAGAAGTTTTGCGGCATCTTATCTGTCACAATAGATCTGCCATCAGACCTTTTCTTTAACGCCTCAAGATAGCGTTGCCTAAAGTCCAAAATCATCTTAGCGTTTGGTTTAATTGCCCCCCTGGCAGTAGGACCGCCAAACTTACTAACATAAGATAATTCCCCAGCACCTGTCACTTCTGAATGTGATGATACAATTTGCTCCACCAAAGTTGTTCCAGATCTAGGCATCCCTAATATAAAAATAGGTTTTAGATCACTTGATTCGACAACTGATTGCAAGGCAATGCTTGGGTATGATTTCTTTAACTGACTGAACAGCTCTATATCTTTCTTAATATCATAAGAAAGTATTTTCTTACGAAGTTCATTTCCTATTTTTAGGTAATTGAAAGACTGGCTAACCTCATTTAGATCTTCAGATGCTTTGCTTAGTGCAAAGTTCAGATGGCAACGTTGTTCATCCGAAACACTTGAACTCTGACAAAGACTCTGCATCTTTAAAAAATACTCATCGTGTTCTTTATATCGGTGTATGTTACTTAGATTTCTATAGACCTCAGCGTAGTCAGGCTTAATCTTGAGCGCCTGCTTATAGCTCTCAATAGCCGCCTCTAAATCACCCTTGTCCTTCAGAGCAATACCTATATTGTTATAGGCCTGAACATAGTCAGGCTTAATCTTGAGTGCCTGTTTGTAGCTCTCAATAGCGGCTTCTAAATCACCCCTGTCCTTCAGGGCAATACCCATATTGTTATAGGCCTGAGCATAGTCCGGTTTAATCTTGAGTGCCTGTTTGTAGCTCTCAATAGCTGCCTCTAAATCACCCTTCTCACTCAGGGCATTCCCCATATTGTTATAAGCATGAGCATAGTCCGGTTTAATCTTGAGTGCTTTTTTGTAGCTCTGAATAGCCGCCTTTGAATCACCCTTATTATTCAGGGCATTACCCATATTGTTATAGGCCTGAGCATAGTTAGGCTTAATCTTAAGCGCCTGTTTGTAGCTCTCAATAGCCGCCTCTGAATCACCCTTATCCTTAAGAGCATTTCCCATATTGTTATAGGCATCAGCAAAGTCAGGGTTAATCTTAAGCGCCTGTTTGTAGTTGTTGATAGCAGCATCGAATTGCATCAAACCGGCATTACAAGCCCCAGCAATATTATAAAGAATAACTGAATTTGGAAATCTCTCCAGCAATTGGCTTGACTCAGACAACGCTTGTTGCAGTTGTCCTTGAGTGTAGAAGTTGATAATCGGCTGTAACTGTTCCGAGGGAGGGTCTTTCTTCATAGTATGATTTTATATCAACTTGAACTAAAGTCCAAACTTCGTTTCATCTGTGAGGGAGGTATTATTAATAGTTAGCCGAGTTCAATGAGCCTCCCCCCGTAGCATTCAAAGTCTGTATATATATGCGAGGGATAATAGATATTTCTGAGAGTAAGAAGTCTTGAACAGTATTTAGTTATAACTTTCTAATTCTTGATTTTAAAAATCATCTAGGTTTCCTTAGTGGGTTTCTTTCATGAGTAATTAGGAGGCAAGAATAACTTGCCAATACTTATTGCCTCCTCTTCAGATATATTTTGTTTAAATGAAACAATAAAAAGCTCGTAAGCGCTTGGATTTTTTCCTCCATAGTGAAGCTTGAAACCAGCTTCTTCAAATGCACCTTTTAAAACTGAATAAGTAAACCCACCTTTATGAGCCATATATTCATTGCCTCGAGCTATAGCTGGTCTATGCCCATACAAAATATCTATAGGAGAAATTGGGCCTGCAGGTGATTCATAAAGTGGCTCTAATAACTTATCATTAACAACTGCCTCACAAACACTTTGTAAATCAGGGCATTTAAGAACAACCATACCATCATCTTTCAAAACTCTATGG
>CAJXOB010000031.1 GCA_913057955.1 uncultured Gammaproteobacteria bacterium | reverse complement strand
CTGTATATGGCCCAGGTTGATCCATGGAATCTTTAAAAGGGTGTAGGCATTTATCCATACCACCCTCTGAATCTATCTGCTTTCTAGCAAAGTCTTTTGGATGAACGCCCAGCTGTCTTGCCATAGCGCCTACATCACGAATTAGCCATTCATCATTAACTTGATTATTAATAGCATGGCAATCTGCTATCGTTCTAAAAACAATTTTTGTACCCGTTGCTTTCCCAAACTGTCCATCACCCATGTGAGATGCCGTTGATATAATTCTATGGGATGACAACATTCCTGTTTCAGGAGTGCCAGACCAGATTACATCTTCACCTAAGAGTTGACGATCTGGAAATTCAGACAAGGTTGATTTGGTCGCGTCTATAACTGGCTTATTGCCAATTATCAGAGAGTGGGGGGATCTTAATATAATATCATCCGAATAAAGATAAAGCAGCTTATCAATTCCTCGATCTTCCCAAATTTCATGAGTAATGCCATTTATCCAATCTGGAAAATTAGCATATTTTGAATCAAAACCCTTCATAAATTAAACTCCATAATTATCTAAAATTTTTGCTGAGCCCCTTAGAATAAGAGGGCCATCAATTGCTATACGTCTCGGCTTAGTTGAGTTATTTTCAATACTATCAATTAATATCGAAACAGTTTCGTCCACCATACGATTTGCACGCTGCCTGACAGTTGTTAGACTATACGCCAGCCACTTGGCAATAGGAACATCGTCATAACCAACAACTGAAACATCTTCAGGTATTTTTAATCCTAGCTCATAGCGCATTACGTCCATTACTGCAAATGCCATATGATCATTAACAACAAAAACTGCATCTGGTATTTGATTTGCTGTAAACATTTTTCGTGCCGCTTGTCGAGCTTCGTCTAAGTTAAAGTTACCTACTTCTCGAGCAAAAATATTTTGTCCATTTTTTTTAAGCTCATCAGTAAATCCTTTCTCTCTATCCCTTTGAGTAGATGCACCCTCCCATCCTGCGATGTATCCGATCCGTTTATGGTCATTGTCACAAAGAAATTGAGCAATCTTTTGCCCCCCAAGCTCATTATCAGAGGTAACTGCTGATAGCCTTTTATCATCTTGGGTACGATTAAATAAAACAACAGGAACGCCGACATCAGAACATCTTGATGCTAGATTAGTAGACATACCAACAGATGCTGCAATTATTCCATCCACCTGATAGTCAAGAATTTCCTCCACTACGTTATCAATATTCCCCGAGGTATTTGTCGCCATAAAGATCAATACATGGTAGCCATTTTTTTGAAGCGCTCCTGATAGAAGCTCTAACGCTTCAGGATAAAAGTAATTGTCTAAGTAGGCTACAACCAGGCCTATAATTTTTGTCTTTCCAGTAATTAATGATCGCGCTAATATATTAGGTCTATAACCAAGATCTAAAGCAGCTTTTCGAACTAGCTCATTAGTCTTTTTAGAGGATGAGGCGCCAGGTGTAAATACGCGAGATACTGCAGACTGGCTAACACCGGCTAATTTTGCTACTTCTAATGACGTGACTTTTTTATTTAACATTAGTCAGCAGTCCAGCCTCCATCAACCATAAGGGCAGATCCAGTAACCATTGATGAGGATGCAGAGGCCAAAAATACTACAGCTCCCATGATATCTTCAACCTCTCCAATTCGACCAATTTTTATCTTACTTTCAATCCACTCTTTTCGATCTGGATTATCAAAAGTTGACTGTGTAAGAGGAGTACGTATAAATGTTGGGCAGACTGTATTGACCCTTATCTGATGGGGTCCCCACTCTATTGCCATAGCCTTTGTAAATCCTTCAACTGCATGTTTTGATGCTGAATAAACTGCTCTATCAATTCCACCTACGTGTCCCATCTGGGAAGAAATGTTAATTAAAGAGCCAGGTTTTTTTGCTTTTATTAATCCATTTGCTACTGCTTGAGTAACAAAGTATGCACCACGAAGATTAACATTCATTACTGCGTCAAAGTCTTCTATTAATGTATCTTTAGAGGGTGAGTGCCTTCCTAAACCAGCGCTATTAACTAAAATATCGAATGGTCCTTTATTATCTATAGTTTCTTTAATTGCATTTGTATCAGCAACATCCATCACCATTGCTTCAGCACTTAACCCTTTCGCTTTCATTGCATCAACAACAGAATGAAGTTTATCAATACGTCGGGCTGATACAACAACGTGCGCGCCTGCTTCAGCTAAGGCTACTGCACAACCAAGACCAATACCAGATGAGGCTCCTGTAATTAAAGCAGTCTTGTCATCTAGTCTAAACGATGGTGTAGTTGGAAGCTTCACACTCTATGCACTACTGAGCTGCCTTGCCATAAGGAACATCCTCTCCACCATATCGCCTTATTCGTATATTGGCTTGCTCTGCATGTCCAACAAACGACTCAAGCATACATAGTCTTGAGCAGTATCTGCCAATCTTTACAGCTGCCTCATCCGTTGTAATTTTTTGGTAGCTATGCGTTTTAAGATACTTACCAACCCAAAGACCACCAGTATAACGGCCAGCTTTTTTTGTTGGTAAAGTATGATTAGTTCCAATTACCTTGTCACCATTAGAAACATTTGTTCTTGGTCCTAGAAATAGAGCACCATAAGAATGCATATTTTCTAAAAACCAATCATCATGATCAGTCATAACCTGGACATGCTCAGATGCAATCTCATTAGCAACATCTAACATCTCATCATAGCTATCACAAAGAATTATTTCACCATACTCTTCCCAGCTAACTGAAGCAGTTTCTGCTGTTGGAAGAATCTTTAAAATTCTATCTATCTCAGAGATGGTTTCTTCTGCCAGATTTTGATTATTAGTTACCAAAACAGCTGGCGAGTTATATCCATGCTCAGCCTGGCCTAACAGATCTGTTGCACACAATTCAGCGTCCACCGTAAAATCCGCTATCACCATAGTTTCTGTTGGTCCAGCAAACAAGTCAATTCCAACCTTTCCAAATAATTGCCTTTTAGCTTCAGCAACAAATGCATTTCCAGGGCCAACAAGCATATCAACTGGGTCAATTGTTTCAGTGCCAAGAGCCATTGCTCCAACAGCCTGAATGCCTCCTATAACATATATTTCATGAGCACCACCAAGATGCATTGCTGCTATAACTGCAGGGTTTGGAGTGCCCTTATATGGGGGCGTGCAAGCAATAATTCTTGGAACCTTTGCAACACTAGCAGTTACAACTGACATATGCGCTGAGGCAACCATTGGGAACTTTCCTGCGGGGATATAACATCCAACTGACTGAACAGGAATATTTTTATGCCCTAAGATAACGCCAGGCATAGTTTCGACCTCTATATCCTTCATAGAATCTCTCTGCGCTTGCGCAAAGTTTCGAACCTGCTCTTGAGCAAACTTAATATCCTCAAGATCCTGGGTGGATACTTGTTGAATTAAGCTATCAATCTCTGACTGACTGAGTTTGAAGGATTTAGGAGTGTAGTTATCAAATTTTTCTGCAAACTCTCTAACTGCCTCATCGCCTCTTTCCTCAATTTCTTTTAAGGTATTTTTTACAATCTCACTAACCTCAGCATCATCAACAGCCTTAGCAGCATCAGTCTTTCCTTTTTTTAAATATGTTATTGCCATAATATCTCCAATTAGTTTGGCTTTGCAGGAGCAATCTCGCCTCGATCATAAGCCTCCCAGCCTAGACCATTAAAAATATCCACACCAAGTTGTGACAAAATACCTGGAAAGTCAACAGTTACCCAGTTGTCTACTATGAGTCCATCCTTAACTTCCCAAAAATCTGTATAGTGAATTTTTACGCGCTTATTCGTAGGCTCTATACCCATGAATTCTCCACTATGAATTGCATCAATATGACCAAAGCAAGATGCCCATTCGCCGTCTACTAAAAATTTATCAGTATTATAAATTCGGTCTGAAAAAGCTGCCCTAAGGGGGAGTTGCCAATTATTACGAAACTCTTCAAGACTTTTTTTAGTTCCACAGCCCTGATTACCCATCCAACGGAAATCTTTATGAAAATGCTTTTCCATATTATTAGAGTTAGCAATTAAGCCCTCTTCCATAGCCTTAACAACAGCAAGTGTCTTTTTGGATTGCTCGTTATAGACCATTTTTTAAATCTCCAATTTTAATTTTCAAGCATTTCCCCAGTCTTAGGATCAAAAAGTAGGCATAAATTTGAAGGTATACTTGCCCTCACTTCAGAACCAATCTTAGTAAAGTAGTTTTTATCAGACTTAAATGAAACCAAAGAACCACCAGCCTTTACTGAAACCATTGTCATATCACCCAACAGCTCCATTGAAAATGCTGTTGCAATAATTGAACCTTTAGTTTTAACAATAGTAGCGTCTTCCGCTCTAAATCCTAGAGTGATATCGCCTGAATATTTTTTACTTAAGCCATCAATTTTTACGTTATCTCCTGTAAACACTCCATTAGAAATAACACCTGTTAGCAAGTTCATTGCCGGCGATCCAATAAAGCTAGCTACAAAACTATTGACAGGCTTATTGTAAATTTCTTGAGGCGTCCCAACTTGCTGGACCACTCCTGCATTCATCACAACAACACGATCTGCAAGTGTCATTGCCTCAACCTGATCATGAGTTACATAGATGGTTGTTACACGTAACTTGTGTTGGAGGTTTTTAATTTGTGCTCGGGTAGAGACGCGTAATTTAGCATCAAGATTTGAAAGTGGCTCATCCATTAAAAATACTGTCGGCTCTCTAACAATTGCTCTAGCCAAAGCAACTCTTTGTCTTTGCCCACCTGAGAGTTCTGCTGGCTTACGATGCAAGAAGTCATTCAATTCAACCATTTCAGATGCTCTCATAACTTTTTCTTTATGAAGCTCTTTGTCAATATTTCTTACTTTTAATGGGAAGCGAATGTTTTCATAAACAGTCATATTTGGGTAGAGTGCGTATGACTGAAAAACCATTGCAACGTCTCGGTCCTTTGGCTCTAGATTATTTACAATCTCTCCATTAATCAGCACCTCTCCACTAGTGACAGTTTCAAGTCCAGCAATCATTCGCATTGTGGTAGTTTTTCCACAGCCTGATGGCCCAAGTAATACCAAAAACTCTTCGTCAGGAATAGTAAGGTTAAAGTTATCTACACCAACGAAATCACCCCAACGCTTCGTAATGTTTTTTAGTTCAATTTCAGCCATATTTTTTTATGTATACTGTTTTAAGAAAATTGCATAAATAGTCGTAATGCATACGATTGCAAAAATATTATATCACATGCTATTTTTTTTTGATAGTGATGTTGAAATCGTATCTAAAATTTCTACTATTAGAAATCGATTTCAGTAATATATAGATTAATATAACAAACATAAATTTGGAGAAATCATATGACTAACCTTCAACCATCTCGAGAAGTTTTTATTACTTGCGCTGTTACGGGGTCCGGAGATACTACTGGAAAATCTGATAAAGTTCCTATTACGCCTCAACAAATAGCTGATTCATGTATCGATGCAGCTCAAGCTGGTGCAGCCATTGTTCATATTCATGTTCGCAACCCTAAAACAGGCGTTCCCGCTCGAGACCCAAAGCTCTATGCTGAAGTTGTAAGCATTATTCGTGAGTCAAAGGTTGATATGGTGCTCAATCTAACAGCAGGAATGGGTGGAGATTTAGTATTTGGCTCTGCTGAAAAACCTTTGCCATTAAATAATGAAGGCACCGATATGGTAGGCGCAACTGAAAGGCTTGACCATGTTAGACAAATACTTCCTGAGATCTGTACTATTGATTGTGGAACAATGAATTTTGGCGAAGGCGGTTATGTCATGACCAATACTCCAGCAGTCCTTAAGGAAATGGCAAAACAAGTTCAAGAACTTGGGGTTAGGCCTGAAATAGAAGTCTTTGATACTGGTCATTTACAACTTGCCATATGGCTAAAGGAGCAGGGCTTAATTGATGATCCTGTTATGATTCAGTTATGTATGGGTATTCCATGGGGCGCTCCTGATGACTTAAACACCTTCCTTGCAATGACATCAAATATTCCAAAAGATTGGACATTTTCTGCCTTCTCAATTGGTAGAAATCAGTTGCCTTATGTGGCTATGGCTATCCTAGCAGGGGGCAATATTCGTGTTGGGCTTGAAGACAATATTTATCTAAAACGTGGCGTTTTTGCTACCAATGCAGACCTTGTAAAGAAGGCTGTTCAGACAGCAGAGGGCATGGGCTGCACTATTATAGGGCCAGATCAAGTCCGAGATAATATGAAACTCGAAAAGCGCTGGGGCTAGATATGAAAAGTATCAAGGCGGTAGGAGTTATTGGTGCAGGCGTTATTGGAAGTGGATGGATAGCTAGATTATTACTCAACGGTATTGATGTTTTTGTCTATGACCCCTCCAAAGAAGCACCAAAATATGTCAATAAAGTTATTGATAATGCCGAGCGAGCATATAAAAAATTACTCACCTCCAATCTACCTAAAAAGGGCAAGCTATTATTTTCTGCCTCAATTTCAGAAGTTGCAAAATCTTGTGAGTTAATTATTGAAGCTGTTCCAGAAAGGCTTTCAATTAAGCAGTCGGCCTATGAGGAAATTGAGTCAAGCGCAGACAAAAATCTAGTCATAGCATCGTCAACTTCTGGCATTCTTCCTTCAGATTTACAAGCAAAAATGAAACACCCTGAAAGGCTTCTAGTTGCCCATCCATTTAACCCAGTCTACCTTTTGCCATTAGTTGAAATTGTTGGTGGCTCTAAAACATCCAAAAATGTCATTGAGGAAACTAGTAAAATTTTTACCAATATTGGTATGTTCCCACTTCATATCAAAAAAGAAATTCCTGCTTTTATTGCAGACAGACTTCTTGAGTCAGTATGGCGAGAAGCCTTATGGCTAGTAAATGATGACATAGCAACAACTGAAGAAATTGATGATGCAATTCGCTATGGCTTTGGCCTTCGATGGGCACAAATGGGACTATTTGAAACCTATAGATTGGCAGGTGGTGAAGCTGGCATGCGTCACTTCATATCACAGTTTGGGCCTTGCCTTGAATGGCCCTGGACGCACCTAATGGATGTTCCTGAATTTACAGATGAATTAATAGAAAAGGTATCCAGTCAATCTGACCAACAATCGGGGCAATTTAGTATTGACGAGCTAATGGAAAAACGCGATGATAACTTGGTCGATTTTTTAAAAGTTTTAAAAGACAATCAGTGGGGTGCTGGAAACTCTCTCAAAGAATTTGATGCAAGCTTGTCAGGGTCAATTAATAAACTAGAATTTTCAGAGCTAAATTTATCAAGCCCCTTACTCACCTATGTCACCAAAGTACCAAAAGAGTGGGCTGACTATAATGGTCATATGACAGAAGCGCGTTATCTTGAATGCTTTTCAGAAGCAACCACAGAAATGATGTCTATTATCGGCGTAGACGAAGAATACATTTTAAACATAGGGTCTTACTTTACAGTTGAAACTCATATTCGCCACTTAGATGAGGTTCAAATTGGAGAAGGTATAAAAGCCAAAACCCAGGTAATCTTTGGAGAAAATAAAAAACTTCACTTATTTCATTGGCTCAATCATGAGGACGGCAGACTATTAGCAACTGCTGAGCATATGCTCATTCATGTCGATCTTAAAACACGGGGTGCAAGCATGCCAAATGATTTGGTCTTGAAGCGAATGGGATTAGTTTATGAAGCACACAAAAAACTACCAAGACCAGAGGGCATAAACCGCGCAGTTGGAGATAAATTTTAATACTGCTTTTCAGGTGGACCTAAAGCGCTCTGGTTAAGCTCATTACTCGGCCAGTAATTGGTGCTGAGATAGTTCGGCGATACGCATGAATAATGCTTTCATTCGAAGTTGGCTCAAAGCCATCAAAAAGCATTCCATAGTGGTCAACTGAGTTTTCAATAATAGATGGCGAGACTACATTTATTCTTAATTTTCCAGCATACTCGGCTGCCAATGTTGAAACGCACATATTAAGGGCACCATTAGCTGCAGCGGCGCATGAACCGGCAATAATTGGCTCATCACCAATAATTCCACTTGTTAGGGTGATGGATCCATTTTCACTGAGAAAAGGTATGGCTGCTTTTGCTAAATTTAATTGACTAAAGCATTTGGTTGAAAGGCCAGCTGCAAAGTCATCCATTGTAAGCTCTTCAAAAGTCTTAAAAGGAGTGCCTCCGATACAAGATACCAACCCATCAAATGGACCAACAGAAGCTAAGATATCACTAACACTTTCAAAATCAAAAGCGTCGATCTTTAAATCTGGTCCAGACCTTCCAGCTCTTATAACTTCATAGTCTTTCTGTAAACCTTCAACTACTACTCTACCAAGTTTTCCAGTTGCGCCAACTACTATAATTTTTTTCATTTAAAGCCTTTTAATATTTAGTTGAAATAATAAATAGAATCTTATCATTAAAAAAGCAACTTGCCAATAGATGACTTTACTGCATTTCTGTTTGTTTCAGAAGTGAGGGGCTTTCCAATATTGACATTGACACTCCTTCGTAGGTTAAATTTCTTTTTCTTTTTAATTGATTTTGGAGCTTTTGAAAAGAAACTACCCCACATATTATTTATTGCAAAAGGAACCACAACTACATTATCTTTGCATTCAGCTAATATTTTTTCGAAGCCCCTTTTCAAGTCACTCAATTCCCCTGTGGTGGAAATATGACCTTCAGGAAATATTCCAACAACGCAATCATCATTTAGCAAGTTGATAATATTTTGCATTGCATTACGACTATTTTCAGGTCTTATTGATACCGCACCAACACCCCTTAGAATCCAATTAAATATTGGCTTACGATAGTAATCATCATGCACAACAAATCGAATCGTTCTTGGTATTGCCCACTGAATTAAAGCAAAATCTATCCAACTAATGTGATTACCTAAAAGAAGAACAGGTCCATTTTTAGGTAAATTATCTAAACCAGTTACCTTTAGTCGATATCGCCACCCAAACAATAAGAGGCCTACAATTTGTCTCATGACTAAAGAATAGTTTTGAGTTTTTTAAGGACAATACTAAATCCTGCTACCGCAATAAATGCATTAAAGTAAAGTATAAACTCACTTCCAAAATTTAGGTTTGCAAGAATCATTGTAAAAATCAAAAGGGTAATCATAGCAATATTTTGAAGCCAGTTTTTACCCGCTAGCATACTTCCAAGACTGTCTTCAGGAGAGTTCGCTTGCATAAGTGCGTTGAGTGGAATAATCATCATTCCTGCGCCAACACCAAACATAAGAATGACGGCAGTTACTAAAATTAAAGCAGTAGAATCTGGAATAAAGCTTAGGCTCGAAATTACGGGGATTAGAATTGAACAAACTGTAATCATTATAGAGCCGGTATAGATATTATTAATACGAATGAAATTGAGACTTTTTCTACCTGATAAAAAAGCACCAATCATAATTCCAAATACAGAAGAGGCTAACATAGCATTCACAACGAGAGGGCTTTCGACACCAAAATTAACTTTTGCATGAGCTGGTATAACAGCCACTAAGTTTTGTGACATACCCCAAAAAATCGCTGTCCCTAAAATAGAATACCAAACAATTTCATTACTCCTCATAGCTTTAAAGTTAGTCATTAAGTAATGAAAAGAAACAAATTTCTTTATGGAAAATTTAGCCTGGCTTAACTTTGTTGGATAGAGGCGTGTTCCAAGTGTTGCTAAAAACTCAACCAATGAAAGCCCAACAAGAACCCAGCCTACTGGCGCTATTTTCATTAATATTTCTTCAGGGGTAGTTGCTTGCATTGTTCCCAGATAAGCTTCAAATAGGTATGAGAAAAAAACAGTGCCCATCAAAATTGCTATTAATACCACTGAAGAGTGAAAGGCATTACCCCTACTAAGACCTGCCTTGCTAAGGCACTCTTTAATGTAGCCCATTTTTGCAGGAGAATAGATTGCACTCTGAGTCGCAAGAAGCAAGGTAAAGCCGAATGCAACTTGGTATAAACCGTTGTAATAACAATAGGTAATTGCTAAGGTAATTAAAACAGCAGAAAATGCGCTATAGCGCATGATACTTGTCTTTGCAAATTTATCAGAAAGGTAGCCTGACAATGAAAACAACATGATAAATGGCACTAAGATCATAGCATTTACAACAGCAGTTAAAATAATTTGCTGCTGCTCGCCATATATCATAAAGATTGTGTTTTGAATTATGATCTTATGGCCTAGGTCAACGAATGCATTTAGAAAGACTGCAACTAGGTAAATAGAAAATATGACTGAACGCCCTTTATCGGTCTGTTGATTTTCTTGCATTACCCACCAAACTATAATTTATATAGTCAATAGTATAAGAGATTTTTACAGGATTAGGGCTTAATACTTTACTCGCTCTTAGAGCTCAAGACCTTCAACCTCAGCAATGGTTTGCATATCTTTATCTCCCCTGCCTGAGAGGTTAATGATAATGGTTTTATCGCTAGACCATTTTTTTGCTAGTTTAACTGCATAGGCTATAGCATGAGATGGCTCAAGTGCCGGAATAATACCTTCAACTTCGGTCAGCAGATGAAACGCCTCTAAAGCTTCTTTGTCTGTTATTGCAACATACTCTGCCCTTCCAATATCTTTCAAGTAGGCATGTTCTGGTCCAACACCAGGATAATCAAGGCCGGCTGAAATGGAGTGGCCTTCAATAATTTGACCATCCTCATTTTCCATCAAATATGTTCTGTTGCCATGCAAAACTCCAACACTTCCAGCGGTAAGAGGGGCTGCATGCGCATCAGGTCCTAAATCAATTCCGCGGCCTCCTGCCTCAACACCAATAATCTTGACGGACGTGTCTTCGATAAATGGGTGGAAAAGCCCGATTGCATTTGAACCGCCTCCAACACAAGCAATTATCGCATCGGGCAAACCTCCCGCTTGCTCGTTAAATTGCACTTTTGCCTCTTTACCAATAACGCTTTGAAAGTCTCTTACCATCATAGGGTAGGGGTGGGGGCCAGCAACTGTTCCAATAATATAATAAGTATTATCAATGTTTGTTACCCAATCACGCATTGCCTCATTAAGGGCATCTTTTAATGTTTTAGAGCCAGAGGAAACTGGCACAACTGTTGCTCCAAGTAACTTCATACGGTAAACATTTTGCGCCTGCCTCACGACATCAACTTCGCCCATATATACAACACACTCAAGGCCAAGTCTCGCCGCTATAGTTGCTGAAGCAACTCCGTGCTGTCCGGCTCCCGTTTCCGCAATAATTCGTGTTTTACCCATTCTCTGAGCAAGTAAAGCTTGCCCTATAGTATTGTTGATCTTATGAGCACCAGTGTGATTTAAGTCTTCGCGTTTCAAATAAATTTGAGCACCGCCAATCTTCTTAGTTAAATTTTTTGCATGATAAAGTGGAGTTTCACGTCCCACATAATGCTTCAGATCATCCTCAAACTCTTTTAGAAAGTCAGGATCATCTTTAAACTTATTGTAAGCATCTTTTAGCTCAGTTACAGCAGTCATTAGGGTCTCTGCAACAAAGACTCCTCCGTATTGATCAAAATGACCTTTATCATCTGGCAGGTTATAACTCATGAATGAACACTTCGGATAAAAGCTAATATTTTATCAATATCCTTAACCCCTGGTGCACTTTCCACTCCACTTGAGGCATCAACTGCATATGGATTTACTTGACTAATTGCATCAGAGACATTTTCAGAGTTAAGGCCGCCTGCAAGAATAATTGGTAAATCTATCTTTACTCGGGCCAATGACCAGTCAAAAACTTCTCCAGTGCCGCCATAACTATTGGAGTTATAAGAGTCTAAAAGAAGTGCACTTGCTTCTGAAAAGTTCTCTGCTATCTTCGCTAAATTAGTATCAGTCGTCACCCTCAAGGACTTAATAAAAGGCATTTGGTATTGAGTACAATCTTCAGCTTCCTCATCGCCATGAAACTGCAAAGTGTCTAAAGGGACCTCACAAAGAACCTCATCAATAAAGCTTGGATTTGCATTAACAAACAGTCCAACTCGATTGACAAACGGCGGCAGGGCTGCAACTATTTCTCGAGCTCTTGGAATATCAACATTACGCGGTGACTTATCATAAAAGACCAGGCCAATAGCATCAACACCAGCAATGGCTGCGTCTCTAGCGTTTTCAGAATTAGTGAATCCACAAATCTTAACTTTGGTCATTTGAATTGCCGTTAACTTTTTCAAGTATAGATTTTCTCATAGCGTTACCGAGTATTTAAAGCAACTAACGAATGAAACTTAAGATTTAGCTAGAAGCTTTTTTCTTTGCAGCAGGTTTCTTTTTAGCTTTTTTTGCCTTTGCTTTAGCTTTAATTTTTCCATCTATTGCTTTTTTACATTCTTCCAAGGTTAAATCAATAGGAGCTTTATCACCAAATACTTTTTGAACAGTAACATTTTTTTGGCCTTTACCGCGCTTTTTACCATTCCAAACATAAGGACCAAAGCGTCCATTTAAAACTTGGATATCCGAACCTTCAAAGACTTTAATAATTCTTTCTGCATCAAGCTTTTCCTTGACAACAATTAATTCTAGCGCTTCTTCTAAAGTAACCTCCTCTGGTGAGATCTCCTTTAAAGAAACATATTTTTTTCCGTATTGAATGTATGGGCCAAAACGCCCATAATTTGCCTTAATTGTTTCACCATCAGCTGTCTCACCCACTGTTCTTGGCATTTTAAAAAGCTCAATGGCTTCAGCAAGTGTAATATTCTCTATATCTTGGCCAGTTCTTAATGACGAGAAAGTTGGTTTTTCTTCATCGTCTTGATGTCCAATCTGAGCAAAAGCGCCATAGCGTCCAAAACGAACACTGACAGGTTTTCCAGAGACAGGATCTTCACCGAGGTCTCTCTTGCCATGAGTCTCATCTCGCGAAATATCTTTCGCAAGCTCAATCTGCGCATGAAAAGGCTCATAAAAATCACGAATAACGCCCGCCCATGGTTTTGACTCTTCAGCAATTAAGTCAAAATCACTTTCCAGGTTAGCAGTAAATTCATATCCAATAATGTTGCTAAAATTTTTGACCAAAAAATCAACTAAAAGATAGGCAACATTTGTAGGGAATAGTTTATTTTTTTCAGCACCCGTAGTTTCAGTTTGGATAGACTCTGAAATAACGCCATCTTCAATCTCTATCAACTGATAATCGCGCTGGACTCCTTCTCGGGTTTCTTTCACAACATAGTTTCTATCTTGGACAGTTGTGATCATTGTTGCAAATGTTGAAGGCCTTCCTATTCCCATCTGCTCAATTTCTTTAACCAACGAAGCTTCCGTGAATCTTGGCTTTGCCCTTGAAAAAGACTCCTTTGAAGCTAAGTCGACTAAGGTCAATAAATCTCCCTTACTAACTTCAGGTAGAAGTTTATCTTCAGCCGCCATATAGTCATATACCTCAAGGAATCCTGCAAAGGATAAAACCTCTCCATCAGCGATAAAATGCTCACTACGGTTTGAAATATTGATATTAATTTTGGTTTTTTGGAGTTGTGCATCGCTCATCTGTGATGCCAAGGTTCTCTTATAGATCAACGAATATAGCTTTGTAGACTGGTCATCTAAACCCAAAATAGATGGCTTAGTAAGATCTGTAGGTCTTATGGCTTCATGAGCCTCTTGAGCGCCTGAAGAATTTGTCTTATACCTTCTTGCCTGATGAAACTCTGATCCAAACTTTGAAACAATCACCTCTTGAGCAGCTGTTATGGCTGTTTCAGATAAATTGAGTGAATCTGTTCTCATGTAAGTGATTGCACCTTCTCGATATAAATTTTGTGCAATCGACATGGTCTGCTTTACAGAAAAACCTAGTTTTTGAGAAGCTTCTTGCTGAAGCGTAGAGGTAATAAATGGAGCTTTAGGTGACCTCTTAGAAGGTTTAGTTTCAACTGAATTTACTTTTAGTTCCGCCAATAAAACATTCTCAGCAAAGCTAAGCGCCTCATCTTTCGATTTAAAATCTACGCTAAGCTTAACTTCCAGAAGCTCATTGGAACTATTAGCTAAATTAGCTTTAACTTTATGAGAGCTTGAAGAGCTATGAGCAGAAATTTCACGCTCTCTTTCAACAACTATTCTTACAACTGGTGATTGAACCCTTCCCGCTGAGCGCGCTCCTGAAATCTTGCGCCACAATACTGGAGAAATTTCAAAACCTACTAGCCTATCAATAATGCGTCTAGCTTGTTGTGCATTTACAAGGTCAGTATCAATTGTTCTTGGGTTGTTAATAGCATCCGTGATAGCGCCCTTAGTTATCTCATGAAAGACTATTCTGGGGGTATCTTCTGCCAGCGATAATGCTTGCTGTAAATGCCAAGCAATAGCCTCACCCTCGCGATCTTCATCCGTAGCTAGAAAAATTTTTGTAGCAATTTTGACCGATTTTTTTAGGTCAGCAACAACTTTCTTCTTGTCTGCACTGATGGCATATGTTGGTTGAAAGTTATTCTCGATATCAACGCCCATATCTTTCTTGGGCATATCCCTGATGTGGCCTATACTCGACTTTACGACGTAGTCTGGCCCTAAAAACTTTTCAATTGTTTTTGCTTTCGCCGGAGATTCGACAATAACAAGATTCTTAGACATAAAAATTCCTACTGAAGTGTAGGGTTATCATCATAAAACACAATAGACTCGATCCATTGCGATGGGACCGATGATTCAGTGCTATTTCCGATGACCATCATAACCACCCATTTCAAATCATCAATACTCAACTTCGAGTCCTCTAGAGACATAACCTGATCAATTACTATTTCACGTTGACTGGCGTTAAGCTGTCCCATGTTTTCCATAAACATTATGAAGCCCCTTGCCCTAGAGTCTAATTTGGTTTTTTCATACTCACTATAAATTCGCATAGAATTATGCAAAGTATCAAAACTAGCTATCTTCCCGTCTTGAAGAGCTGCAATATTTTCAAGCCAAACTAAAGCCTTCTCAATCCGGTCGGCATCAAAGCCAGCCTCTGAAAGATGTGTCTTTAACAGATCATCATCTAACTCTTGTGATGAATCTTGGTCAGCAGACTCAAATAGGAAATCAAACATAAAGGTGAGCACATCAAGAATATTATTAGTCATAAAGCCTCATCAGATTAATACGTATATTTCAAACTAACTATTTCGAGATTCCCATAAACATGAAAAGAATCTACTATGCCTATTATTTGTGGGCAACAATCACTTTTTCAACCTTATATTAAGTTATATAGTGGTTTGCTCGAAAAGTAAATTCATAGTTTAACCTTCATTATCCACATCTTGATCAAGATTGGGCTTTATTAAAGCAGTATTGTCATATAAACTCTCGTTTAACATGCATACCGAACTATTCCAAGTATGGTAAAATTGCAAACTTTTTTATTGGTAGATACATTATGAAAAGAACTTTTCAACCAAGCGTACTAAAACGTAAACGTAACCATGGCTTTAGAGCAAGAATGAAAACTCGTTCTGGGCGCGCCATCTTAAGTGCTCGAAGGAAAAAAGGGCGCAAACGCTTAGCCGCTTAAACTCATGACCAGCTCGCTCGCTCATGGTGTGCGTATTAAAGATGCTAAAGATTACGCCCACGTTTTCAAAAAAGGCTTTCACACTCAAAGTAGATTTTGGAAGGTAATAGCTAGTGACTCTGGTAAATCATTTTCAAGGCTTGGTCTTGCCATTTCCAAAAAGCAATACAAAAGGGCAGTAGATAGAAACCTTTTTAAGCGCTTAGCACGCGAGACTTTTAGAAATAATCAGGATGATTTAGAGCCTATTGACTTTGTCATAATGGTAAAAAAATCAGCTCGCATTGATAATAAAGAAATCACCAAAGATCTTCTTTCACTTTTGAAAAATGTAAAGAATAAGGCGCAATCCAAATGAAATTTCTACTTCTGCCCCTAATTAAATTATACCAATGGATAGTGAGTCCTCTTTTAGGAAGTAACTGTCGTCACATTCCAACCTGCTCAGAATATACATTTGATGCTATCAAGTATCATGGAGCTGTCAAAGGTGTTGCACTTGGAGCAAAAAGAATTAGTAAGTGCCATCCATGGTCAGAACCAAGTTATGATCCCGTCCCGAAAAAATAATCAATTAATTAATAATTAAAAAATTTATGAACACTCAAAAAATATTTCTTTTTATTGCAATCTTTTTGACAATTTTCCTTCTTTGGGATAAATGGGAGATTACGCAATCAACTGACGAAAATGGAAATATAGTTACGCAAACAGCGATAGTAGGAATTGATTCGCCATCTGAAGGAAATGATGTGCCATTAGCTGCTGAAGTTCCTGCAGTAGAAAACACATTTACTGAAGTTTCAACTCCTGTTATAGATGACTCTAATATAACTGGGGCATATACGACGGTTGTTACAGATCTTTTAACAGTGCAAATTTCAAATAAGGGCGGAACAATAATTAGTGCATTCCTTAATGATTATCCAAAGGAATTAAATTCAGATCAAAATTTTCAACTACTAAGTAACTCTGCAGAGAGTATTTTTCATGCTCAAAGTGGATTGATTCCGGCAGATCAATTGCCAACGCACCAATCTGAATTTACTTCTGAAAAACAAGAATACTTCCTACAAAATAATAGTGAGCTAATTGTTCCACTTTCTTGGAAGGGAGATAACGGCATTGAAGTTACTAAATACTTCTACTTTAAGCCTAACAGTTACATCATAGAAGTAGATTACCAGATTAGAAATAACAGCCCTACTGATCAAAATGTTAGCAGTTATACCCAGCTAGTTCATGGAGCCACAATTGAATCTAGTGGCATGGCAATGGGCATGCAAAACTTTAGTGGCGGCGCGACTTATAACGATGAAGAAGTTTTCGAGAAAATTGATTTTGAAGATTTTGACTCTACGCCAAAAACTTCCTCTATTGGTGGCTGGGCTGCAATGATTCAGCACTACTTTTTTACTGCCTGGATACCGGATGACGCTCAAAAACATACCTACTCAACTAAAACTAGTAGAGGAAACTACCTACTAACTACAGTCAACCCAAGTGCAATGGTTGCGGCAGGAACAACAATCAATCTTGGAAAAAATCAACTATATATTGGCCCTAAAGAGCATGTCCGTCTTGAGGAGCTTGCTCCTGGCTTAGATAAGACTGTAGACTATGGCTTCCTTTTTATTGTTGCCAAGCCTTTATCAATATTTCTTCATTGGATTTATAGTTTTGTTGGTGACTGGGCAATATCAATCGTTCTATTAACTCTATCAATTAAGCTGGCTTTTTATAAGCTCTCTGAAAAGTCGTTCCGCTCAATGGCTGGAATGAAAAAATTAGCGCCCCGACTTCAGAAAATTAAAGAGACCTATGAGGGTGATAAGCAAAAAATCGGCAAGAAAACGATGGAGCTCTACCGGTCTGAAAAAATAAACCCTGCAGCTGGGTGTCTTCCTATCTTAGTTCAGATTCCAGTTTTTATATCTGTTTATTGGGTTCTAATAGAAATGGTTGAATTAAGAATGACCCCATTCTTGTACTTACCTGACCTTGCGATGAAAGATCCTTATTTCATTCTGCCATTAATTATGGGTGCATCTATGTGGTTTCAGCAGCGACTTAATCCGCCTCCAGCGGACCCAATACAAGCAAAAATAATGATGATGCTGCCAGTTGTATTTACAGTTTTCTTCCTCTGGTTCCCTTCAGGCTTAGTATTGTACTGGGTAACCAATAACGTACTTTCAATTGCTCAACAAGTGTACATCAATAAAAAAATTAATGGTTAAATAAGCCCATGCACTCAAATGAAAAAGTAAGTGAGATAGCTAAAAAAATTAAACTCTTAATTGTAGATGTTGATGGTGTTCTCACTGACGGTGGGATATATTTTGACGACAATGGTGTTGAACAGAAAAAATTTGATTCGCAAGATGGTCTTGGTATTAAATTATTGCAATTATCAGGAATTGAAGTTGCAGTAATCACAGCAAGAAGCACAAAATCTGTTGCTCATAGACTTAAAGGACTTGGAGTTGAACATTATTATCATGGCATACTTGATAAAAGTATTGCTCTGGAAAAACTAATAAAGAAACTTTCAATCGATCTTAGTGAGTCAGCTTATGTTGGTGATGACGTCATTGACTTACCTG
>CAJXOB010000030.1 GCA_913057955.1 uncultured Gammaproteobacteria bacterium | reverse complement strand
TAGCGTCTGATGTCAAAGATAAAGCTAAATTAACTGACGCACAAGAAGCCAAAACTTCTTGGTTTAAAAATTTCTGTATTAAGACTTCAAGTTTTCTTTATAAGTTTCTAAAAAAATTCGTCTTATTTTTATTAGGTCTCATAAATACAATCATTCAGCCCATGATTAAGATATCTAAAAAACATCCAATCGCGTTTTGGGCTGCAGTAATTTTGCATGCTTCACTTCTATTTGGCTTGCTGTATGCGAATGTTGAGCGCTGGAATCCTCCAGAGCAAAATTCCAGTATTTTGCCTTCTGCTCCAGTTCAAGCAATTATGATTGATATGGAAATAATAGAAGCAGAGCAAGATCGATTAAAAGACGTAGAAAAACAAAAACAACAAAAACTTAAAAACGAAGAAAAAAGATCTGAGACTGCTCAAAAAGATCAAAAAGTTGCAGAACAAGAGGCTCTAAAGGCAAAAGCTAAAAAAGTTATGGCGGAGGTGCAGCGTAAATCAGAAGAAGCCAAAACTAAAGAGGCGGAAATTTTAGCGAGTAAGGCTAATGAAATAATTGCTGATGCTGAGACAAAGACAAAAATTGAAGAAGCTAAGGCAAAAAAAGCTGAAGTGAAACGGATCGCTGAAGAGGCAAAGACTAAAGAGGCGGAAATCCTCGTTGAAGCTGCCGCTAAGAAGATTGAGTTTGCTGAAGCTAAACGCAAGCAAGAGGAAGTTAAAACAAAACTTGCAGAAATAAAACGAAAAGCAGAAGAAGCTAAAACTCAAGAGGCTGAAATATTAGCAAAAGAAGCAACTGCATTAGTAAAAGAGGCTGAGGAAATACGCATAAATGAAGAGGCTAAAGCAAAGAATGCTGAAAAAGAATTTCGGGAGTCTGAAGCGAAACGTATTGCTGAAGAGCTGAAATTAAAATTAGCAGAAGCAAAGCGTGTTGCATTAGAAATTAAAATTAAAGCAGCTGAAGTTAAGCAAAGCACTATTGAAGCAGAAACTAAAGATGCTGAATTACTCGTCAAAGAAGCATCCAAACAGTTAGAAGAAGATCAGCAGAATAAGAATCTATTGGAGTTAGAAATAGCAGCTCTTAAGGAGGCTGAAGCTGAAATTCAATATAGACAACTCCTTGCTAAAGAAGTTCAAGATGAGCAAGATACTGCAAGAAATATTATCATTGCAGATCAGCTTACTACTCTGAAGAATGCTTATGTGAATAACATAGCAGCTAGAGTTAAATCCCTTTGGCGCTATCAAGCTGCTGAAGATGATTGGACTGCAGAGGTCTATGTTGTTCAAGATAGAGATGGAACAGTTGTGGCTGTAGATGTTCGAAATGCCAATGTTGGTAATAGCTCTCTTGGTAAATCATTCAAAGATTCGATTGAAAGAGCTGTAAATAAAGCCTCGCCACTTCCTGGGGCTCCTGATGAGGCTGTCTTTGATAAAGAGCTTTACTTTATATTTAGTGTAAATTAATCTAGATATTAACTATGAAATCACATGATTTTTTATTGGAATTGGGAACTGAAGAACTGCCTCCAAAGCTTTTATTGAAGCTTTCAGAATCCCTTAAGAGCAATATTGTTGATGAACTTAAAAAGATTAATATTTCTTCATCTAGTGTCGTGTCTTTTGCTACTCCAAGGCGCTTGGCAGTATTTATTACAGAACTACAAAGCAAGCAAAAAGACCAAATTATTGAAAAAAAAGGACCTTCAGCAGAATCACCAGAAATGGCGATTAAAGGTTTTGCTAAATCTTGTGGAGTTGATTTAACTCAGCTTGAGAAAAAGCAATTAGGTGATAAAGAGTATTACTTTTATTCAAAAGAAGAGGCTGGTCAAAATATCACTAGTCTATTGCCAAAAATCATAGAAAGTTCGATTAAAAATATTCCAATTACAAGAGCAATGAAATGGGGCAGCTCAGATTACTCTTTTGTCAGGCCTGTTCACTGGCTAGTAGTGTTACTTGATAAAGAGATCGTTCCAGCAAAAATAATGGGCCTTGAAAGTGGAAGAGTCACGAGGGGCTTAAGATTTCAAAAAGATCTTACTATTGAACTTTCACATGCGAGTGAATATGAGTTGGTTATGTCAAAAAGTGCTCAAATCATTGTTGATTTTAAAAAGCGTAAAGAGATTATCCGTGAGCAGGTTTTATTAGTAGCAAAGCAAAATAATGCTGAAGTAGTTATAGATGAATCTTTGCTGGATGAAGTTTGCGCCCTAGTTGAGTACCCTAGAGCTTTTGCTGGAAAGTTTGATGAGAAATTCTTATCTGTTCCTCACGAGGCTCTAATATCTGCAATGAAGTCACATCAAAAATACTTTCATTTACTAGATAGTAAGGGAAGTTTATTGCCATTATTTATCTCTGTTGCAAACATTGAATCGAGTAACTTAAAGGTTGTTATCGAAGGCAATGAAAGGGTTATTCATCCTAGACTGTCGGATTCTGAGTTTTTTTGGAATCAAGATAAGGCTGTTAGGCTTGATCAGAGAATAGATGGCCTGGATAACGTTTTATTTATGAAGTCTCTTGGTTCCATGGCACAAAAAGCGAAACGAATTGAGCACCTAAGCTCTTATATTGCTGAACTGGTTGGTTTTGACCCTAAAGAGTCTTCTCGAGCAGGCCTTTTATGCAAATCTGATCTGTTGAGTGAAATGGTTGGTGAATTTGCGGATTTACAAGGGGTTATGGGCGGTTATTATGCTCTTAATGATGGAGAGTCAAAGGCTGTCTCTATAGCTATTAGGGAGCACTATCAGCCTAGGTTTTCAGGTGATAGATTACCTTCAACAAATGAAGGCCTTGTAGTTGCAATTGCGGACAAGCTAGATACTATTACTGGTATCTATGGGATTGGACAGGCCCCAACAGGCTCTAAAGATCCCTATGCACTTAGAAGGCTTGCTCTTGGATTGCTTCGCATACTGCTTGAGGCCAAAATAGAATTAAACCTTGAGTCTTTAATTAAAATCTCTCTAGATTTACACTTAGAGGGAGTTGACAGAGGCGCCTCTGATTCAATCTACAAATTTATGATGGAGCGCCTAAAAGCCTACTATAAAGATGCTAATATCGATAGCAGCGTATATGAAGCTGTTTTAGCAGTTAAGCCAAACTCACCGTTTGATTTTCATCTGAGAGTTGATGCGCTAAATGAGTTTATCCAAAGTGCTGACTCGAAGAGCTTGATTGAATCAAATAAAAGAATTGCTAACATCCTCAAAGATTCAACCGAAAATCATAGTGAGCTTATTTCTAAAATGCTAGTTGAAGATTCGGAAAAAAATCTTTATAAAGCGACAGAGTTACTATCTAAGCAATTATTAGATAAACAAGATTACAAGACAATCATGCGCTCGTTGTTAGATTTGAAAGGGGTTATCGATGCATTCTTTGATAACGTTATGGTTAATACTGAAGATCTAGAGGTTCGTGAGGCTCGCCTTGCGCTCATTAGTAGAGTCAGAGTATTGTTTTTATCTGTTGCAGACATTTCTCATCTCTCATCATAGCTAAATGAAAGCTTTACTTCAGAGAGTAAGCTCGTCAAAGGTCGAAGTTGAAGGAAAAGTTGTTGGTCAAATTAATAAAGGACTATTGGTTTTTATTGGTATTGAGAAGCAAGACGACACGATATGCGCTGATAAGATGATCAATAAAATACTTTCATATCGAGTTTTTTCAGACTCGAATGACAAGATGAATTTAAGTATTCGTGACATAAATGGAGATCTTTTAATCGTATCTCAATTTACACTTGCTGCAGATACTAAGAGCGGAACAAGAGCAGGTTTTTCAACAGCAATGCCTCCAATTGAAGCAGAAAATCTTTACAATTATTTCCTAGAAAAAACTAAATCTATGACCACAATTACTGAAAGTGGTATTTTTGGAGCAGACATGAAAGTTTCATTAGTAAATGATGGGCCAGTAACGTTTCTTTTGGAAGCTTAAATAATTTATACTTTCAACTGTATTTAACATATTTCACAACATTCATTATGAGCAGCATTATCAAAGTTTATGGTATCAAGAACTGTGATACCGTTAAAAAAGCACTAAAGTATCTGTCAAGTAATGAAATATCTTATGAATTCATAGACTTTAGGGTAGATCCAATTTCAAAAAATGAATTTCAAAATATGATTAAAGAGGTTGGGCTCGAGGTTTTTATTAATAAGCGCTCAACAACCTATCGAACATTAGCTGACACTGAAAAAGAAAATGTTAATTACGAGCTAGTTTCTAAATATCCAACTCTAATTAAGAGGCCGGTCTTGATTAAAGACGGCAAAATAATGGTAGGCTATAGCGAACAGGAATATTCAGATTTTTTGCGCTAGATTTACTTTTTATCTTTAAGCTCTTTTCTAACTTCGTCCATATCAATTGATTTAGCCTTTTCCAATAAGTCTTCTAAATCTTTTCCGGACATTGAGCCTGGCTGTGAAAAAATCCCAATACCATCTCGAAAAATCATTAGAGTTGGAATTGATCTAATTTGAAATTGAGCGCCAAGCTCTTGCTCATCTTCAGTATTTACTTTAGCAAAAGTTACCTCATCAACTTTCTCAGAGATTTCTTTAAAGGTTGGAGCAAACTGAATGCATGGGCCACACCAGGGAGCCCAGAAATCAATGATAACAATTTCGTTGTTGCTAATAGTCTCATCTAAATTAGCTTTTGTAAGTTCAATTACTGACATAAATCTTCCTTTTAAAATTTTTAAAAAGCATTATAACTTTTTTACTAAAATACTGGCTAGTTTTTACATAGCTGATAGAATACCCCAATGAAAATACTCGGTATAGACCCAGGCTCTAGAATTACTGGTTTTGGCTTAATAGAGGCAAATAAACTAAAGTTTACTTATCTTAATAGTGGATGTATAAGGACTCAGGGTGATTTAAATGAGCGAATTATTACGATATATGAAGGTGTTAAGGAAGTTATCGCCAAGCATGAAATTGACATAGTCGTTGTTGAAAGAGTTTTTATGAGGCCTGATAGACCAAATCCTGACGCTGCAATCAAACTTGGGCATGCACGTGGTGCTATTATTTCAGCAGCTGGAGGTCAAGGTATTCCAATTGTAGATTACACAGCTAATCAAATTAAAAAGGCAGTGGTTGGAAGAGGTCACGCATCGAAAGATCAAGTTTCTTTTATGGTGCAGCAACTCTTAAAGTTAAATAAGGCCCCACAAGAAGACGCTGGAGATGCGTTGGCTGGGGCAATTTGTCATGCTTATCATGCGCTGTAAAAAAAACTAACTAAAGTAAACCTTGACCTCGCCAAATCCTGGAAGTTTTTTTATAATATCGCTGAGCTCAAAATTAATTTTACTAACTTCATTATTATCTAAATAATTAACTGAAAGGTAAAAGTCCACTAGTATTTCACCTTCTAAATAGTGCAGCTGAGTTCTATTAATTTCATAAGAACAGCTCTCAAGCTTTAGTGATTGACTAATTATTTTTAATGCTTGCGCTCTCTCAGGAAGATTTTTATAGGGTGTATCTTCTTTTTCTTCATCATTCTCAGGATCAATATGAACAGTGACATCATCAAGCTCTTCTATGCACTCCTTTGCAACCCGTTCAACACTTACACTTATTATATGGCCTTCGCTAACAGATAAAAATGGGTCAACCTGGACATGAACATCAGCAGATTTTTTGTGTCCAACTTTTCGCGTTCTTAGGGTGTGAACACTATTCACTCCTTTAATTTCAGCTAGTGCTTTATGGAGGTTTTTTATGTCTTCTGGTTCAATTGAAGTATCTACTAATTCTTTGGTTGCTTCAAATCCGAGTTGCCAGCCAATATAAATAATCATTACACCAACAATTATTGCTGCAACACTATCCAAGAAAAAATATCCATTAGCCGCGCCTACAATGCCAATGACAACAACTATTGAGGATAAGGCATCAGTCCTATGGTGCCATGCATTCGCTTTCAGTAGGTCAGACTTAATGGTTTTAGCCACTTTAACTGTATACCAATACAATGCCTCCTTGCTAAGAATTGATAACGCAGCGGCGGCAATAAGCCAGCTTTCATGTTTTAGAGCACTAGCATCACTAAAGCGACCAATTCCATCAAAAATAATAATAGTACCAACAATTGCTAAAAAGATACTTAATCCTAAAGTTGCAACAGTTTCAAATCTTTCATGTCCATATGGATGATCAGCATCTGGAGCGTCGCCAGAAAGTTTTGCGGCATACCAGGTTACCCAATCTGTTATTAAATCTGAGAAAGAGTGAATGCCATCAGCAATCAAAGCTCCTGATTGACCAATGACACCTAGAGAAATTTTAATAACAGAAAGTAGAAAGTCAATAATTGCCCCTATAATTGTGGCTTTTTGACTTTCTTTAGTGCGATTCTTAGCGTGCATTTTTAACTTAATTTTTTAGGTATTTAAAAGTCTATTTTAAGTTAAATCCCCCTTTTTTTAACTGAAATCAAATAATTAATAAGAATCGTCTAAATTTTGATTCGAAGGGAGAACTTGGTATCTTTGAAAATATAATGGGAAAGATTATTTTGGATGAAATTAAAAATGATTTAAGGTTTTCAGAAAAATAATAATTATTCAACAACAATATTAAAGTTTGGAAGTGCTTTAATAAGGTGCTTTCCGTAAAACTTTGTTACTAGTCTATTATCAAAAATAGTGATTTTGCCGGTATCTGTTTCTGTTCTTATTAGTCTTCCACAGGCCTGAATTAATCTTAAAGAGGCATCTGGTAGAGAAATTTCCATAAAGGAATTTCGATTTAAAGACTCAAGATATGACTGAGTTGTTTTTTCAATTGGTGAGGTTGGGACACTAAACCTTAACTTAGCAATGATCACGTGGTTCAAATTATCACCTTTAAGGTCAACGCCTTCAGCAAAGCTATCAAGACCAAAGATTACGCTACCTTTGCCATTTTTTCTATTCTCAATATGTCTTTCAAGTATATTTTTTTTGCTGTATTCGCCTTGAATAAATAGATCACAGTCTAATGATTTTTCTATTAAGTCCGCTACACTTTGCATTTGATTATTTGATGCAAAAAGCACCAACGTAGCTGAAGTTGTATCTATACGTTTTTTTAGTTCAAATGCAATTTCTTCAGTATGATCAAAAGACTGAGTTGGACTCGCTTTAATTTTAGCAATTATAAAATCAACTGACGCATGATTAAAGGGCGACGCTAGGCGAAGATATTGATTCTCTGGTGACTTTAACCCAAGTTGTTGATTTAACCTATCAAAGCTCCCAAGGGCAGACAAAGTGGCTGATGTAAATACAACACCTGCTGCCTTAGACCATATTAATTTGTCTAAGAAGCTAGAAACATCAATTTTTGCGGTGTTTAGTTGGTAATTATTTTTTTTATTGGCAAGCTTTGATTGACTTATCCAGTTACTAGTAGGGGTTTGAACTTGATTTTGACTCTGATTAAATGTATTTAAAAGCGACAAAATTGAAGACAGATTTTGGTTGTTTTGACCAATTATATTGTTTAGGTTATCTGTTATAGTTTGATCAATATTATTGCTTTTATAATGCTCTTCCCAATTTTCTTTATGCTCCAAAAAATCTTTATATGCAGAATTAAAGAAGATTAATATTTGTTTGGTTAGATTGAGTATTTCACTTGGTACTCCAGTTATAGAAAATAGATGAATATCATCCTGGTACTCAAGATTTGAGATAACTTCAATTAGTTCGCCTATCGCTTCATCTGTTTTTTCAATATAGCTGACGGGAGGTGTAGTTTTTGTAATTTTTATAATTTGATCTATAGCGCTCTGATACTGGCGAATAGAAGTTTTCATGAACTCAGTGCTTCCACCTAATGAAAAATGAGAGAGCGCTTTTTGAGATAAATGATGGGCCTCATCAAAAACAAAAATACAATCTTCAACTTCAGGAAGAACGTTGTTTCCATTGATAATATCCGCTAAGACTAGATCATGATTTGCAATAATTACGTCAGCTTGCGAAGCTTTTTTTCTAGCTTTAAAAAAAGCACAATCATTATAAAATTCACAATTTTTAGAGTTGCATGTGAATCTATTGCAGGCAATTTTTTGCCATAATTTGTTTTCAGGTGGGCTCTCAAGGTCGTCAATTTCTCCGCTCCACCTTGTCGCAGAATAGTTATCAGTCATCTCACTTAGAACGTCTAAGTCATTTTTACTCGGCTTTTCATCCCAAAGAAGGGCATCCTGTAAAAGACTGGGAGAGCTTGAATTATCTTCCGTCAAATTAATTAAGTTTCGTATACAAACGTATCGTGACCTTCCTTTAGCTAAGGCATATTCAAAATCAACTGAAGAATATTTCTTTGCCTCAACAATGTCTTTATTTAGAATTTGTTCTTGAAGTGCAACATTTGCAGATGCTATCACTAGTTTCTTCTTTGAGGCTTTTGCTATGGGTAGGCAGCTTACTAGGTATGCCATAGTTTTCCCAGTACCAGTTGGAGCTTCAACGCATATAATTGGGTTTGATTCAGCATACTCCCCAGTCAATGTTTTTGAAATCTCAGCAATCATTCTGTTTTGAGATGACCGATTACTATAATTTGGTAATTGTTTTTTTGCGTCTTCAAATGAAGATCGAATCTGCTGTTTGAGTTTTGTTGTAAGCATTAAGTTTATTAAGAGAGTCTTTCTAGTGAAAGCTCACATAATAGCTCTAGTGCAGATCGATACTTGGAGCTAGGAATAACTCCAAGAGACTTTAGTGCTTTAGTTGATTCATTTTTTGCAATTTTTCGGCTATATCCAAATGCGTTGACACTAATTAGAATATCTACAATATTATCTATGTTTGAGGAATCTGCATTTTTTATTGCACTAGAGAGTATTTCTTTTTCAATTCCTTTCGTATTTTCGAGTGCATAAATCATGGGAAGAGTAACTTTTCCCTCAGATAAGTCATCGCCTATTTCTTTACCCATAACTAAAGAGTCTGATTCATAATCAAGAGTGTCATCTATAATCTGAAAAGCATTGCCTAAGTGCATCCCAAAACTACCAAGCGCACCGATTGTGTTTTGATTGGATTCAGATAAGATTCCAGCTATCTGGCAGGCAGCCTTGAAAAGGCATGCTGTTTTTCTTTCAATTACTTCAAAGTAATCTGACTCAGAAACTTTAGCATTTTTAATATTTAGTAATTGAAGAACTTCTCCCTCTGAAATTTGGTTGGTTGCTTTTGAAAGTATTTTCATTATTTGCATCGAGTTTGGCTCAACCATAATTTCAAATGCTCTCGAATATAGGAAGTCACCAACAAGAACGCTTGGGGCATTACCCCATAATTCATTTGCAGTTTCTTGGCCTCGACGAGTGGCTGAATGATCCACAACATCATCATGAAGAAGCGTTGCAGTGTGAATGAGCTCAATTACTACTGCCATCGAGTGATGGTAATCACCTTTATAGTTTGTAGCTCTCGCGCACATCAATAGCAGAAGCGGCCTAATACGCTTTCCACCAGAGTTAATAATGTGCTGACTCATTTGATTAATAAGATCAACATTTGAATCCAGTCGATTAACCAGAATTTCATCCATTGCCTCAAGGTCGCTCTTCATGAGAGCCTGAATTTCACTGAATTTTTGCATAAGGATTTATTTTAACTGACTTGCTAATAAATAAACTTCTTTAGATCTAGGGCGAGATGCTTTTGGTTTGATGACCGAAACTTTTTTAAAAACATTTCTTGCATTTTTAACATAACCATCAAACCCATCGCCCTGGAAGACTTTAACAATAAAGCATCCATTTTTTGATAAGGTTTTAACAGCCATATCTAAAGCTAATTCAGCTAAGTACATTGATTTAGGCTGATCAACTGATAGCTGACCACTCATATTTGGCGCCATATCAGATAAAACAGAGTTCACTTTATTTCCCTCAGTCATAGCTATTAAATCATCATATACTGACTGCTCAGTAAAATCTCCTTGAAGAAAATTAACTCCAATTATTTCCTCAATTGACAAAATATCACTCGCGATTACTTGTCCAGTTTTACCTACGAACTTTACTGCAACTTGTGACCATCCTCCAGGAGCAGCACCTAGATCTAAAACTTTGTCACCATTTTTAATAAGCTGACCCTTTTCAATAATTTCAAGCAGCTTATAGACTGCTCTGCATCGATAGCCTTCTTTTTGAGCTTTTTTTACGTATTCATCGCTTAAATGTTCTTGCATCCAACGACGAGAGCTTCCTTTTTTGGCCACAGCTTTTATAAATAAATAGAATATTAGATGTATTTTATAAGAGAAGGGTATCCAGCAATATTAAATTGATTTTTGATTTAGCGTGGGCTTTGTTAAGTTTTTACGGGATAATACGACATCAATTTTTTATGAGTACATTATCAAATGGCAAACAATTTAAGAAATATAGCAATTATCGCTCACGTAGACCACGGAAAGACTACGCTAGTAGATAAGTTACTTTCTCAATCGCAAACTTTTGATGATCGTTTTAAAGCGACTGACAGAATGATGGATTCTAATGACCTTGAAAAAGAAAGGGGAATTACAATCAGCTCAAAAAATACTGCTATTAAATGGGGTGATTACAGAATTAATATTGTTGATACACCAGGTCACGCTGACTTTGGTGGTGAAGTTGAAAGAGTTCTCTCGATGGTCGACAGTGTATTGCTTTTAGTAGATGCTAGTGATGGTCCGATGCCTCAAACGCGCTTTGTTACAAAAAAAGCTTTTGAGCAGGGCCTTAATCCAATTGTAGTGATTAATAAGATTGACCGTGATAGCTCAAGGCCTGACTGGGTAATTGATCAAGTATTCGAGCTTTTTGATCAGTTAGGCGCTACAGAAGAGCAATTAGATTTTCCAGTTATATATGCATCAGCACTTGGCGGCTATGCATCTAACGATGATAGCGCTAGAGAGGGAGATATGACTCCAATGTTTGAATTAATCGTTGAAAAAGCACCAGCTCCTAAGGTTGATATTGACGGTCCATTTCAAATGCAAATAACTTCATTAGATTACTCTTCATTTGTAGGCGCCATTGGTATTGGGAGAATTGAAAGAGGTATTGCTAAGAAAAATATGCAGAATGTCTTAATTTCTCCTGACGGAATTAAGCGCAACGTTAAAATTGTTCAGCTATTAGGATTTAATGGTCTAGAGAGGCATGATGTAAGTTCAGCTAATGCAGGTGACATTGTCGGAGTAGTTGGTATTGAAAACATATCAATTTCAGATACGATTTGTGATCCCACTAAAGTTGAGGCGCTGCCTCCTTTAAGTGTTGATGAGCCTACAGTTAGTATGGCATTTAGAGTAAATGATTCTCCATTTGCAGGGCTAGATGGAAAATACATAACATCCAGAAATATAAGAGAAAGACTTGATAAAGAGCTTATTTATAACGTAGCTTTAAGAGTTGCAAATACTAAAGATTCTTCAGAGTTTGTTGTTTCAGGAAGGGGAGAGCTGCATCTTTCAATTTTGATAGAAACAATGAGAAGAGAGGGTTTTGAATTATCTGTTGGAAGGCCTCAAGTTATTCTTAAAGAAATTGATGGCGTCACTTGTGAGCCTTTTGAAGACTTAACAGTGGACGTTGAGTCTGTTCATCAAGGCACAGTGATGGAAAAATTAGGCGAAAGAAAGGCAGAGTTATCAAATATGACCCCAGATGGAAAAGGTCGTGTAAAGCTTGATTTTATAATTCCAGCTAGAGGCCTAATTGGATTTAGAACTGAGTTTTTAACGGCAACGACTGGAACCGGACTTATGTACTCAACATTTGACTCTTATAGGCCTCAAAAAGATGGAAAGATTGGTCAAAGAATGAATGGCTCTTTAATTTCTATGAACCAAGGTAAGTCTGTTGCATATGCAATATTTAATTTACAGAAGAGTGGTAAGTTTTTTGTGGGTCATGGAGAAGATATCTACGAAGGTATGGTTGTAGGAATAAATACAAGGAATAAAGATCTTGTAATTAATGTTATGAAAGGTAAGCAGCTAACTAATGTTAGGGCATCTGGTACGGATGAGGCAGTTGCATTAACTCCAAAGATTACTTTGGATTTAGAGCAAGCTTTGGAGTTTATTGATGACGATGAGTTGGTAGAAGTTACTCCTCATAACATTAGAATTCGTAAAAGATTGCTTACTGAAAATCTAAGGAAAAGGTCTAAGAGTTCATAAACTCTTCACTGTTTCTTCATGCTTCGTCTATATAATCATCCGATTTGAGCTATATTAAAATTCACGCATGGATTCTTTTTTAAATTTCTTAGTTAGGCAGAAAAAGTTTGCCCTAGTTTTTTCTCTTGCCTTTATTGCAATAGGCACTCTTGCGGTTGTTGGAATGCAGAGAGATCAGTTTCCAGCAGTTGATTTTGAAATCCTTAGTGTTACAACTGCTTATCCTGGAGCATCTCCTGAAGATGTTGAAAAGGCGGTTACAAACGTAATTGAAAAAGAATTATTAAGCGTTGGTGGAATTAAGGAAATATCCTCTACCTCTCGTGAAGGGCTTTCATCTATTATTGTTACTCTAGAGGCAGACCTTAAGGATGTTCAGACAGTAAAGAATGATGTTCGAAATGCTGTAAATCAGGTTAAAAGTTTTCCTGAAGAGGTTACAAATTTACCTCAAGTAGTTGATTTTAATGTTTCTGAATTCCCAATCATTACTATCAATATTGATGGCTCTTTGATAGATTATGAGCAGTCAAGGGAAATTACTGATGGCCTAGAGTCAGCTCTTCTGAAAGTCAAAGGTGTTTCTGCGATAGATAAAAGTGGTTACCTAGATAGTGAAATTCAAATAAAAGTCAATCCAGACATGCTTGATAAGTACAACATGTCAATTAATGAGGTTATTTCTGCAATTTCTTCTAGAAATGCTCGTTTTACGGTTGGAGATAATAATCAACAAGACTTAGAGAAAAATATTGTTATATTGTCTGAATTTGAAAGTGTTGATGACATTAAAAATGTTGTTATTAAATCTAGCTTTGATGGCCCAGTTATAAGGCTTATTGATATTGCTGAAGTCTTTAGAGGTGAGGAAGAGGAAACATCTATAACTCGAGTAAATGGGACTAAAGGCTTTATTCTTGAGATTAAAAAAACTAGTCAAGCAGATATTATTAGAACAGCAAAAAGAGTTAAAGAGCGTGTATCTGAGCTGCAAGAGTACTACCCAGATGAGATTAACATTTTTTTTACTGATGACTCTTCAATAGCTGTTGCAAACAGGATTGATATAATCTTAAAAAATGGCTATATTGGCCTTGCTCTAGTACTCGTAGTTTTAGGCGTTTTTCTTTCCATAAAAACTGCCTTTTGGGTTGCTGTCAGTATTCCTGTAACCTTATTAGGAACGGTGGCTTTTATGGGGCTAACAGGTAATACAATAAACTTAATATCTCTTTCAGGTTTTATCATTGTGCTGGGTATCGTGGTGGATGATAGCATTGTTATTGCTGAAAGCATTCATCACTATAAAGCAAAGGGTGGAGACCTCTATAAAAATGTTGTCACAGGCTTAAAGCGAGTTATTATGCCTGTTATAACGACCATAATATCAACCATGCTTGTGATGTCATCATTCTTTTTAATGTCTGGGACTTTAGGAAAGTTTATTTACGTTCTTCCTGTTGTTGTAATATTTGCTTTAGGAATTTCTTTTTTAGAGATTACTTTTGCTCTCCCAGCTCACCTTGCAACTCAAAAAGTGGAAAGGCAGAAGACTTGGTTTATCCCTTTTGAAAACCTTTATAACAGGATGATGCATCATGTCTTAAGATGGCGTTATTTGATTGTTCCACTATTTATTGCTCTGCTAATTTATTCAGCAATTTTTGCTGTCAAAAATATCCCATTTAATTTATTCCCTTCAAGAGGCGCAACAGTAATTTTTTCCAATATTGAAACTCCGAATGGAAGCTCTGCTGCCTATACTGAAAATATTGTTATACAGGTTGAAAATATAATTGCTAATGAGATCGGAGGCGATCTCGATTCATTCACAAGTAAGATTGGAAGTTATTTTACAAATGTTGCAAATATTAAAATCACTCTTACTCCAACAAGTGACAGAGAAAGAACTGCTGAAGATATGGCAGATAAGCTTGAAGCCTTAGTTGCAAACATTGAGGGCGCTGATAAAATTGATATAACTTTAATAGCACCTGGACCTCCAAGAGGCGCTGATATTGAGGTTACACTTATTTCTGAAAATGATTCTCAGAGAAGCTTAGCTGCAAATAGATTTGAAGAGATTCTCAGTTCAATTAAAGGAGTTGACGATATAGATCGTAATGATGAGATTGGTAAGCCTCGAATCGAAACGGTTCTAGATTTTGATGAGATGGCGCGCTTAGGTGTTGACTATCAGTCAGTTTATAGGCATCTTAGAACTGCGTTTTCAGGCTCTTATGTGACTGATATTACTATTGCTGGAAACGAGGAAGATGTTCGTGTTTATATTGGTGAAAATAATTACACTGAAAATTTCATTAAGAGCACCTCGGTTAAAAATCGTCAAGGTAAATTAATACCAATGAGTCAATTCTCAACGCTTCGTGAAATCAAGGGGGAGCCGGATTACAATCATGTTGATGGTGATAGGTCTATTAAATTGACAGCAACTATTGATGAACGAGTAACAAATAAAACCAAAACTTTAAAAGCCTCTTTAGAGGAATTAAATCTTCCAGTTGATTTTCCACAAGTATCTATTATTACTGGCGGTGGAGCGCAGGAGCAAATTGACTCGTTACAAGATTTTCTTTATGCTTTTATTGTAGCAATTATTGGTATTTTTCTTATTCTTGCTATACTATTTAATTCTTACTCTCAGCCCCTTCTTGTTTTAGCAAGCTTTCCATTTGCGCTGATTGGTGTTGTTTGGGCATTTCATTTTCATGGCTATTCTCTTAGTTTTTTTGCTCTAACAGGGGCCTTAGGTCTGATGGGGGTTATCGTTAATGACTCCTTGGTTATGGTGAGTCATTTAAACTATATTAAGCAAAAAAGCGCCAATCTAGAAGACAAAATTGTGTGGATTGCCAAAGGTTCAAGGGATCGTTTAAGAGCAGTAGTGCTAACGACTCTGACGACAATGGCAGGAGTATTGCCACTTGCTTATGGAGTTGGTGGTACAGATGAATTTTTACAGCCTATGGTTCTAGCACTTGGTTATGGATTGATGTTTGGTACGCTCTTAACTTTAGTTCTTTTGCCTTGTATGTATCTAATGAACTATGATTTCATTAATATGCTCGGAAGAATTAAAGCAAAGTTTTCTAGAAAGAAAGCGGTTGTCTAGTTATTTGTTTTGAAGGGCTAGACGTATAAGTTGCTCAGTCGAAAGGTTTTGTTCAGAAATTTTTGAAACCATTTTATTGGCTTCCTTGGTTTTAAAGCCTAGAGACTGAAGCGCTTCTATAGCTTGCATGCTATTTGGATTTCCACTCTGCTTAAATTCACTGGTAATACCAGGGCTGCCAACTAGTTCAAGCTTACTTAGCCTGTCTTGAAGTTCCACAATTAGTTTAAGGGCGGTTTTCTTCCCGATTCCTGGAGTCTTAGCTAAAAGATCTGCATCCTCACTTGAGATGCACTCAATGAGAGAGTTCACAGAAAGGTGTGACAAAATTGCGAGAGCAACTTTGGGGCCAACGCCATTAACTCTTATTAATTCCCTAAAAATACTTTTTTCATCTTTAGTAATAAAGCCAAATAACGTATGCGCATCCTCTTTAATACTTAAATGAGTGAACAGTAGTGTATCTTCTGAAGCATTGTCAAGCTGATAAAACGTTGACATAGGGCACAGTATTTCATAGCCAATGCCTCCAACCTCTAGAACTACTTCGGGCGGACTCTTACTAATAATTTTACCTTTTAGGTGGCCAATCATAACCAGGGGTGCTTTTTAAAGTGTTCTGTTTCAAATAAACGTATTTGATCCTCGTATTGCAATGTTAAACCAATATCATCAAGCCCATTGATGAGTCTGCGTTTTCTTTCAGGGTCAACATCAAATTCAAAAGAATGAGTATCTGTCTTTACAGATTGGTCATGAAGATCGATGACTATATTTCCAGTATATTCAAACAGACTATCCACAATCTCACTACTTAAAACAACTGGAAGAATGCCATTTTTAAAGCAGTTGTTATAGAAAATATCAGCAAAGCTAGGGGCAATAATTGCTCGAAATCCAAAGTCTTCTAATGCCCATGGAGCATGCTCCCTGGAAGAGCCACAGCCAAAGTTTCTTCTGGTTAGTAGAATTTGAGCTTCTGAATATTTAGGATTGTTTAATACAAAGTCAGGGTTGATTGGTCGCTTTGAATTATCCATCCCAGGCTCGCCATGATCTAAATAACGCCATTCATCGAATAGGTTAGGTCCAAATCCACTTTTTTTAATGGACTTTAAGAACTGTTTTGGAATGATTGCGTCTGTATCAATATTTGCTCGATCTAAGGGCGTTGCAATAGAGCTCAAAGAGGTAAATTTTTTCATGATTTAATCCCTGAAAAATGTCCTGCAATAGCACTCGCTGCAGCAATTGCTGGGCTCACCAAATGAGTAAACGAACCTTGACCCTGTCTGCCCTCAAAATTTCTATTTGATGTGCTTGCACACCTCTCTCCAGCCTCTAGTTTATCGGCATTCATTGCAAGGCACATTGAGCATCCTGGCTCTCTCCACTCAAAACCTGCATCTTTAAAGATTTTATCAAGCCCTTCATCTTCAGCTTGCTTTTTTACGAGCCCTGATCCTGGAACTACAAGTGCAAGTTTTATATTGTGTGCAATTTTTTTACCCTTAGCAATAGAGGCAGCTATTCTCAAATCTTCAATTCTTGAGTTAGTGCAGGAGCCGATAAACACTTTATCTATTGCTACTGAGCTCATTAAAGTATTAGGTTTTAAATGAATATACTTTAAAGCATTTCGAATACTTTCAGCTTTAACCTCGTCTTTCTCTAGTTTAGGATCAGGTGTTGAGCCATTAATATCAACGACCATCTCTGGAGATGTACCCCAGGTTACTTGAGGTTTAATAAGGCTTGCATCAATTAAAATTGATTCATCAAAGCTCGAGTCAGCATCACTATGAAGCGTCTTCCAATATTTTACGGCTGAGTTCCAATTCTCGCCTACCGGGGAGAAAGGCCTTCCTTTAACGTAGCTTATGGTTTTATCATCAACCGCAACAATACCAACCTTGGCTCCCGCCTCAATTGACATATTACAAAGCGTCATTCGACCTTCTATACTCATATCCCGAATTGTTGAGCCACAGAATTCAATTGCAAATCCAGTTCCACCTGCCGTGCCAATTTTTCCTATCACATATAATGCGAGGTCTTTAGCGCTTACATCACTTGCTAATTGACCGTTAACTTCAATCTTCATGTTTTTAGCTTTGTTCTGCCATAAACAGCCAGTTGCTAGTACATGTTCAACCTCAGAGGTTCCAATTCCAAAAGCTAGCGCTCCAAGAGCGCCATGAGTTGTTGTATGTGAATCCCCACAAACGATACTCATTCCAGGAAGTGTTGCACCCTGCTCAGGTCCAATAACATGAACAATTCCTTGTCGGATATCATTCATTTGAATTTCATTTATCTCAAATGTTTTACAGTTCTTATCTAGCGTTTCAACTTGAAGCCTCGATATTGGGTCAGTTATGCTGCTAACCCCACTTGATCTTTCTGTAGTTGGGACGTTATGATCAGGAACTGCAAGGTTAGATTTGTTACGCCAAACCTTTCTTCCAGCTACAGTAAGGCCTTCAAATGCTTGTGGAGAAGTAACCTCATGAATAAGCTGACGATCTATATAAATAAGTGAAGCGCCATCCTGATCATGGACAATATGAGCGCTCATTAATTTATCGTAGAGTGTTTGAGACATTATTAGTTAGTAATACTTGATAAAATGACTATTTTACATTTCTAAGTTAACTTCAATTATAGAAATATATAACAAGTGATTATATTTCTAGGTGGCAGTGAGGTGTTAATTTTAAAGTTTAAGGGTTAAATTTATGTGCGGTATTTGTGGTCAATTTCGATTTGATGGGGGCTTTGTTTCTACAGTATCTCTCGATGATATGATGAGTAAACTTGCCAGAAGGGGGCCAGACTCAAAAGGAAAATGGCTACAAGGAAAGGTTGGTTTTGGCCATCAACGCCTAAGTGTTATTGACTTGTCGAATTTAGGGTCTCAACC
>CAJXOB010000029.1 GCA_913057955.1 uncultured Gammaproteobacteria bacterium | reverse complement strand
GGTAAATCTGTGGCAGCTTCAGATGTGTATATTAGACAGCAGTCTCACTTGATTGAAGCATGCGGCCTGAGTCTGCAAAAAATTCATCACTACAATAAATTACTTTAGTGCCAAAGCTAGAACTGGCAACATCAATCTGGTTATCAAATTTCATAAATCTCCTTAATTCTAAGCCAAGCTATTTTATTAATCTCACCTAAAGCATTTGACCTTTCCTGGTTTCTTGAATTCTCTTTTCGCTCTTTAAACTGTGCAATGACCTCAGATTTATTTTTTTCTTTAACTGCCATAATAAAAGGGAAATCAAATTTAGCGAAGTATTCCTTATTGAGCGATTCAAAAAGCTCAATTTCAGAGTCAGAGCAATCACTTAGTCCAGCAGATTTCTGCTCAGTAGTTGAGAAATCAGTTAGTTCATTATTTTGGGCTTTTTTGCCTGCTAAGGTTGGATGTGCAACTATCAAGTTATCCTGCAAGTCACTATCTGCATCAAGCATAATATTTGAAAGCAGGTCATGAAATTTTTCTAAACTATTGTATTTTTCGTCGGCCAACACTAAAGGCAAAGATTTCTCTACAAACCACGGGGAGTGCTCATACAAGTTTTCAAAAGTTTTTAAAAAAGCCTTTGAAGATTGCTGCGCTAAATTTCCAGGTAATTGCATCTCTTTCCCTCTTAAAAGTTTTTATGCCAATGATCAGCAATATCTCTTCGAGTACATAACCAAACATTATCGAACGTTTTAACATATTTCAAAAACCTTCTCATGGCCATAATTCTTCCAGGGCGTCCTAATATTCTCGCATGCATTCCAACCGACATCATCTTAGGGTGCGTCCTCCCTTCTTCATATAGAGCGTCAAAACTATCTTTTAAATAATTAAAAAACTGATCGCCGGAATTAAAGCCTTGGGGTGAGGTAAACCTCATGTCATTAACATCTAAAGTATATGGAATGATTAAATGCCTTTTTTCAGCGTTAAATTCATTAGACCAGTAAGGCAAATCATCGTCATATGTATCGCTATCATAAAGAAAGCCACCCTCTTCCACTATTAATTTTCTAGTATTTGGACTGTTTCTTCCGGTATACCAACCTTCTGGCCTTTTTCCTAAGTATTCCGTTAAAACAGAGATGCAGTCTTTTATATGCTCACGTTCTGTCTTTTCATCTATGAATTGATAATCAATCCACCTAAATCCATGCGCACAAATATCATAATCATGCTCCACCAAATAGTCAGATAATTCGCGATTTCGAGCAATTGCAAGTGCGACCGCAAATATAGTAACTGGAACATCAAATTCTTTAAAAAGGCGTAATATTCTCCAAACACCTGCTCTTGAGCCATACTCATAGAGAGATTCCATGCTCATATGTCTTACGCCTTCATAAGCCTTGGCGCCGACTATCTCAGAAAGGAAAGATTCAGATGATTTGTCTCCATGCAGAATAGAGTTTTCTGCACCTTCTTCATAATTCAATACAAATTGAACCGCAATGCGAGCATTATTTGGCCAATTAGGTTGTATTGGATTTTCACCATAGCCAGTCATATCTCTAGGATAGTTCTTTAGACTTTGGATTATTTTCTTATTCATGATAAATCCTAATTAAATATATGACTATGACTGTTATTTTTTATTACTTTATTACTAAAATCTAGTGACTCAACACAATGCTCTAAATGCCTGCTCATAGACTTAGAAGCTTTTTTAAGGTCGTTACTCTTTACTGCATCAATTAATTCATAATGCTCTGCGAACGAACAAAAACTTGAATTAGGATCCGAATAAACTGTGGCAGCTAGAGTGCTCAAAGGAATAAGAGGTTTAAGACTGTTAACAATAAATTTATTGCCACACAATTCAGCAAGGCTCATATGAAAATGACAAGAAATTCCAATTAATTCATCAAACTCTTTTGCCTCATGATGACCTTTTTCTTTTAGAATCAATGAATCAATAACTGAGAAATCCAACTCATTTTGTTGATGCTTTTCGACAAGAATATTAATGACAGAGCCTTCTATAGCCATCCTAGCCTCATAAATTTTCTTAGTTTCATCTTCAGTTGGGTAGGCAACACTCACTCCTTGGTTTTTCTTATAAATCAAAAGGCCTGAATCAACTAATTTATCAAAGCCCTGCCTAACCACCGAACGACTATAACCAAACTCTTCTTGAAAAGAAATTTCTGAAAGCTTTACTCCAGGTTTGAGCCTATTCTTTAGAATTGCTTCAAAAACTAAATCCACTACCTCTTCTGGATTTTGTTTTATTCTTATACTCATAAACTAATTTTTTTGAAGAATTATTAAAAATTATTTAATTATATGCGTAAATTTTGTTAACAATGATTGTAAACAATTTATTTAAAAATATTAATTGTACTTGTATATACAAGTATACTCTGTCAATATAGTTGTTTATTAAAGCTATAGAAAAAAGATTAAATATACATTGAAATTTTTTTTTGACAAAGAGCATCATCGAGAATAGAATATTAACAACTTGAGATTTTATTTCTATATACTTTTAATACAAAGCTTGAGTTAACAACAAAGATATTTTTAGGCTATCTTTTTTAATGATGGTTTTTGTTCTATTGAAAAATTAAGATTAATAACTAAGGAGAAGTACACAATGAAAAACACGAAACATTCACATTTTGGCGGATTAATTAAAAAATCTGGCCTAGCGATAATTGCTACTACAATTGCTTTATCGGCATCTATTGCACAAGCTGAAATTAAGCCTGCTGTAGTTTATGATACTGCGGGTAAAAATGACAAATCTTTTAATGAAGCAGTTTTTGCTGGTATTACAAACTTCATGAATGATACTGGTATTGCTGTTACTGAGCTTGAGCCAACAAATGAAGCGATGATGGAGCAAAGCCTTAAGAAATTTGCCCAGCGTGGATATAGTCCAGTTGTTGCTGTAGGCTTTACAATGGCTAATGCTGTTGCTGCTGCTGCTGCTGAGTATCCTGATACTCAATTCACTATTATTGATGGTGTTGTAGATGCTCCTAACGTTCAAAACGTTGTTTATAAAGAGCACGAAGGATCATTCCTAGTTGGTATTATGGCTGCAATGGCTTCAAGTACTGGTACTGTAAGTTTTGTTGGTGGAATGGATATTCCATTAATTAGTCGTTTTGAATGCGGCTACAAGCAAGGCGTTGCTCATCAAGATAGTTCAATGACTGTTCTTGCTCAAATGACTGGATCAACTCCTGCTGCATGGGGCAACCCATCTAAGGGTGGCGAGATTACTCGTAGCCAAGTTGAAAATGGCTCTGACGTAGTCTTTGCTGCTGCTGGCGGAACTGGAATAGGTGTTTACCAAACTGCTGCAGATATGGGCATTCTAGCAATTGGTGTAGACTCTAACCAGAACTATATGCAGCCTGGAACAATGCTAACTTCTATGTACAAGAAAGTTGGATTAGCTGCTTACAATAGTTTTGATGCTGCTATGAATGGTACTTGGGCTCCTGGCTTCAGTGTTAACGGTGTTGCAGAAGATGGTGTTGGTGCTGCTATGGACGACTACAACGCTGATTTAGTTTCTCCTGAGATGCTAGCAAGTGTTGCAACTGCAAGAGCTGGAATTATTGATGGCTCTATCGTGGTTCATGACTATATGAGTGATAATAGCTGCCCTTTATAGTAAGCAGTCTTTATCTCTGAAAACATCCGGCTTTAGGGTCGGATGTTTTTTTTTAACTTTAATATATAATTTTTAATAAAACTATATATTAAAGTTAAAATTTCTTACAACTATAATAAACACATAACTCTTGGTTTAAAAAGTACTTATGGCTAAGTCAAATATTGCAATTGAACTTATAAATGTAGACAAGCACTTCGGGGCTGTCCACGCAAATGATAAGGTCAACTTGAGCGTTCAATCTGGAACAATACATGGTATTGTTGGAGAAAATGGCGCAGGTAAATCAACTTTAATGAGCATCCTGTATGGCTTTTATCAGGCTGACTCTGGTCAAATTAAAGTGTTTGATAAAGACTTTAGAGCAACCAGTTCACGCCAATCAATTGAAGCTGGAATTGGTATGGTTCACCAACACTTTATGCTGGTGGATAATTTTACCGTTCTAGAAAACGTCATACTGGGTAGTGAAGGTGGCGCATTTATCACTAAAAGCCTAGCGAATGCTAGAATTGAGCTGACACGTCTTGCTAAAGAATACGGCTTAGAGGTTGAACTAGATATTGCTGTAGAAGAGCTTTCAGTTGGAATGCAGCAGCGCGTTGAAATCTTAAAAGGCCTTTATAAAGGGGCAAAAGTTTTAATTCTTGATGAGCCTACAGGTGTATTAACGCCCCAAGAGTCAGATGAATTGTTTCGAATCTTTGAAGCGCTAAAAAATCAAGGGGTAACTATTATATTAATAACGCATAAGCTTCGTGAAATTATGAACATCACAGATCACGTTTCTGTAATGCGAGCAGGAAAAATGGTTGCTCATCGCGAAACTAGCAAAACCAACCCTGAAGAGTTAGCCGAGCTAATGATTGGAAGAAAGGTTTTACTTAACATTAAGAAATCTAAAGCAAAGAGTGGCAAAGCGCTTCTGACAGCAAAAAATCTTAAAATACATAATGAACAAGGATTAAAGCGGGTATCAGGGGTTAGCTTTGAAGCTCGCTCTGGTGAAATTCTTGGGATTGCAGGAGTTACAGGAAATGGTCAAGGCTCACTCTTAAAAGCTCTTACTGGAATTCTTCCATTGTCTCAAGGCAGTATTGAAATAATGGGTGAAACCATTTCTCCAAAGCACCCTTTTAACCCAAAACAATTACGTGAACTTGGCGTTGCTCACGTCCCTGAAGATCGTCAAAAAATGGGTATGATTGCCGAATTTAGTGCAAGTGAAACTGCCCTTCTAGGCTACCACAATGATAAAGAAATTAATCAAGGTGTTTGGCTAAAAAGGTCCTCAGTTAAAGCAAACTGCGAATCCTTGATGGAGGCGTTTGACGTTCGCCCAAACGATCCAAACTTAATGTCATCAAACTTTTCGGGTGGTAACCAGCAAAAACTTATTTTAGCGAGAGAATTTGAGCGTGACCCAGAAGTTTTGATAATTGGTCAACCTACTCGCGGTGTTGATATTGGTGCAATTGAATTTATTAGAAAAAGAATTATAGAAATGAGAGATGCGGGGAAGGCCATTATTTTAATTTCTGTTGAGCTCGAAGAAATTATGTCACTCAGTGACCGAATTATCGTTATGTGTGATGGCGAGATTACCGGTATGGTTGATGCTAAAGACGCCAATGAAGCAACACTTGGAATGATGATGGCAAATGCCCTCCAGCCTCAAAACGAACAGCAAGGAGTTGAGCTGTGACTCGCGATAGACGACTTTCCTGGATAAACGGCTTATTGTTGCCACTGTTTAACGTTTTAACTGCATTTCTAGCAACAGGTATTATTTTTCTATTTATAGGCGTTGACCCTGTAGAGGCTACAAAAATACTTATCTATGGCGCCCTTGGTTACGACGAAGGTTTGGGGTATACGCTTTATTATGCAACAAACTTTGTGTTTACTGGTTTGGCAGTCGCGGTTGCTTTTCATGCAGGCTTATTTAACATTGGCGGTGAAGGCCAAGCGTATGTCGGAGGGTTGGGTACTGCTTTAGTTGCCTTATATATCAACCCCGCAATGAGTGCTTGGATTGTCATCCCATTGGCTATCTCAGGTGGTTTATTGTTTGGCGCATTGTGGGCAATCATTCCTGCTTATTTGCAAGCTTACCGTGGAAGTCATATCGTTATAACAACGATTATGTTTAATTTTTTGGCTTCTTCATTGATGGTTTATATATTGGTAAACATTCTTCGTGAGGTTGGAGAAATGTCACCGGAGAGTGGCGATTTTATAGCGGCCTCTTGGCTACCGTTTGTTCATGATGTTTTTGCAAGCTTCGGCTATAAAATTGCAAAGTCACCACTTAATCTATCCATTCTTGTTGCCTTGTTTTTTTCAGCTGCAGTATGGTTCTTCTTATGGCACACTCGCTGGGGCTTTGCTATTCGAGCTGCTGGTAAAAGCAATGAAGCAGCTATTTATAGTGGTATTGACCCAAAAAAAATTATCGTTGTAACAATGTGCATCTCAGGGGCATTAGCTGGGTTAGTTGGGATTAATGAACTCATGGGGGTTCAGCATCGCCTATTTTTAAACTTTAATTATGGTTACGGATTTGGCGGCATTGCTGTTGCGCTAATGGGCAGAAATCACCCGGTTGGAATTCTAATTGCGGCATTTTTATTTGGCATACTTTATCAGGGCGGCGCAGAGTTGGATTTTGAATTACAAAATGTCTCAAGAGATATAGTTGTCGTTATGCAAGGCCTGGTTATTTTATTTTGTGGCGGTTTAGAGTATTTATACAAACCTATTTTAGTTCGCTTTTTAGCGCCGGTTAAGGAGTCTGAATGAGTGATTTCTTTTTAACAGCTATAATGACACTGGATGCCTCGGTAAGAGTTTGTGTGCCCCTTATTTTTGCTGCCATGGCAGGCTTATTTGCTGAACGATCTGGAATAGTTGATATTGGACTTGAAGGCAAACTCCTTATGTCAGCTTTTGTTGCCGCTAGCGCCGCCTCTGTTTTTGGATCACCATGGCTTGGACTAATTGCTGGAATGTTTGCATCCGTTGTCCTGGCAATGATTCATGGCTTTGCATCGATAACGTACAAAGGAAATCAAATTGTTAGTGGTGTTGCAATAAACATCTTAGCCTCAGGCCTCACTATGATATTAACTTTGGCTTGGTTTAAGAGAGGCGGCATCACCCCAACCCTTCAAGGTGACGAGAGGTTCCTATCTATTACGCTTCCTGGAGTAGATATTATTGATCACATTCCAATATTAGGGGTTGTTTATAGAGAGCTCATTAGTGGTCACAATATCCTAGTTTATTTAGCTTTTGCAATCGTACCAGTTGTTTGGTGGGTTGTTTATAGGACCCGATTTGGCCTTCGCTTAAGAGCTGTAGGGGAAAACCCTAAAGCGGTTGATACAGCAGGATTATCTGTTGAGGGTCTTCGTTATAGAGCCCTACTAATTGGTGGTATTTTATGTGGTATCGGCGGCGCTTATCTTTCAACAGCATATAACGCCCAGTTTACTAAAGAGATGACTGCTGGAGGTGGATTTATTGCTTTAGCAGCTTTAATCTTTGGAAAGTGGCATCCTTATAAAGTTTTGGCTGCTTGTTTCCTGTTTGCATTTTTACAGGCCTTAGCGATCCGACTCCAAGGCGTAATCATTCCTGGAATTGGTGAAATTCCTGTTCAATTAATTGATGCAGCGCCTTATATTTTGACTATCATTTTACTTGCCGGTTTTATTGGAAAGGCGACCCCTCCAAAAGCATCCGCTCAGCCATACATTAAGGAATTATAAAGATGAATGAAGAAAACTATATTGCTGAAACCAAGAAGGCTATGAGTAAAGCATATGTCCCTTATTCTAATTACCCAGTTGGCGTTTTAATTGTTACAGACAATGGAAATATCTATACCGGCTGTAATGTTGAAAACGCAAGCTATCCTCTTGGAAACTGTGCAGAAGCCTCTGCAATTGCTTCGATGGTGATGGGCGGTGAAAAGAAGATAAAACATATCTATGTAATGACTAAAAATGATGAAGGTGGAATACCATGTGGAGGATGCAGACAGCGCATTAGAGAATTTTCTAATTCAAATACAGAGGTTTTTATGTGCTCTAAAGATGGTGTTCAGGGTCGCGTCAATATTTCTGAATTGTTACCTAATTCTTTTGGGCCGGAGCATCTGTAATGAGTCAAGTTAATGATTGTGTTGGCATAATAAATCAGCATGTCAAAAACTTTAAGCCAGAAGTTGGGCTTATCCTTGGATCCGGCTTAGGTCAATTTTGTGACAATGTAAAAACTATCACTAGTATTGATTTTGGCTCACTACCAGGCTTCCCTATTGCTGGTGTTGGCGGTCATGCTGGAAGACTTTTATTTGGTCAGGTTGGGGATACAAATGTCGTTGTTATGCAAGGTCGAGCCCACTACTATGAGGATGGAAAGGCAGATGTAATGGCTGTTGCTATTCAAACTTTGAATGCAATTGGATGCAAAAGTTTAGTGCTAACTAACGCCGCCGGAAGTTTAGTTAAAGAAGCTTCTCCTGGAAGCGTTATGCTTATAACAGACCACATTAATATGACAGGAGTCTCGCCCTTGTTTGGAGCAGAGAGCAACAAACGTTTTGTCGATATGAGTGATGCATATGATCCTGATCTTAATGATGCTATGCGATCTTCAGCAGAAAAGAATGGTATCAAACTTCACGAGGGAGTTTATGCATGGTTTAGTGGCCCACAATTTGAAACTCCTGCTGAAATTAAAGCGGTAAAAACTTTAGGTGCAGACGCCGTAGGAATGTCTACTGTTCCAGAAGTTATCTTGGCTCGTCATCAAGGCCTTCCACTTTGTGCTCTCTCAGTTATTACAAATTATGCTGCTGGAATGAGTGAGACAAAACTAAGCCACGAACAAACAATATCTTTTGCAAGCAAAGCTGCAGATACTGTCGAAAAAATCTTAATTTCTTATCTAAAAAATCAGTAATTTCAATTGGATATAAAGAATATGTACATTAATAAAAATATAACTAAAGCTCAAAAATCTAAAGAAGATGGTAAAGTTATTTCTTACCCTAATCTAGTCGACTCAGAACACTTGAAGAAAAGTTCTGAAATTATTAGAAACCCCGGAATGGACTTCAGTCTTGATAAAATCTCCAACATAACGATTAATCGAAGTGCTGTTGAGAGACGTTGTTCTAATTATGGAACAAGGCGGAGCATAAAAAAAGAAAAACAGGCTGCCTGGCTCCTTAAAGCGATAACTTTAATGGATTTAACCACTCTTTCAGGAGATGATACGTTTGCGCGCGTACGGCGCCTTTGTAGCAAAGCAAAGCAACCTATTAGCAATAAACTTGAAAAGATACTTGGTGTTGAGTCTTTAAAGTTAAGTGTGGCCGCTGTTTGCGTCTACCATGATATGCTTTCTTCTGCCAAAGAAGCTTTAAAGCCAACAGAGATAAATTTAGCTGCGGTATCTACAGGATTTCCAGCAGGACTTTCACCGCTTCCATTAAGACTTCAAGAAATTGAGTATTCGGTAGATTCTGGTGCCAATGAAATTGACATAGTTATTAGTCGCCGACATGTTCTAGAAGGAAACTGGGAAGAACTATATAAGGAAGTAAAAATGTTTCGTGAGAAGTGCGGTGACGCACACATGAAAACTATTTTAGCTACCGGCGAACTTGGCAATCTTAGCAATATAGCGAAAGCTTCTCAGGTTTGCATGATGGCTGGGGCAGACTTCATTAAAACATCGACTGGAAAAGAGTCTACCAATGCAACTCTTCCAGTTAGTTTGGTTATGATTCGAATGATACGTAATTTTTATAATGAAACAGGTGTCCGAATTGGCTTTAAAGCTGCTGGTGGAATTAGTGACACTAAAACTGCACTTTTATACATGACAATGATTCAAGAAGAGCTTGGTCGTAGATGGTTAGAGCCAGACTTATTCCGATTCGGAGCATCCAGCCTACTTGGCGATATTGAGCGCCAACTTGATCATTTCTCCAGCGGCTACTACTCAGCACCTTATAGACACCCACTAGCATAGGACTTAACAATGACACTTTTAAAATCATACGAAAATCTTGATTACAGCGAGGCTCTCGAAAGCAGTAAAGAGGCGCATGAGTGGCTAGAAATTAATGATCGCCGTTTTGGTCAGCTTATTAATGGAAAATTCATATCCAATAAAGATTCTAAACTAATTGCTAGTTTAAACCCTTCAAATGGAGACTTACTTGCCAACATTGAAATTGCGAGCTCTTCACAACTAGACTTAGCAGTAGAGGCGGCTAGAAAAGCACAACCTTCATGGGAATTACTCGGAGGCCATGGAAGGGCTAAAATACTTTACGCATTAGCAAGATTAATGCAAAAACATTCGAGATTAATATCTGTACTTGAAACGCTTGACAATGGAAAACCTATTCGTGAAAGTCGTGATATTGATATACCTCTTGCAATAAGGCATTTTTACCATCATGCTGGCTGGGCGCAGCTTCAAGGAAAAGACTTTTCTAGTTATCAGTCAATAGGCGTTGTTGCACAGATTGTTCCATGGAATTTCCCGCTACTAATGCTTTCTTGGAAGATTGCTCCAGCCCTTGCGATGGGCAATACCATTGTCTTCAAAGCCGCAGAACAAACTCCAATAACAGCAATGTTTTTTGCACACTTATGTGAGCAAGCAGGTATCCCGCCTGGCGTTGTCAATATGATCAATGGTGATGGAAATATTGGCGCTGAACTTGCAGCGCATAAAGGCGTCGATAAAGTTGCATTTACTGGCTCAACTGCTGTTGGTCAATCCATTAGAAAAAGTACAGCTGGACAAGGTAAAAAACTTACACTTGAACTTGGCGGTAAATCTGCATTTATAGTATTTGAGGATGCGGATCTTGATGCTGCAGTAGAAGGCTTAGTTGATTCAATTTGGTTTAACCAAGGAGAGGTTTGCTGCGCAGGATCAAGATTACTGGTTCAAGCCGAAGTTGCTGAAGATCTTCACTTAAGAATTAAGCAAAGAATTAAACAATTGCGCTTAGGTTCTCCTCTTGATAAGTCAATAGACTTAGGCAGTTTAGTCAGTAAGACTCAGTTCAATAGAGTGAACAAAATGGTCAAAGATGGTTTAAAGCATGGCGGAGAAATTTATCAGGCGTGTGATATTCAGTCAGAGGGCAACCTCTATCCACCTACTCTAATTACAGATATTGATTCTAGTCACCCTTTAGCTCAAGAAGAAATTTTTGGACCTGTTTTAGTCTCAATGACTTTCCGAACTCAATCTGAGGCAGTTGAGTTAGCCAATAATAGTCGATACGGATTAGCGGCAAGTATTTGGAGTGAAAATATAAACCGCACAATGGATGTTGCCCCTAAAATTAAAGCTGGTGTTGTATGGATTAATTGTCATAACCAGTTTGATGCATCCTGCGGGTTTGGTGGCGTCAAAGAGTCTGGATTTGGCCGTGAAGGCGGAAAAGAAGGTCTTTATGAATATCTTAAACCTAAAGGTTTAAAGCCATCGAGCAAGATCACCCTTTCTAAGATTACTGAAACTGCTAAAAATGATGCCATTGATCGAACATTAAAACTTTATATTGGTGGTAAACAAGTGAGGCCAGATGGTGGACACAGTATTGCAACTTTTAACGCTGATGGACGTCATGCAGCTTATGTAGGCTCGGGCAACAGAAAAGATATTAGAAATGCCGTAAGTGCTGCTTCAAAAGCATCGTCTTGGGGCTCTCAAAGTGGGCATGGCAGAGCTCAAATTATTTATTTTCTTGCTGAAAACTTATCTGTTCGAGAGTCTGAGTGGATACAACGCCTTGTAACACTTTGCGGGGTTACTAAAAAACAAGCCAAAGCTGAATTTGATGAGAGTGTCAGTCGACTCTTCACTTACGCGGCTTGGGCTGATAAATATGATGGTGCTGTTCATAATGCTCCTTATAGAGGGATTACAATGGCGCTTCCAGAGCCTATAGGTATTCTTGCTCAAATTGCCCCAGAAGAGCTGCCGTTACTAACGTCAATCTCTTTAATTGCTCCAGCAATAGCAATGGGTAACCGCGTAGTGCTAGTCCCCAGTGAGCGATTTGCGAGTGTTGCTCTAGAGCTTGTGCAAATAATTGAAACGTCAGATGTGCCCGCCGGTGTAATTAATATAGTTAGTGGCAATAAGCGTGAACTTGCTGAGCAAATTGCAGGCCATGCAGAAATTGATGGCACATGGTGTTGGGCTGATAAAGAGACTATAGCCTCTATTGAGTCAATTAGCGCTATTGACTTAAAACGCTTATGGGTTCATGAAGATAGTGATCGCGACTGGCTTGACCCTGCCCAAGGTGAGAGCTTAGAGTTTTTAAGGAATGCAACTGAAGTTAAAAATATTTGGACTCCATACGGCGACTAAAATAAATATTATGAGTAAATTGTTTCTTCCTCAAGAATTAATAAGAAAAAAACGTGATGGCCTCACCCTAAATGATCTTGAAATTGGATTTTTAGTTCAAGGAATTACTGATGGAAGTTTGACCGATGCGCAGTTAGGCGCTTTTGCAATGGCAGTTTTTAAGTGCGGCATGACTATGGATGAGCGTGTTAGTTTAACTCAACATATGATGCACTCAGGAGATACGCTTCAATGGCAAGATCTAAATTTAGATGGCCCTGTAGTTGATAAGCATTCTACTGGTGGAGTTGGTGATAAGATAAGCTTAATGCTAGCCCCAATAGTTGCTGCTTGTGGTGGTTACGTGCCAATGATTTCTGGTCGCGGTCTGGGTCATACTGGCGGCACATTAGATAAACTCGAAAGCATTCCAGGATATAGTGGCACCCCTAGCAATACAAAATTTAGACACCTTGTTAAGGAGATTGGTTGCGCCATTATAGGGCAAACAGCTAAGCTTGCTCCTGCCGATCAGCGTTTTTATGCAACGAGAGATGTAACCGCAACAGTTGAGTCTATTGACCTTATTACAGCATCAATCCTATCAAAAAAACTAGCCTCTGGGCTTGATGCTCTTGTAATGGATATCAAAACTGGTAATGGTGCGTTTGCTGCAAACTATACTATGGCGCAAGAATTAGCTCAGAGCATTGCAAATGTATCTAGTAAGTCTGGGGTACCAACTAGCTGCCTAATAACAGATATGAATCAGGTACTTGGCCATAGTGTTGGGAACGCAACAGAAGTCAAGGAATGTATAAATTTTTTAATCAAGCCTGAAAATGCTAATCTTAGATTACTTGAACTTACCATTGAATTAGCCGCTCACATGCTGCAGCTAAGCGGCATTGAAAGAGACCTTAATGCTGCTCGACTAAAATCACAAGACGCACTAACTTCTGGCAAAGCAGCTTCGATATTTGAACGAATGATTTCTGCACTTGGTGGGCCAAGCGATTTACTAGAAAAGTCTCACAAGTACTTGGTGCCTATGCCTATTATTAAGCCTATAGTGTCTAGCTCTTCTGGTTATGTTACGGAAATGGATGTTCGCGCTATTGGCCTTAGTATGATACATCTGAAGGCCGGAAGAACTAAGTCGAGTGATCCAATTGACCATGGAGTTGGTCTGAGTGATATTATTGAAATTGGTAAATGGATAGACAAGGGCGATGTGCTCGCTATTGGTCATACACGTGACAAAGACCAATTAAATTACCTCCAAGCAACTATCCCTAAAGTTATTTCATTAAGCGATAATAGAATTGAGCCGCCAATCTTAATTCATGAAATACTAGGCTCAAATTAGAGGGCTTATAGATGAAAAGAGCAATTATTTTAGTTTTAGACTCCTTGGGGCTTGGCTCTACTGAAGACTCTCACCTTTATGGAGATACAGGATCGGATACCTTAGGTCACATTATTGAGTCTTGTGATTCTGATAAAGGTAATAATTCTGAACGAAATGGACCCCTAATGATTCCTAATTTGATTCGATGGGGCTTAGGAGAAGCTGCAATTGCAAGTCGCAAAAAACCCTTACCAATTCCAAGAGTTGAGCCTCAGGGTGCTTTTGGCTATGCGAAAGAAGTCAGCGCAGGCAAAGACACCCCGAGTGGTCACTGGGAAATTTGCGGCTTACCAGTTCCTTTTGAATGGGGCACATTTCCAAAAACTGAAAACTGCTTTCCTGAATCACTTCTTCGTGATCTCATTAACCAAGGCAGCATTGGCGGAACGCTTGCAAATAAACATGCATCAGGCACTCAAGTAATTGAAGAGTTTGGCCAAGAGCATATAAATAGTGGATTTCCAATTTGCTATACCTCGGCTGACTCAGTATTTCAAATTGCAGCCCATGAAGAGCATTTTGGACTAGATAGGCTTTATGAGTTATGCACGATCGCCAAACTTTTAGTTGACCCACTAGAAATCACAAGAGTAATTGCAAGGCCATTTACTGGTAACTCTAAAGATGGGTTTGAGCGCACAGCTAATCGTAAAGATCTTACTACGCCACCTAATGGTCCAACGCTATTAGACAATATTCAAGATGGCGGCGGAGACGTTATTTCAGTTGGAAAAATAGGAGATATTTTTTCCAATCAAGGAGTTAGCTATACTGTTAAAGCCCCTAATAACATGGGCTTGGTTGATCAATTGTTATCTGAAATGAAGAAAGTTAATGAAGGGCTAATCTTTGTAAATCTAGTTGATTTTGATACCAAGTTTGGTCATCGACGTGACGTTGCAGGATATGCACTAGCACTTGAGCAGTTTGATGCCCGAATACCTGAAATTGAGTCAAAACTAACCGGCAAGGATCTAGTGCTAATAACAGCAGATCACGGCTGCGACCCTACATGGCCAGGAAATGATCATACCCGCGAACATGTTCCAGTAGTATTTTATGGAAAATCAATTAAGAATAATAACTTAGGCGAGCGTGAAAGCTTCTGTGACATGGGCCAAACTATTGCGCATCACCTTGAAATAGAGCCTTTACTTCATGGTCATGCTTGCAACTTAAGTTAATTAAAATGCATGATCTAATTCAAAAACTTCCCAAAGTTGAGCTTCATAGTCATTTAGAAGGAACCATTAAGCCTGAATTATTTCATGAGATTGCTAAACGCAATAACGTTACTTTTGATGAAAAGCTTTTTGATGAAGATGGTGGTTATGAGTGGGCTGACTTTCCTAGCTTTCTTAGGGCCTATGATTCTGTTAGCTCTTGCCTGAAAAATGCTAAAGATTACAGGGATATTATGTATGAATATCTTAAAGATTGTGCGTCTGAAAACGTAATATATGCTGAAACTTTTATATCTCCTGATCACGCTGCTGATTGCGGTATTGACTATAACGAATTAATTAAAGGCTGCGCAAAGGGGATTGATGATGCGGAGATGGATTTTGGTATTATTGGGCGAATTATAGTAACCTGTGTTCGGCATTTAGGACCACAAAAAGGGGTTGATGTTGCGCAGACCATGGTTAACAGCCCTCACCCGTATGTTGTTGGATTTGGCATGGGCGGTGATGAAAATGCCTTTCAATTAATCGAATTTGCCCCTGCCTTTAATATTGCAGCTAAAGCTAATTACCCATGCACCGTTCATGCGGGAGAGATTTGCGGGCCAGAAAGTGTTTGGGATGCCATAGAGCATTTGCCAGTTAGCAGGATTGGTCATGGAGTTAGAAGCGCTGAAGATGACAAGCTCTTAAATATATTAAAAGAGCGCAATATAGCTTTAGAGATATGTCCAGGAAGCAACTTAGCTCTTTCGATATATCCAAGCTGGGAAAGTCACCCACTCAAACACATTTTGTCTAAAGGAATAAGCGTTAGCCTAAACTCAGATGATCCGCCATTTTTTCATACCAGTGTGGGGCAAGAGTATCAAGGCAGTGCTGATTACCTTGGTTTTAACATTGAAAGCCTCAAATCTATCTCATTAATGGCCATGGAATCTTCGTTTGCAGACTCTAATATAAAATCTCAGCTTCTTAATAAAATCCACAATTTTAATTAAGAATAATTGGAATTCTATAAATATAAATGATAAAACCTCTATAAAATTTCAAATAAGAAAGATGCTTTAAAACTATTTAGTTCACATTATTAAAATAACAATTAATTAAAAAAATGCCTCTATCAAAAACATATATCACAGCTGACGAGCTCCTTCTTGATTCTTTTAGGCTAGGGGTGCAAATACACAATAGTGGCTTTAAACCTGACTTTATTGTTGGAGTTTGGCGAGGCGGAACGCCTGTTGGAATAGCCATTCAAGAAATACTTGCCTTTTTGGGTAATGATTCTGATCATATTGCAATTCGGACTTCATCCTACTACGGCATTAACGAGCAATCAAAAGAGGTTAGGGTTCATGGCATAGATTATCTTGTCAGTAATATGAATGCGGAAGATAAACTTCTTATCGTGGATGATGTTTTTGACTCAGGCAGAAGTATTAAGGCAATCTTAGACACTCTGAATGAAAAATCAAGAAAAAATATACCGCATGATATTCGCATGGCAATGCCGTGGTATAAGCCTTTAAGAAATATAATAGATACTGCGCCAGATTACTACATCCATGAAACTGATGACTGGTTAGTCTTTCCTCATGAGATGGATGGGCTCTCAGAAGAAGAAATCTTTGAAAATAAGAAAGATATGAAAGAAATCTTATCTCACGTTAAAGGCAAGTAAATCTTCCAAAGTATCGAAATCTAGAAGGCGGATTTAATAACGTCCCACAACCCATAAAATATGGCAAGCCATATTAAGCCCTTTATTAGAAAAAAAAGAAAGGGCAAAATAATAAGCATCCACTTATTTTTAATTCGTTTTTTAAGAAATTTAATCATGAAAGTGGCAAGCGACCTCATGATTGCTTGAGACCTCTTTAAATTCAGGTTTTTCTATTGAACAAATATCTTGTGCTTTTTGACATCTCGTTCTAAAAACACAGCCTGATGGATGGTCTACTGGTGATGTTATTTCGCCTTCTTTTTTTTTTAGTTTTTTACTTTTCTCAATACTTGGATCAGGAATAGGAACTGCAGAAATGAGAGCTTGAGTGTATGGATGTCTTGGCTTAGTACAAATGTCATCACTGTTTGCAAGTTCAACCATATTGCCTAAATAAAGAACCATGATTTTAGTGCTAATGTGCTTAACAATACTTAAATCGTGAGCAATGAATATTAAAGTTAAATCCATTTCTTCTTGTAAATCCATCAAGAGATTAACGACTTGAGCCTGAATTGAGACGTCTAGCGCAGATACTGGCTCGTCACAGATAATAAGCTTTGGTTTTAAAATTAAAGCTCTTGCGATTCCAATTCTCTGGCATTGTCCGCCCGAAAACTCATGAGGGTAACGATTAACTAAATTATCCAATAAACCAACTTTATTCATTACATCTTTAACTCTTTCCTTTACATCAGACTCTGGTGTTTTAGGATAATGCGTTCTTAATGGCTCTGCAATAATTTCACCAATATTCATCCTAGGATTAAGGCTTGCAAGAGGGTCTTGAAAAATCATTTGAATTTGTTTACGGTGCTGCCTCATTTCAGACTTATTTAGGGATAACAAGTCATTTCCAAACCAAATTACTTTTCCTGAGTCAGCGGGCACCATTTTAACAATTGCTCTTGCTAGCGTAGATTTACCACAACCTGACTCACCTACTATGCCAAGGGTTTCACCCGAATTTAAATCAAACGATACATTGTTAACAGCTTGTAGCTTCTTAGCTTTAGTCCACGGCATATCTCCTTCTGAGGAAACATCAAAATTTACTTTTAAATTCTGAACTTGAAGAATTGTATGTTCACTCATAATGTGTCCTCTACGGCAACGTGACAAGCCCTATAGTGATCATTATTATCAACTTTAGTAAGGACGGGGGTTTGCGAAGAGCATGTGGTATTTGCAAACTTGCAGCGTGGTGAAAATGGACACCCAACAGGTGTTAACATCATATTTGGAGGATTTCCAGGAATTGTAACCAATCGATCTGCTGAGTCATCAAGCCTAGGTACAGCGCTCATCAAACCTTGAGTATAAGGATGCGTAGCATTAGAGTAGAGATGTTCTGTTTTACCTATTTCCATTACTTCTCCTCCATACATAACAAGCATCTCATCACTATTTCCGGCTACTACGCCCAGATCATGAGTGATTAAAATAATTGACATGCCAAATTCTTTTTGAATATCAGCTAACAATTGCATAATTTGAGCCTGAACAGTAACATCAAGAGCTGTCGTTGGCTCATCAGCAATTAAAAGCTTGGGATGACAGAGCAGTGACATTGCAATCATCACGCGCTGGCGCATCCCACCTGAAAACTCATGTGGATACATCATTATGCGGTTTTTGGCATCTGGAATTTTAACTGCGTCAAGCATATTAATTGATTGCTGAATAGCGTCAGACTTTGGGATTCCTTTATGGTGAACAAGCACCTCAGCCATTTGCTCTGAAACTCTTACATAAGGATTAAGGCTCGTCATTGGGTCTTGAAAAATCATTGCAATTTTTTGGGCCCGAATAAGATTAAGCTCACTACTAGGAAGATTAAGAATCTCTTTGCCTTCAAACTTAACGCTGCCACTTGCCCTACCATTATGATCAAGGAGGCCGTTCATAGCAAAAACAGTCTGACTTTTTCCGCTTCCAGATTCACCAACTATCGCTAAAATTTTTCCCTCATCAAGTGAAAAGCTAACATTGTTAACTGCACTTACTACCCCATCCGCAGTATCAAACTCTACTTTTAAATTGTTTACTTCTAAAAAGCTCATAGTAGTTTATCGATCCTTTGGGTCAAGCGCATCACGCAAGCCATCACCAATAAAATAAAAGCAGAATAAGCTGACAACAAAAAATGCCAACGGAAATAGAAGTTGCCATTCAGTATCGTAGCGAATTGTTCCAGCACCTTCTTTAATTAAAGCACCCCAACTTGTTGATGGCTCCTGCACTCCTAAGCCCAAAAATGATATAAAACTTTCTGCTAATATTATTCCAGGCACTAAAAGAGTCGCATATACCGCAACAATACCTAGAAGGTTAGGAACGATATGACGCGTTATAATTTTAAAATCACTAACCCCAGTTACCCTTGCAGCTTCAATAAATTCTTTATTTTTAAGATTAAGAGTTTGGCCCCTAACAATTCGACTCATATCTAGCCAAGATAGTAGTCCTATTCCTATAAAAAGCATTCCAATTGAACGGCCAAATACAACAAGCAAAAGTATTAAAACAAACATGTATGGTATTGACATTAATATGTCAACAATACGCATCATTATTTGATCAGTTTTTCCTCCTAAATAACCAGAGGTAGCGCCATATAAGGTGCCCACAAAAACGGCTACTGTTGCTCCTAAGAAGCCAACCATTAGGGAGATTTGTGTTCCTTGTATTACTCTTGAGTACAAATCTCGACCTAGATCATCGGTCCCAAAAAAATGTCCACTTTCAATTGATGGCATACCAACTCTGGCTGCAGAGCCCATTGCATTCCAGTCAATCTTCTCATAACTCCAAACAGCAAAATATGGCCCAATAAACGAAAAGAGTACTATCGCTGCAAGAATAAACAGGCTAACTGTTGCAGCCTTGTTTTGCATAAATCTTATACGTGCATCCTTCCATAATGAACGGCCAGTTCCAGAATCAGAAAGATTATCCGCCATCTCTTTTATC
>CAJXOB010000028.1 GCA_913057955.1 uncultured Gammaproteobacteria bacterium | reverse complement strand
GCTCTCAAGATCGCGGCAAGAAAGTATTGAAGATTGGAGATTTTTGGCGGCTTTTGGCGTTCAAAGACTTGGTATGGGTAACTGTGAAAATTTGTTAAAAAGCTATTCACTTAATCAGGTTTTTAATTTGTCAGTCGAAGATATATCAAATATTGATGGTTTTGCCGAGCTAACTGCTGAATTAATATTTGATGGTCTGTTGTCAATTAGAGTTCAATATGAAACTTTGGTGTTAGGTGGATTTCAGCTAGAGTCAACTCAATTATCTAGCGATACAAATTTAAGTAGTAATCTTTTTAAAAACAAAAAAATTGTTTTTACCGGATCAATGAATGAGTCCAGAGTGAAACTCCAAAAACAAGCCAAAGCACTTGGCGCTATTGTCAGTAAAAGCGTAAGCTCAAAAACTGACTATCTAATTATTGGTGAGAATGTGGGTCAGTTAAAAACCAAAGCTGCAAAAACTCATGGTGTTGAAATTCTTTCTGAAGCTGAATATTTGAGAAAACTAACTTCTTCATAATAACTACTATATAATAATTTCAACTTGAAAGCCAATGCTGGTTTTTAAGACAAAACAATGGCGTTTATTTGGGAATTTATCCTAGATAAGCGTTTTTTTTCGTCAGTTTAAAGATGAGCTGCATGGTATAGAAGCCCACTCCTTTTTTTAGAGGTAGTGGGCTTTTTAGTTTTTATTATATGGAGTAATAATATGAAAATGATTACAGCATTTATTCAGCCTAAAAGGCTAGATATTGTAAGGGAGGCTCTCTCTGGGATTAATATTAATGGAGTCACAGCATCTGAAGTTAAGGGGTTTGGAAGGCAAAAAGGACATACTGAACTTTATCGGGGATCAGAGTTTGTTGTTGAATTTTTACCAAAAGTAAAGTTGGAAATTGCCATTACTGATGAGCAGATCGATGAAGTAGTAGAAACCATTTCCAGCGCATGCAAGATAAATGGCGGAAAGATAGGCGACGGTAAAATTTTTGTTTCAAGTCTTGACCAGGTTATTCGTATTCGTACGGGTGAAGTTGGTCCAGACGCAATTTAGGAGAGATTTATGGAAGATCAAATATTTGAATTACAATATGCACTCGATACCTTTTATTTTTTGGTAATGGGCGCATTAGTTATGTGGATGGCTGCAGGATTTTCAATGCTTGAAGCTGGATTAGTTAGGAGTAAAAATACTGCTGAAATTTTAACTAAAAATATTGGTTTATTTGCTATTGCATGTACGATGTACATGGTTTATGGCTATGACGTAATGTATGGTGGTGGTGCTCTATTATCAGGAATAAGCGGTCAAGGTGAAACTTACTCAAATGCCTCTGACTTTTATTTTCAAGTAGTGTTTGTAGCTACGTCAATGTCAATTGTTTCTGGAGCAGTGGCAGAGAGAATGAAGCTGTTTGCTTTCTTTGCTTTTGCAGTAATTTTTACGACTTTAATCTATCCATTAGAAGGTTCATGGACATGGGGCGGAGTAAGCGTTTTCGGTCTATATTCATTAAGTGACTTTGGATTTTACGACTTTGCTGGCTCTGGAATTGTACATATGGCAGGCGCTTCAGCAGCACTTGCAGGCGTTCTATTGCTTGGGGCGAGAAAAGGTAAGTATGACAAAGACGGAAAATCAATGCCAATTTTAGGTGCAAATCTACCTTTAGCAACTCTTGGAACATTTATTTTATGGATGGGTTGGTTTGGCTTTAATGGTGGCTCGGTATTAGCAATGGCTAGTAAAGAGAGTGCAGATGCAGTTGCAATGGTATTTGTTAATACTAATGCAGCGGCAGCTGGTGGCGTAATTGCAGCACTTCTTTTTGCGAAATTGTGGTTTGGAAAAGCAGACTTAACTATGACGTTAAATGGTGCATTAGCAGGTCTTGTAGCAATTACTGCTGGCCCTGATACGCCAAGCGCATTAGTTGCAACTCTAATTGGTGCTGTTGGTGGAATTCTAGTAGTTCTTTCAATAGTTTGGTTAGATCGTAAGCTGAGAATTGATGATCCAGTTGGCGCAATATCGGTCCATGGAGTTGTTGGTTTATGGGGTCTTTTGGCTGTACCACTAACAAATAGTGACGTTACATTTACTGGACAGTTAATTGGTGCTGGTACTATTTTTGTCTGGGTATTTATAGCTTCTGGAGTGGTTTGGTTTGCCCTTAAAACTGTTATGGGAATTCGAGTTACTGAAGAAGAAGAAGATGCTGGGTCAGATCTTACTGAGTGTGGTATTGAGGCTTATCCAGAGTTTTCATCTAAGTAACACGTATTAGAAAATTCAATTAAAAAAGTAATATTATTTTTTATTGATCATCTTCAACTTGAAGCATCACTAAAGCTTCAAGTTGAATTTTATGAGCTTAGCTGGCGGTTTTTTCATCTACTCCCGCCAGCCAACGCTTTTAATTTACATTTAATTTAAGAATCAAGCTAATCGTATATGAAAGATAAGCTTAATGAGGTATATTAATGAGCAATAAAAATAATCAAATTAAAATGAAACAGACGGCGTTAAAAATTATATTAGTTGATGAGAATATGGGGCGATCTGCGATTCTTAGACGAGCCCTTCAAGATAAGGGTCACGAAGTGATATCTCGATTAGAGGGAAGTGAAAATCTTGCCACTAGTAACGAAATTACCCATGCGGATGTTGTTATTATTAATGCAGATATCCCTGATGAGGCTGTTTTTGCTAATCTTAGGGATGTGAATAAAACCAAGCCTAAGCCAATTGTAATGTTTACAGAAAGCTCAGAAGATCATATGGCTGGAACTGCTATTAAGTCTGGAGTTAATGCCTATATTGTTGATGGTCTTGAAGAAAAACGAGTTCAGCCGATTATTGATGTTGCAATTGCCCGTTTTAGAGAGTTTCAAGCACTTAAAGATGAATTGGATGCTACTAGAAACCAGTTAGCTGAGAGAAAGGCAGTTGAAAAAGCAAAAGGCTTATTAATGAAGCATAAAAAAATCACTGAAGATGAGGCTTATCAATCTATTCGAAAGATGGCTATGGATAAAAATAAAAGAATTACTGATGTCGCTGATGGAATTATAAGTGCTTTTGAACTAATACAATAATCTATTTATTTCTAGAAGCCTTTTCTTGGTGACCAGAGATGCCAAAACGAGCGGCTAATTCCAATTCAACCTCTTCAAGCGAAATATTTTCATGACGCAGTAAAACTAACAAGTGAAACCAAAGGTCTGCTACCTCATGAATAACCTCTTCCCTTCCCTCTTCTTTGGCAGCTTTAATAACTTCATCTGATTCTTCGCTAATCTTTTCTAGGATTTTATTTGTTCCTTCATGATATAAAGAGGAAACATAGGATTTGTCTGCTGAAGATGATTTTCGCTCTTCAAGTATTTTTTCTAAAGTTAAAAGCATGTTATCCATAGATTTCCTTTGGATCCTTTATAACCTCTAAGACGCTTTGCCATTTATTGTTTTCAAGTTTATTGAAAAAACAATTAGCACGGCCTGTATGACAAGTAATACCACCTTTCTGTCTTACCTTAAGCAAAATAACATCTTGATCACAGTCTGTATAAATCTCTACTATATCTTGACTATGTCCGGACTCCTCCCCCTTAAACCAGAGTTTTTTTCTAGATCTTGAAAAGTAGACTGCTTTTTTAGTTTTTACACTTAAAGATAGTGCTTCTTTATTCATCCACGCCATCATTAAAACTTCAGAAGATGAAAAGTCCTGAGTAATTACGGGAACTAGTCCTTTTTCATTAAACTGAATTTTATCTAGGGCTTTCATTGTTTAGCTTTATTTTGTTTAATAACAATTTTACCGATGCATTATAAATCAATGAAGGTTTATTTTTATAGTCCTGCTTTGAGGCTTGCTACTATAAATTGATCTAAATTACCATCGAGTACATCTTGTGTATTGCTACTTTCAACGCCTGTTCTTAAGTCCTTAATACGCGACTGGTCAAGAACATATGAGCGTATTTGATGTCCCCAACCAATGTCTGATTTTAAATCTTCTACGTTCTGCTTCTCACTGTTTCTTTTTTGCATCTCTAGCTCGTATAGTTTAGATTTTAATTGTTTCATTGCCTGATCTTTATTCGCATGTTGAGACCTTCCATCCTGACACTGAACAACTGTTAAAGTAGGTAAGTGAGTAATTCTAACTGCTGATTCAGTTTTATTAACATGTTGACCACCGGCACCAGAGGCGCGATAAGTGTCTATTCGAAGGTCAGAAGGGTTTATATCTATTTCAATATTGTCATCAATTTCTGGAGATACGAATACTGACGAAAATGAGGTATGTCTTTTTCCATTTGCATTATATGGGGATTTTCTAACTAGTCTATGAATGCCTATTTCGCTTCTTAGCCAGCCAAAGGCATACTCGCCATCAAAGTGAATAGTTGCAGATTTAATTCCAGCGACTTCTCCAGCTGAAACTTCCATTAGCTTAACTTTAAATTTATGTTTATCGCCCCATCTTAAATACATTCTTAAAATCATTTCAGCCCAATCTTGAGCTTCAGTGCCGCCAGAGCCTGATTGAATGTCTAAGTATGCCGAGTTTTGATCCATATCACCGCTAAACATTCTTTTAAATTCATATGCTGCAATGGATTCTTCTATTTCATTTAAATCTGCAATGATTCCATTAACTGTGTTCGTATCATTTTCAGCTTCAGCCATTTCAAGGAGCTCTTTGGCGTCATTTAAAACACTTGAAGAGTAAGAAAATACTTCACAAAGATTTTCGAGTTCGACCTTTTCTTTACCTAAAGATTGTGCTTTTTCAGGGTCTGACCATATTTCAGGATTTTCAAGTTCCAACCTAACCTCTTCTAGACGATCAGTCTTTTCGTCAATCACTAAATGTTCAGCTAAAACAGATGAGCGCTCGATCAGTTCAGATATTTTTTGATAATTCGCAGAAAGTTCCATAACCCCATTTTAATGCGACAAATAATAAAAAAGCCCCAAAATAGGGGCTTTAATTTATTTCACGCTAATTTTTACTTTCTTAATCCTAGTCGCGAAATTAAATTTGAGTAAGTATTAACATCATTAGTCCTAGCGTAAGCTAGTAATTTTTTACGCTGGGAAACTAAACGTAACAGACCTCTTCTTGAGTGGTGGTCTTTTTTATGTGTTTTAAAGTGTTCAGTTAAATGCTTTATTCTTGCAGTTAATAGAGCAACTTGTACATTAACAGAGCCAGTATCCGCGGAGTCATTTTGGTATTCTTTAATAATTGCTTGTGTATCAATTGACATAATTAACAGTATATGTGACAAAATTTAAGAACGGAATTATACTCTATTTTTTTGAATTGTTGCATTTCTAATAAAATATTATTAATTATATTTGTAGAAGCTTTCTGCACCTTCCGGTCTTGTTTTAAATCTACGATGGATCCATAGGTATTGCTCAGGAGTATTATTTATTTGTTTTTCGAGAATTTTGTTTGTAATTGTTGCATCAATAATTGGATCATTAGACGGAAAGCCTGAAAGTGGCTTTTCAAATGACATTTCATATCCCTTGCTTGTTCTAATAAAGCTATATGCTATGACTCTAGTTTTATCATTTTTAGCCAGTCTTGCAGTTGCTGAAGCAGTTGCAGTTTGAATTCCAAATAATGGAGCAAAAACACTATTATTTTTTCCTAAGTCCTGATCAGGTGCATACCAAATGGGCAGACTATTATTTATAGCTTTTATGATTGACCTTGTGTCAGTACTTTTAATCATTACAGCGCCATTTTTTTTATAGCCTTTGACCATGGCTTGGTCAAATAATTTATTATTTTGGGGTCGGTATATATTGGCAATTGTGTGATTAATCAGTAAGGCGCGACTACCTAACATAAGAGGCATAAAATGTGCGCATAGAATAATAATTCCACCTTCCTGTTTGAGGGCATCTGTAAAGTGGTGTTCTTTCTTGATTGTTAATAATTTATTAATTTTATTATCACTTGCATAATAAGCATTTGCAGTTTCAAAAAGACTAATACCTATTGCCTCAAAATGTTTTTTAACTAAAGTATTAACTTGTGCTTGTTTTTTTTCAGGGAAGCAATGAGATATATTAGAGTATGCAGTTGAGCGCCATTTTGACATAAATGGATAAATTGCCTTACCAATAAACTTGCCAATAAATACTTGGGTACTAAAAGGAATAAACACTCCAATTCGCATTAGTAAAATTAAAATCCAAGTTAGAAAAAATTTAGGGTGAATAAATTTGATGTTTAACATTAAAATAAAAATAAAATGAAACTAAAGATTAACATATAAATTATGCCGTTTATTGACAGAGATTTTATCAATGATTTGCCCAATAGGGTAGATATTGTTGGCCTAATTAATAAGAGAGTCGCATTAAAAAAGGCTGGAAAGGATTTTAAGGCTTGCTGCCCCTTCCATGAAGAAAAAACACCATCCTTCACTGTTGTTCCAAATAAACAAATTTATCACTGCTTTGGGTGTGGAGAAAGTGGAGGTGTCATTGATTTTGTCATGAAATATGATCATTTGGCTTTTGTGGAGGCTATTGAAACAGTGGCTGGCGAGTCTGGGGTTTCAGTTGTATATGATCAGACTGCCAAACCTATTGATAAGAGATTTGAACGATACAACAAATTGATGTCAGAGCTTAGTGAATTTTATCAAAACCAATTAAAACAATCTGCAGCGAAAAAGAAGGTGGTTGATTATGCAAAAAATAGAGGAATTAGCGGAACTATAGCTAAAAGGTTTGAGCTTGGCTTTGCGCCTCCTGGCTGGACCAATCTTTATGATGCGTTTAAAAATAATGATGAATCTATTCAGGATCTTTTGTCAATGGGGATGCTGGTTCCAAAAAAGGATAAGAAGGACGATTTCTATGATCGATTCCGCGATCGATTAATGTTTCCAATTCATAATACTAAAGGAAATGTTATAGGTTTTGGAGGAAGGGTTTTATCAAGCAAGGATAATCCCAAATATCTAAATTCACCTGAAACGCCTTTATTCTCAAAATCAAAAGAACTTTATGGACTCTATCACTGCAGAAAACATAGTAGGCGTATTGATTATATTATAGTTGTAGAGGGCTACATGGACGTAATTGCTCTTCATCAACAAGGCATAACTAATGTTGTGGCTACCCTTGGTACTGCTACTACTCCTGCTCATTTGCAAGTTTTATCTCGCTCAGCAGAGACAATTATTTTTTGTTTTGATGGCGACAAAGCTGGAAGAGATGCAGCATGGAAGGCATTAAAGACTTCTTTGCCAGTGATAACTTCAGGACTACTTATTAAGTTTTTGTTATTACCTGATGGAGAGGACCCGGATACTTTGATAAAAAGTGAGTCAGTAAAATCTTTTACAAAAAGAGTAGAGGAGTCTCAAACTCTTTCGAGTTTTTTATTTGATCATATAAAGTCAGAGGTTCCCTTTAATACTATAGAGGGCAAGACTTTATTTCTAGAGAAATCTGCGGCATTGATTAACTTAGTGACTTATCCAATATACCGTCAGCAATTAATTGAAGGTGTTGCTCAAACCATTGGACAGAATGTTGGTCAGGTCGAAAAGGCTATGGAGCTAACTGTTGTGGATGAATTACCATCATTTAACTCAGATGATTATGGTGAAATTGAACCGCCATATATACCAGTTCAAAAATATATAATTGCTTCAAAATCCTCGAGCATGAAAAGCCTTATGTCAAGAATGATTTCATGCGTCATTAATTACCCTTCAATAGTAAATAACCCTGAATCCTCAAGCGTTATTGAGGAGCGAGCTCGAAACCTACCTAAGTCAGAAGTGTTGGTTGAATTGATTAGATATGCACAGGTTGAGTCTGACCTTTCGAAGGAGGGTTTATTGACACCCTACAAGTCTAAAGAAAGAATATATTCTCGCCTTCAGGAGTTAAGCGTAATGGAGCCATTTTTAAGTGAATATGAAGCCAAGGAAGAGTTTGGATACACTTTGACTGCTGCAGAAAAGTACTATGAAAGAAAATCGACAAAAGCCTCTATTCTTTCTGCTAGAACTCATGATGACGAAAAACTTGTTATGGAAAATATTATGAAAGGTAGGGTTAATCCAATATCCAAAAAAAAGTTTTAACCTTCAAACTTTGATTTAATTTCTGGATCATTAATCAGTATTCTTTTCATCGCTTTTTGAAATGCTATAGAGGCGGAATTAGAGCCTTCGCATCGATTTCTCATCGTTGGGTCCCAAGACACAAAACATTTTTTAGGGTAATCGAGTCTGACCGCCATAATGTATTTTGGATTTTTGGCAGGAGAAAATCCGATGAAATAGGTTCTTTTGGCACCATCTTTGCTATACTTTCCATCAATCACCATTTCTGCTGTTCCTGTTTTTCCTGCAACTGAGTAGCCATTAATTACAGCTCGATAACCTGAGCCGTTATCTGAAGCAACCGAGTCAAGTATTTCAGCTATTCTTTTAGTTGATTCAGGGGTAAAAATTTGCTGTAAATTATTGGGAGTACTATCGTTCTTAAAAAGTTTTAATGATGGCATTGCTCCTTCATTAGCGAACACAAGATAAGCTCTTGCAAGCTGAGCAAGATTTGCATTCATAGGGCCATGCCCAAAAGATAGTGAGCGTTTATCGGCCAAACCCCAATCGCTAAAGTGTCTTAAAATTCCTGGATTTTCAGCTCTAGGCATTACTCCAAGTGATCTCCCAAAACCCAACATATCCCATGTGTGATAAAAATCTTCATTTTCAATATTTTCAGCAACCTTTACAGTGCCTAAATTGTGTGATTTTTCAAGAATCCTTTGAATAGTCATCTCAGTATATTTTTTGTCAGGCAGTATGTTTCCTACACGCTTTGTAACGTCAATTAATTCATCATCTGTTGCTGTTATTATTCCTTTATCTAAGGCTAATAGCATTGTGAAAGGTTTCATCGTTGAGCCTGGCTCAGTTATATCTGAAAAAACTCGATTACGGTAATCATCAGCACTATAGTTTTGATGATTATTTGGGTTTGTTGACGGATAGTTTGCTAGTGCTAGTATTTCACCGTTTGGTGATAGAACAATTGCAGCAGCAGAGTCTGCCTCATGAAATTCAGCCTGCTCTTTGATTGCATTATAGACATGAAATTGAATATCAGAATCTATAGTTAAGCTTAAATCTTTACCCTCTTTAAATTCCCTTATTAATTCTGCATCATAGTAAATATTAGAATCACTTTTGTTGTCTGCTAATCTTTTAATACCGTTACTGCCAGCTAAATATTGATCATATTCAGATTCAATGCCAAATACTCCAATATTTTCAATATCAGTTTTTCCAAGTAATGGAGCTATGGAGTCTTTTTTAGGATAGTAGCGAAAACTACTAGATTGGATTGCAACTCCTGCAATTGATTGTGGGCTGCAATTCTCTACTTCTACTTTCTCTTTAATTGCTGGTTTTATACCAATAAGTAATTTAGCTTTATCAAATAAGCTGTTAGAGGGAGGTTTAAGTTCCTTAAAGCAAATTTTAATTCGTTTCTTTTTGAGTGCAGTAATATTATTAAGAATAGCGTCATTTACTCTTAAGTTTTCTTTAACAATAAAATACTTTCGCTGTTTTTCTTTTTTTTCACTTATTTTTTCCCTAAATTCATTAGTTGGAATATTTAAAGCTTCTGCTAAAAGATTAATATATTCTTCTTGAAGAATCATTGGGTCAAGATTAATTTTTTTTTGAATAAGGTTGATTGCTAGAAGGTTGTTATTTCTGTCTAAAATACTTCCTCTTATAGAGTTTTCAACAATGATTCTTTCTGAGTTATTAGAAGCCTTAAGTTTTAAAGGCTCATCATTTGCATTAATATCAGAAACACCAAAAGCCCTGAAGATAAAAATACATACAATGATAATAAAGCTAATTTTGACTAAAGCTTGCCTATTTCTATAGCCTTGAACTCGAGCTATCTTCATATGGAAACCTCATCAGATTTAACTGGGGCGAACATCAATAATTCTTCTTTCGATTTTTGATAAACCGTTACACCACTTTGAAGTTCTGAAGATTCCATCATTAATTGCCTGTTTAGTGCATTAATTCGCTCATGATCAGATTTCACAATCTTCTCTTGCTTATGAAGTAAGTACATTTGATTATGCCAATGAATACTTAATATTGAAATTGAAACTACTGCGGTTATTAATAAAGCATTAATGATTATTTTTTGTTTGAGTAGTGCTAACATTTTTCAACCAAACGAAGGATTGCACTTCTTGACCTTCTATTTACTTTTACCTCTTCATCAGTTGGCTTTATTTTTCCTAAATCTTTAAGTAAACATTCGGATTCATCGTTGGCGATGATTGGCAGCCCTTTTGGGAGTTGCTTGGGGCGAGAATGTTTGCGAATAAATTGCTTTACTATTCGATCTTCAATTGAGTGAAAGGTAATAATTGCAAGTCTTCCATTCGGAGATAACGCATCAATAGTTTGCTCAAGGCCTACTGAAAGTTTTTTTAATTCATCATTAATTGCTATTCTAATGGCTTGAAATGAGCGAGTTGCTGGATGCTTATTTTTGCCAGGCCTAACAACAGTAGCGATTAGATTTGCGAGCTCAAGCGTGGAGTTTAGATTGTTATTTTTTTGATACTCTTTAATAGTCGATGCAATAATTCTACTTCTTTTTTCTTCACCATACTGATAAAGAGCATTTGCAATTTCAGTTTCATTGCTATCCTTTAACCAGCTTGCTGCTGTAAGAGCTTGCGTTTGATCCATCCTCATATCAAGTGCGCCATCTTTCATGAAGCTAAAGCCCCTTTCAGCATTATCTATTTGAGGTGAAGAAATACCTAAATCCATTAATATGCCGTCCACTTTTCCAAATAAATTTAACCGGTTAAGATTGTCTTGCAGGTTTGAAAAATTACAATGAATTGTTGTTAATCGCGGATCTGGCAGATTTATTTGTGCATAGTTGATTGCGTCAATATCCTGATCAAGTCCAATAACTTTTCCAGAATCTCCAAGATTTTTAAGTATTCCTATTGTGTGTCCACATCTTCCTAGAGTGGCATCAACATAAACACCATTAGGCTTAATATTTAGGCCTTTTATAGATTCATTGAAAAGAACTGATTCATGATGGTTTGATTCTAACATTGCGCCATCTCTCTTAACTGATTCACCATCTTAGAGTGAAAGTTTTAAAATTTCTTCAGGGACATCTATTTGAGAACTCAACCTTTCAAGCTTTTCAATTTGTTCTTTCCATGCGTTTTCATCCCAAATTTCAAAACTTGTGCCTTGCCCACTTAAAATAGCTTTAGTTGTTAGATTTGCGTAATTTTTGTGAGAGCTTGGTAGCAAAATTCTACCAATTTTATCCAATTCACATTCACAAGCGTGCCCTATAAGTTTTCTAGATAGTATTTTTGAATGTACATTTAAAGAAGGAAGATCACCAATTTTTCGTTCAAGTTGCTGCCAATCAGGCAGAGGGTATAGAACCAAGCAGGGATCGTCAGGATGAATACTAAGAACCATTTGTCCAGAGCAGATTTTGGCGACTTGGTCTTGATGGCGTATAGGGATCTTAACCCTGCCTTTTGCATCAATTGATAATAGGTGAATTCCACGGAACATAAAACCATTTTATACCATTAAATACCATTCATCACCACAAATATTTTCATTCATTGTTGCTTCATTATGATTTATTTTTTGTTAGAATACTTTGAAATTAAAGCAATTATTAAAATCACCCAATCCAAAGGAAAAATGATGAATAAAAAAATAGCAATTATTGGCGCAGGCCCAAGCGGCCTTGCACAACTCAGAGCTTTTAAATCTGCAGAAGAAAATGGTGAAGCCGTTCCTGAGGTTGTTTGTTTTGAGAAGCAAGATAACTGGGGAGGCTTATGGAATTATAGCTGGAGAACAGGGCTTGATAAACATGGTGAAATTGCCCATAGTAGTATGTATCGCTATCTTTGGTCTAATGGTCCTAAAGAGTGTCTAGAATTCGCAGATTATTATTTTGAAGAGCACTTTGACCACCCGATAGCCTCTTTTCCTCCAAGGGAGGTTTTGTTTGATTACATTCAAGGAAGGGTTGAGAAAGCTAATGTAAGGAATAAAATTAGATTTAATACCGCTGTAAGAAATGTCGAATATGATGAGAAAAGTGAGTTATTTACTGTATCCGTTAGCAACTTGATTGATGACGAGATGTATTCTGAAGAATTTGATTATGTTATTGTTGCTTCTGGGCATTTTTCAACCCCTAATGTCCCAAGTTATGAGGGCTTTAATCACTTTAACGGCAGAATACTTCATGCCCATGACTTTAGAGATGCTTTAGAGTTTGAAGGCCAAGATATCTTAATAATTGGAAGTAGCTACTCTGCTGAAGATATTGGATCTCAATGCTATAAATATGGAGCTAAATCAATTACAAGCAGTTATCGTAATGCTCCAATGGGGTTTGGCTGGCCAGATAATTGGGAGGAAAAGCCGGCTTTAGTCAAAGTTTCAGGAAATACTGCTCATTTTGCTGATGGAAGCTCTAAAGATGTTGACTCAATTATATTGTGTACAGGCTATATCCACCATTTTCCATTCTTGCCAGATTCCCTCCGCTTAAAAACGAATAATATTCTTTACCCATTAGGCTTATTTAAAGGGGTTGTTTGGGAAGAGAATCCAAAACTTATGTATTTAGGTATGCAAGATCAATGGTATACATTTAATATGTTTGATGCCCAGGCTTGGTATGCAAGAGATATTATTCTTGAAAAAATAGCATTGCCTTCATACGATGATATGCACTCGCATACTCTTGATTGGCATGAGCGAGAAACAGCACAAGACGATGTTGCATATGCAATTGACTTTCAAGGCGCGTATACCCAAATGTTAATTGATGAAACTGATTATCCAAACTTTGATATTGAGGGAGTCAACAGAACATTTATGGATTGGAAGCATAATAAAAAAGATGGAATTATGACTTTTAGGGATAAATCTCACGCATCTTTGATGACGGGAACTCAGTCACCACCTCACCATACCCCATGGCTCGAGGCATTAGATGATTCACTAAAAACCTATTTAGACATTTGATTTCAGTGTATTCACAATTATTAATATACTGAAATGATTAAGGCTAATTTTAATATTTAATTCACCATATAAAAAACACTATTACGAAGATTGATTAAGACTAAAATTCCCATTCTGTTAAAATATATTAACTAAATCCTTAAAGGTTAAATTGTTATTCGGTGAACAATAAGAGCTACCACACAATTGATAAAAACTCAATCGAAGACGTTCTAGAGCGTGCGAAACAATACCGCTCACTACTTCAACCAGAAGTAGCTATTAGTATTTGCTTAGATATCTTTGCTGTTGACAAGGACAATCAAAATGCCCTAGTTATCTATATTCTCGCATTAACAGACCAGTTAGTACAAAGCGAATCAAAGATTCATCACAAAAAAATTACAGAGAGTATTAAAAAGCTTGACTCCGAATTTCTGCGCCATTACTACTCTGGAATTTTTTTAGAAAGACAGGCTAGAGGTTTATTAATAAATTCTATGTCACGATCATTTGCCTATGAGGCCTTTATTGAAGCAATTGAAGAATTTGAAATAGCAGAAAAAATGGCACCAAAACATTGCGCAGATCCAATTTTGCGTTATAACAGCTGCCTAAGAACCATTAAAAAAGAAAATCTTCAACCACGTCAAGAATTCGATGAACTTTACTAACAACCGCACAGTCAGTCTCAAAAAAATGATGGCAATAGCCGGATTATTTTGGTTTTTTTTCTTAATATTTTATCTTTTAGGTGCTTTAACCTTTCATTCTGGTGAGCAGACCTTTACTGCTTTTTATTTCTGGCTTAATGGTTCAATTTTTTATCCTATTTTGGCTACTTTATTATTATTGACACTTACTTTTCATGTGTTCATTGCAATTACTAGGCAACTATCAAATAATGTTGGCTCTAGTAATCGATATAAGAAGCCTTATCCTAAGGCTGTTCCTAGAATAGTTGCCTGGTCAGGGGCTTCTATCATTCTAATTTTCATAATTACTCATGCTGTTCAAATGCTTTCAATAAACACGATTGATTTGTATTCAGAAATTCAAAATATTTTTCAAAGACCAATCATGTGGGTGATTTATGGACTTGGAATGATTGCAATTTCAACACATTTGTATCATGGACTAACAAATGTTCTGCAAACTTTGGGTATTTCAAGTAAACAGCATGAGGTTATTGCACTCATAGTTGTTCTTCTCATCATGGCAGGTTATGCCTCAATTCCATTAGGTGTTTTGTATGCAAAAGTTTAACTCAAATGTTCCAACAGGGCCACTCGAGAATCGGTGGGAGAAGCATAAGTTTGATCTTGCTCTTATTGCACCTCAAAACAGAAAAAAATATAATGTTATAGTTATTGGAACTGGGCTTGCAGGCGCATCATTGTGCGCTACGTTGGGTGAGGCAGGATACAATATACAGTCTTTTTGTTACAATGATAGTCCTAGAAGAGCCCACTCAATTGCTGCACAAGGTGGCGTAAATGCTAGTAAAAATTATCAAAATGATGGTGATAGCACCTGGAGGTTATTTTATGACACAATTAAGGGTGGTGATTTCCGCGCAAGGGAGTCAAATATATATCGCTTAGCTCAATTAAGTTGCAATATTATCGATCAGGCGGTTTCTCAAGGTGTACCTTTTGCTAGAGAGTATAGTGGTTATTTGGCAAACAGATCGTTTGGCGGCACTCAAGTCTCTCGAACTTTTTATGCACGTGGGCAGACAGGTCAACAGCTATTATTAGGCGCATATGGCTCAATGAGTAAAGAAATAGCATCTGGAAGAGTAAAACACACCTCTAGATCTGAAATGCTAGAAATAATAATAATTAATGGAAAAGCTAGAGGAGTGGTTGTAAGAGACCTAATCACGGGCGAAATTTCATCACACGTTGCGGATTGCGTTGTAATGTGTACGGGTGGTTATAGTAATGCCTACTTCCTATCAACCAATGCAAAGGGATGTAACACTTCTGCAACATGGAGAGCACATAAAAATGGCGCTTACTTTGCAAATCCAAGTTTTACTCAAATTCACCCAACTTGCGTTCCGCCAACAGGCGATAGTCAGTCAAAGTTAACACTGATGAGCGAATCATTAAGAAATGATGGTCGAATATGGGCGCCAAAAAATATTGAAGATTGTGATAAAAGCCCAAATGATATTCCAGAGGAAGGTAGAGATTATTTTCTGGAGCGTATGTACCCTGCGTTTGCAAATTTAGTTCCAAGAGATATTGCATCAAGAGCTCTTAAAGGGATTTGCGATGAGGGGCGAGGTGTTGGCTCAATTATTAATGATCAAAGACTCGGCGTTTATCTTGATTTTTCTTCGGTCATTGAAAAAATGGGTATTGATAAAGTTAAAGAGAAATATGGTAACTTGTTTGATATGTATAAAAGTATTACCGGTGAAAACCCTTATGAAGTTCCAATGAAAATCTATCCTGCACCGCATTACACAATGGGTGGGTTATGGGTTGATTACAACTTAATGACTACAATCGATGGATTGTTTGCTTGCGGTGAAGCTAATTTCTCTGATCATGGGGCAAATCGCTTAGGTGCTTCTGCATTAATGCAAGGGCTAGCTGATGGTTATTTCATTGCTCCTCAAACCGTAGCTAATTATTTAGCACGCGGCAAATTTGAAGAGGTAAGTAATGACCATCCTGAGGTAATGGCATCTATCGATTCGGTTAAAAGTCGTATAGATAAATTAATGAATGCACCAAAGCCAAAACATTCCCCAGACTACTTTCATAGAAAAGTGGGAAGTATTTTATGGGCTGCATGCGGAATGGCCAGAGATAAAAAAGCACTTGAAGAGGCAGTAAAATCAATTGAAAAACTAAAATCAAAGTTTTGGCAAAACATTAAAGTGACCGGTTCAGATGCTGACTTTAATCAAACCCTAGAGAAGGCTGGAAGAGTTGCAGATTTTATTGAGCTCGGTCACCTAATGTGTATTGATGCGCTTGATCGTGAAGAGTCTTGTGGTGCTCATGCACGCCTTGAGTATCTTGCTGAAAGTGGTGACGCAATGAGAGATGATGAGAACTATGGTTATGTAGCAGCATGGGAGTTTAATGAGAATGGCCCTGAGCTTCATAAAGAGGAGCTTAATTTTGAATTTATTAAGCCAACATACAGGGACTATAAATGAATTTTACACTCCATATCTGGCGACAAAAAAACACGAATAGTGATGGAAGCTTTGTAACTTATCATGTCGAAAATATTGACAGCGACACCTCATTTTTAGAGATGCTTGATCACTTAAATGAAAAGCTAATAGAAAAAGGCGAGGACTGTGTAGTGTTCGACTATGATTGCAGAGAAGGCATATGCGGAACTTGTTCATTGGTAATTAATGGCCATCCTCACGGCGAAAAGAAAGCAACGACCACTTGCCAATTGTATATGAGGGATTACGCTAATCAGAGAGAGCTCTGGATTGAGCCATGGCGTGCTAGTAGTTTTCCAATTATGAAAGATTTAGCAGTTAAGCGAGAAGCCTTTGATCGAATTATTCAGTCTGGCGGCTTTATTTCTGTCTCTGTTGGTTCTGCTCCTGAAGCTAACTCTCAGCTAATAAATAAAGATGATGCTGATTGTGCATTTGATTCAGCTACTTGTATTGGATGCGGCGCTTGTGTTGCGGTTTGTCCAAATGCTTCAGCAAGTTTATTTGTAGCGGCAAAAATTAATCATTTTGAGCGCTTACCTCAAGGCAAAATTGAAAGTAAGAGGCGCGCAGAAAGAATGATAAATCAGATGGAAGAAGAGGGCTTTGGTAGCTGTTCAAATCACAGGCATTGCGAGACTGTTTGTCCAAAAGAGATTTCAGTGAGTAATATCGCTACAATGAACAATTTACTATAAACATATATATGAATTGATGAATGCTAGTATGAATTAATGCTAGTTTTTTTTACGAGTTAATTAGGGAGATGTTATGAAGGTTTCGGTATTGGGCGCTGCTGGCGGAATTGGCCAAGCGTTAGGTTTATTATTAAAGACACAGTTGCCAAGTGGAACTGAATTATCGTTATATGATATTGCTCCTGTCACTCCAGGTGTTGCAGCAGATTTGAGCCACATCCCTACAGCAGTAAAAGTTTCTGGCTTTGCAGGCGAAGACCCTTCACCTGCTTTGGTAAATGCTGACATTGTATTGATCTCAGCTGGTGTTGCCCGTAAGCCTGGAATGGATCGATCAGACCTTTTTAATATTAACGCAGGCATCGTTAAAAACCTTGTTTCAGCTTGTGCAGATACTTGCCCAAAAGCTTTAATTGGAATTATTACAAACCCAGTAAACACAACGGTTGCAATTGCAGCAGAAGTTTTAAAGAAAAAAGGGGTTTATGATCCAGCGCACTTATTTGGAATAACCACTTTAGATGTTATTCGTTCTAGCACATTTGTTGCTGAAGTTAATGGCGTAAATCCTGAAGATGTAAATGTCCCTGTAATTGGTGGACACTCAGGAATAACTATCCTTCCATTGCTTTCGCAATCAAACTTTGATTTTGATGAAGCTGGCGCAGCTGCAATGACAACGCGCATACAAAATGCAGGCACTGAGGTTGTTGAAGCTAAAGCAGGCGGCGGCTCAGCCACTTTATCAATGGGTCAAGCGGCTGCAAAATTTGGTTTGTCACTAGTTCGCGCCCTTAATGGTGAAGAGGGCGTAATAGAGTGTACTTATGTCGAAGGTTCGGGAGATATGGCGCGCTTTTTTGCGCAACCAGTTCTGTTAGGTACAAACGGTGTTGAGAAAATCCTAGGTTTTGGCGATCTTTCAGTATTTGAAGGGAAGACTCTTAATGCTGCACTTGAAACTCTCAGATCTGATATTAAAATTGGTGAAGAGTTTGTAAATAAAACTTAAAAATAATAAAATAAGGCAAAAATGTCACAAACTTTTCATGATAAGGCTTTAGCTTATCACCAAGAAGGAAGACCCGGTAAAATTAATGTTACTTCGCATAAAAAATTAGATAATGACCATGATCTAAGTTTGGCATATAGCCCAGGCGTAGCAGCTCCTGTAAGGGAAATTGTAAAAGATCCTAGTGCTGTAAATAAATACACTATTAAAGGTAATTTAGTAGCGGTAATTACTGATGGTTCGGCTGTTCTTGGGCTGGGAAATGTTGGGCCGTTGGCAGCAAAGCCGGTAATGGAAGGTAAGGCTGTATTATTTAAACGTTTTGCAGGTATCGATGTTTTTAATATTGAGCTTGATACTCAAGATGTTGATGAGATTGTCAGCACAATTAAAAATATTGCGCCTACATTTGGTGGAATTAATTTAGAGGATATCTCTGCGCCGCGATGCTTTGAGATTGAAAGACGATTAATCGAGGAGTTAGATATACCTGTTTTTCATGATGACCAGCATGGAACCGCTATTATTGTTGCAGCAGGGCTTTTAAATGCGCTCGAAATTCAAGAAAAAAACTTTAAAGAGGCGAAGATTGTTTGTGCAGGGGCTGGATCTGCAGGAATTGCAACTTTGAATTTATTGCTTGAGCTTGGTTTTAGTAAAGATAATATTCTGTTGGTTGATCGTAATGGAGTGGTTTCAACTAAAAGTGAAAACTTAAGCAAGGAAAAGCTAACTTTTGCAGCAGATACTGATAAAAAAACTTTAACTGAAGCTATTTCTGGCTCAGATGTTTTTATTGGTGTTGCTAGAGGAAATCTTGTAACACAAGAGATGGTTAAATCAATGGCTAAAAGACCAATAATTTTTGCATTGTCCAACCCTGATCCAGAAATCTCACCAGCAGAAGTTTATGATTGCAGAGATGATGTATTAATGGCCACCGGAAGAAGTGATTATCCAAACCAGGTAAATAATGTTCTTGGCTTTCCTTATATTTTTAGAGGGGCACTTGATGCCAATTCTAAAATTATTAATACTGAAATGAAGATTGCTGCAGTTCATGCACTTAAAGACTTGGTTAAGCTTCCAGCTCCTAAAGAATTACTAGAGCTTTATAAAGATAGTAGTTTGACTTTTGGCAAAGACTACTTCATTCCGAAACCTTTTGATCCAAGACTAATTGAGGTTGTTCCAAAAGCAATAATTGATGCAGCAATTTCTAGTGGTGCATCACGGCAAAAATAATCATCTAAAAACCTATTAATTACTATATTTAATCCTTGCTAAGCGAAATTAGTTATGGGATAATGTCTGATTGTTTTTTTGGAGGGGTGGCCGAGTGGTTAAAGGCGACGGACTGTAAATCCGTTCTCTCTGAGTACGTTGGTTCGAATCCAACTCCCTCCACCAGAAGAACATGAGAATAAGAAATTGCGGGTGTCGTATATTGGTATTACCTTAGCCTTCCAAGCTAATGAGGTGGGTTCGATTCCCATCACCCGCTCCATGTAGGGCTGTGCTCACCTAGCTCAGTCGGTAGAGCACTTCCTTGGTAAGGAAGAGGTCGCCGGTTCAAATCCGGTGGTGAGCTCCACGTAAATTGAATGAATATAGGAGATTAGAAATGGCAAAAGAGAAATTTGAAAGAACCAAACCACACGTAAATGTGGGAACGATTGGTCACGTTGACCATGGAAAAACTACTTTAACTGCAGCCCTTACTAAGGTTATGGCTGAAATGAA
>CAJXOB010000027.1 GCA_913057955.1 uncultured Gammaproteobacteria bacterium | reverse complement strand
TTTAGATACTAGGTATAAGGCTTTTTGAGCTATATTTAACTCTAACTAATCAGTCGCCTCGATGCTGTCAACTTTTTTGAAAACGCCTGGAAGAATTAAACCTTTTCTCGCGCGATGACTAACAAAATTTACTAAATCATCAAACGCATAGTTTTTGTGTTTTTTTCCGTACTGAACTCTTAATTTTTGATTATCTTTAATAGCGCACACTCCAACAACAAACTCTTCTCGATCAATAAAGTCTTTATTTGCTATCTGAATGAGCTTATTACCTTTGCCTTTGGATAGAAGTGGCAACTCAGATACCGGAAATATTAACAATCTAGCTCTATTAGTAACAACTGCAACAAAATTACCATCTATATCTTCGACCATGGCAAGCCTATTAGCTCTTGCTTGTTTAGATAATGTAATTACATGCTTTCCAGACTTGGTTTTTGAGTTTAAATTACCCAAAGTTGACACGAAGCCGTAACCAGCATCTGACGAGAGTATTACAGCTTGATCATCTTGCCCCATAACTACATCTATAAATTCAGCGCCTAATGGAGGCGTTAATTTACCAGTAAGCGGCTCTCCCTGACCTCTAGCACTCGGAAGGCTATTGGCTAATAGAGAATATGAACGTCCTGTAGAGTCAATAAAAAATGCCATTTGGTTGCTTCTTCCTTTAGCATCTTTTAGATACGTATCTCCAGACTTGTAGTTTAGCGAAGAAGAGTCAATTTCATGGCCTTTAGCCGCCTTAACCCAGCCCTTTTCACTTAGGACAACAGTAACATTTTCTGCTGGAATCATGTCTTGATCGTTAAATGCCTGGGCAGATGAGACATCAGAAACTATTTGACAGCGCCTTTTATCTCCAAACTCTTCAAGGATTACTCTTAATTCTTTTTTGATATATGTCTTTAATCTTGTTTCACTTGAAAGCAAAAGCTCAATAGACTTCCGCTCCTTTCCGAGCTCTTCTGCCTCACTTTTAATTTTAACTTCTTCAAGTTTGGCTAAATGGCGCAACTTTAATTCTAAGATTGCTTCAGCCTGGATTTCGCTAATTTTGAATTGCGCTATTAAAACCGGCTTAGGTTTTTCTTCACGGCGAATGATGGCAATCACCTCATCAATGTTTAGATAAGCTATTAGCAAGCCATCAAGAATATGCAGCCGATCTAAAATTTTATTTAATCGGGACTGAAGTCTATTAACGACCACTTGCATTCTAAATTCTAGCCACTCTTTCAATAAAGGAATCAACGGCTTAACTTGTGGTTTACCGTTTAAACCAATGACATTCATATTAACGCGATAATTTTTCTCAAGATCTGTGGTTGCAAATAAATGAAGCATTAATTGATCGCAGTCCACCCTATTTGATCTTGGAACAATGACTAATCTCGTTGGATTTTCATGGTCTGATTCGTCGCGAAGATCTTCCACTAATGGAAGTTTTTTATTGCGCATTTGAGCGGCAATTTGTGTAATAACCTTAGCGCCAGATGTCTGATAGGGAAGAGACTCAACGACAATTTCTCCATCCTCTTTAACATAGCCAGCCCTCATTTTGACTGAACCGTGTCCAGTCTCATACATTTGACGGAGGTCTTCTTTTGAACTGACAATATAAGCATCCGTTGGGTAGTCCGGAGCTGGAAGAATTTTCATAATCTCATCAAGCTCAGTTGAGGGTTTTTCTAAGAGCTGAATACAAGCAGCTATGACCTCCAATAGATTGTGTGGGGGCACATCTGTAGCCATACCAACAGCAATTCCAGACGTACCATTAAGTAATAAATTTGGAACCTGAGCAGGAAGTTGTTGTGGCTCTTGAATCGTTCCATCAAAATTATCTGTCCAACTAACTGTGCCTTTGTTAATTTCAGCAAGAAGTAAATCTGCGTAAGGCGATAATTTGGACTCAGTGTAACGCATTGCAGCAAAAGACTTGGGATCATCTGGGGCTCCCCAGTTCCCTTGCCCATCAATAAAAGGATAGCGATAAGAAAAAGGCTGAGCCATCAAAACCATAGCTTCATAGCATGCACTATCACCATGAGGATGGAATTTACCTAAGACATCACCGACAGTTCTGGCAGATTTTTTGAATTTTGCAGTGGATTTAAGGCCAAGCTCACTCATCGCGTATATTATTCTTCTTTGGACTGGTTTTAAGCCATCACCAATAAAGGGTAGTGCACGATCGAGTATGACGTACATTGAGTAATCAAGGTAAGCGCGCTCACTATATTCTCCAACGCTTTGTCTCTCAATGCCGTTTTGGCTCATTGTTTCCTTAGTTTATATTTCGAAAATCTAACTCAAACTCGAGGTAGAATTGACGTTATTTTAATTCAACTCTGAGCTCATTTAAGATTAATTATCTATCTTAATTTGAAGATTTAGCCTGGAGGCCATTGCAACTGACGACCACCTAAACAATGTAGGTGAATATGAAATACACTTTGACAGCCATCGCTATTACAATTCATAACAAGTCTGTAACCCTTTTCAGCAAATCCACGTTCTTTAGCAATCTTTACAGCAGTAATATTTAAGCTGCCAAGCAAAGACTCATCAACAGCGTCATTAGGGGTGGATATATGCTCCTTAGGTATTACTAAAAAATGTTCCGGAGCCTGTGCATTAACATCTTTAAATGCTAAAACTCTGTCATCTTCATAAAGTTTTTCAGCAGGAATATCCCCACTAACAATAGAACAAAAAATACAGTTTTTCATGATTCAATTTTATATAGTTTAGCAACTCTATGTTTAAATTATCAGCCTCATATAGTGAAAGAGAATATTTATAATAACTCTTAATTTAATTAAACTTAAAGGATGTATCCCATGCTTTCAATTTCAAGTTTAGAGACACTGTTTACAAAAGCTAGAAGCCATAAGGCATGGAAAGAAAAAGATATAACTAATGATCAAATTCATCAAATCTACGATTTACTTAAATTTGCACCAACCTCTGGTAATTGCTGTCCTGCAAGGTTCACATTTATCCAAAGTGCTGAAGCAAAAAATAGAATCAAGCCATCATTGGATGAGGGAAATATTGACAAAACTATGAGCGCTCCTTCTGTAGTAATCATTAGCTATGACACTAAATTTTATGAATCATTGCCGATCCTATCTCCACATAATGATGCCAAATCTTTTTACGAAGGAAAAGATAAAATAATAAAAAATGTTGCGGAATTTAACTCCGCACTCCAAGGTGCGTACTTTATTTTGGCGGCTCGTTCTATAGGTCTAGATTGCTGCCCAATGCTGGGGTTTAATAAGGAGATGCTTAATCAGGAATTCTTCCCAGATAATAAGAATAAGGCTATTTTTATTTGTGGAATTGGTTATGGAGATGAGTCAAAATTACGTCCCCGAGCGCCACGACTAAATTTTGAAGATGCTTGTAATATCTTATAAGGACTAACTCAAAATAACATTTAATAATTTTTTGTTACCAGTATTTAGGGTAGCTTCTATTTTTAGATATGTTGTTATAAAGAAGAGCTACCAATACTATTAATACTGATCCTATGAGAGTTGGCATCCATAAATAATCCCAATTAGCACCAAGTAAAAAAACAATAAACGGGTTAGAGCCTGCCGGCGGGTGAGGAATTCTTAGGAACTGCATTAATGCTATAGCAAAAGCTAAAGCTAAAGCCATGCTCCACCAGTCAGAACTAACTAGGTGATAAAAAATAAGTCCAACGAGAGTTGTGACAAAATGCCCAAAAATTACATTTCTAGGCTGTGCAAATGGAGAGTCTGGAAGTACAAATAAAACGAAAATTGAGGCGCCAAACGAGCCCATAATTATTAGTTCATTTGTGTAATAAGCTAAAAATCCAATTACGCACGCTGCTAGAAACGCACCTAAGGAAATAAAACCCATTTCTTTAAATGACGGTTTTGGCGGGATAGGTGCTGGAGAGCCTTTAAGTTTGGTAAGGTAAGACATATTTTCGTCCTTAGCTAAAAAATGAGAATTATATATTAAATTATTACAGTTACTTTAGAATCAAGGAGTTTCAAGACTCTTTCTTGTAAAGTATTTTTGTAATATTAGGCCTAAACAAATAAGCATAACACCAAAAATAGTTGAAGCCAAGATGTCCTCTTTTAATACAAAATGTAGAATCAAAAGAGATAAAAAAGGAGTGATAAAAACTAGGCTAGCTACCCTTGAAACAGTTGTTGAAGTTTTTAAAGCTAACTGCCAAAGAACTACGGTAACTCCCATCTCAAATAGACCTATATATGCAGAGCTAATAACCCCTTTTAATGAAGGTATAACAAATGAATCACTCCAGTAAAAAATCATCAAAATATAGGGCAAACTAAATAAAAAAATTAAAAACAAACTTACTACAGAATCATTTGAATTTTTGGAGTTAAAAAGCCAGAATAAAGACCATATAACAGTCGTCATTAAAATATACCCAACACCTAAAGGGTTCTCAAACTGCATTGAAAATAAACTACCTTTTGAGGCGATAACTACAACTCCAACATAACAAACAACAATTGACAGAAAGGATTTAATATCAATTTTTTGCTTAAGGATTGGAATGGATAAAATAACAATCATAACAGGCCAGCTAAAGTTGATCACCATGGCCTCTTGCGCTGGCAAAATGTCATAACCCTTCAAAAGAATTATGTAATAAAGACAAGGGTTTAAAAGACCAAGAAAAGCGCAATGTATTAATGCACTTTTCGAGAAACTTTTAATTAAACCTAGCTTGCCCTGAATAAGCGTAATAAAGAAAAGCACTACTACTGAAAATAGTGTCGAATAAAAAACCAATTGAATGGGCTCTAAATGCTCTAAGGCAAGTTTAAAAGCCGTAGCAACAGTAGACCAGAAAAAAATAGCAACGCCCGCAAAAAGGTACGCTTTATTTTGAGTAGAAAAACTTGAAAACATATTATTTTATTTAGTTACTTGATACAAGCATAATTGGCAGGTTACGCCCTCTTGAGTGTTGTATTTCGATGTATGGTGCTCAACCTGCCGCCATAACTTAGAGCCTTCTAATTCTTTAATAATTTTCTCATAAGGCGATGCCTCCCACTCTTGCTTTCGAACAGTAAAACTTATGTATCCTTCATTTTTTGTTATTCTTACCATTTCATTTAGTGCTTCTGGCCCGACATGGCCACATGTAAAAGTACCTGCACAAACGATAGCATCAAAAGAATTGTTTTCAAACTTTAGCTTTTGAGTTAAATCACACAAACTTAGAGATTTATAAACATTTTTTTTAAGCGCCCTGTTAAGCATTTCCTTTGAAAAATCCACTCCAACTATGTTTTTATATTCTTTGTTATAAAGAATATCACCTACAAGTCCTGTACCACAACCTGCATCCAATATCTTGGCTTCCTTATTCTTTAAGTGTCTAAGCAAAGCTTCAGTGGTAACTAGGTGGCCAACGTACCCAGCTAATTGAATAACATCATTCTCATAGTCATCCCAATTTTTGTAAAGATCTCCTAATTCATCTAAATTTGAAACATGTAATGTTTTAAAAATCGTAGGAATCATATTCTTAGTATTCTTCATAAAAATTTCCAAAAAACCTATAACAGCTATTATTTTAAATTGACTATTTACCCTTGATAAGTGCGTAACTATACATAATTAGGCCAACCCAAACGCCAATAAACCCTAATAATTGATTTATGTTCACAGGCTCATCATATAAAACGTAACCCACCAAAAATTGTATTGTAGGGGTAATTAAAAATAATATTCCCACAGTTGTCATCGGTAGAAGTTTGGTTCCAGCAGTAAATAATGCTAAAGGAACTACAGTAACAACCCCTGCTAATATTAATAAAATATCCGTAGATAAATTCAAATTAAAAATAGCCAAATCGTAATTTGCATTAAACCACAAAGTAAAAATAATTATAAATGGTAAGAGCAGTAATGTCTCTATATATAGACCAGGAACTGCCGATGTAACCATTGCCTTTCTAGCAACACCATAGGAAGAAAAAGTGAATCCAATAAGAAGCCCTAGCCAAGGAAAAGAATCCCCACTAAAAACATAATATAAAGCACCTATAGTTGCAAAGAAGACTGCCCATTGCTTCAGTCTAGAAATCCGCTCTTGGAAAAAAATATAACCGCCCATCATATTAATTACTGGAGATAAAAAGTAACCCATAGATGCCTCAACCACTCTGCCCAAATTGACAGCAAGAATATAGCCTCCCCAATTAATGGTAATAAGGATGGCCGTTAAAAATAAGAAAAATAATTCTTTTTTAGAAGATATTGATGATTTAAAGTTTGCTTGCCAAGATGATTTAAAGTAGACAAGTACAAATAGAACAGGCACTGACCAAAGGATTCTATGAACAAGAACTTCTGAAGGGTTAACATGATTAAGGAGCGCCCAATAAAGAGGGAAACAGCCCCACATCAGGTAACCTGAAAGCACAAGTAATATGCCTTTATTCATAAAGCAAAAACTTAAAGAAGAGAAGCGGCTATTGTAGACTAAATAGGTTTAATGCTATCTTTTTTAATGCTTATAGTAATCTTTTTCAAAGCTAGCATTACCAAGGGAGTCGGTTCCGCTAGTTTTGTCATTAATTTCACCCAGGTTTTCATTAATCCTAAATAGGACTACAACAAGCTCACAGGCAACTCGAGAAGCTAAAGAGCCTCCAACTACCCAGACTAGGCCACGCCAGAAATCACCTTCAAGGAATATATCTCCAAGGCCTTTTGTTATAAAAGCAAACAAGAGTATCCAATAGAAAAGCGTTATCAGCTTTGGGGTCACCATTTCATCTAGATAAAACATGTAATGGTTATCGAGTTTATTTGCTAAAGCATTCAGAGCTTTTTTTATACTTTCCCAGATTTCATTATTATTCATTTTGGCTGTCCTTAATCATCTTGAGCTTAAGTCATTATAATGCCAATCTAATAAAAAGTTGTAAATTCATACATTAGCTTAATACTCAAAAAAAAAGCCCGTCATAAGACGGGCTTTTTAATCAATATTTAAAGCTTATTACTGATGAATCTTTACGTTAGTAAATTCACCGCCAATAACTTCACGCTCTGCATATGAACCATTAGCTGTTCCACCTGCGTCTAACTCAACACCAGTAGCACCAACATAGTCAACAGGTAAGCCGCCTGAAATGTACTTCAGACACGTAGCTAATTCACCCGCAGCACATTGAATACCTGGAGCATTAGCAACATTTAATACCTGAGCTTGAATTGCCGCCCTGTCTGTTGAACCTGCAGCCTGTGAAGCAAGAATAATCAGTGCCATAGCATCATAAGATTCACCTGCATATGCACCAGAACCATCAACACCGCCAGCAGCAGCTACTGCTGTCCAGACATCAACTAGATCTGAATCTGGAGATGCAATTGTTCCCCAAGAACCATCTGCAACCGCGCCTGAAGTTAATGCACTGATCATACCATCACCAAATACATAGTCAGAAAATGCACCAGTATCTTCTGAAGCAGAAATAATTCCTCTACCACCAGTATCAGCATAACCTAATATAGCTAAAGTAGCTGAGCCACCTGCAGACAATGCAGCAACATCAGCTGAGTAGTCAGCCTTGTCGTCGTCATGTCCAGCCATAACTGTAACAGTTCCGCCCATAGCTTCATAAGCAGTTACGAATGCATCAGCCAAACCTTTACCGTAGTCACTGTTTGAGTGAGTTACAGCCATATCCGTTTGTCCTCTTGACATTGCAATACTTGCAAGTACTGGGCCTTGTCTAGCATCTGAAGGAGCAGTTCTAAAGAACCATCCACCGTCTTCTAGAGTAGTTAAAGCAGGTGAAGTAGCTGATGGTGAAATTGAAACTATACCATTAGGTACAAGCACGTTGGTTATAACCGCACCAGTATTACCTGAACAGTTAGGACCCATAATAGCCATAACATTGTCATCATTAATCATTTTTTCTGCTTGAGCAATCGCAACTGCCGGATCGATACATACTGAATCGCCCTGGACAACATTAATTGTTCCTTGCAGGTAGTTACCAGAAGCATTCGCCTCAGTTACTGCTAGGTTTGCACCACCAGACATCGCACCAATCATTGATTCAAGTGGCCCAGTAAAGCCTTGTAGCTCTCCTATAGTTACATCAGCATGTGATACTGATGCCATCGTAGCTGATAATACAAATCCAGCTGTTGTTTTTAAATAACCTTTCATTTCGTCTCCTAAAATATAAAAAAGAGTCCCTACACCTAATAAAGCATTAAAGCGTATTTCTTATGGGAATCCCCCTAATGATAAACAGTTTCCTGTAGTTTGTGTTAAAAATATTGTAAAAAAAAAGAACTAAACCTTTCTAGAATAGTTCATTTCAGCCCAATTTAAAGAACGCATTAAAGTTCTTTATTTTTCTCTGGAAGAATTCCTCCAGGAGAAAATCTCATGATCAAAAGCATTATACTGCCCATAAAGATCAGCCTTAGATAGTGAACTCGATCTTCAATAAATTCTAATGATGTGTTTCCTTCTTGAATATAATTACCAAGCATTTCAACCACCCAAAGCCCTATAGGGCCAGACTGAATCCAAATAAACCACATAATAAAAGCGCCCAAAACAGATCCTAAATTATTACCCGAGCCTCCAACAATAACCATGACCCATATCAAAAAAGTAAATCGAAGCGGCTGATATGCAGTGGGAATAAAGATTCCATCATAGGTTACTAATAATGCACCAGCGACGCCAACAATTGCTGATCCTATAACAAAAATTTGTAGATGTTGACGGGTAATATTCTTACCCATCGCAGAAGCTGCTACTTCATTATCTCTTATTGCTCTAACCTTTCTACCCCATGGAGAATTTAAAGCAAGATTAGAAAGAACAATGAAGGCGACTAAAATTACAAGGAATAAACCTGAATAACTAAGCTTTACAAATACGACTGATGCCTCTCTAATATAGTCACCTAGTTTATCAATTTGATCTGATTGAGACAACATCTGAAGTTCTGATCTGTGAATCCAGGCAACAATATTTTGAAGCCATTCTGATTTTTGCATATCTACTTCATAAGGAACAGGCCTTTGAAGTCCATAAACATTCTTAAGGCCTCGAACAAACCAATCTTCATTCTTAATGACGTAAATAATAATTTCCGAAATTCCGAGAGTTGCTATCGCAAGATAATCTGACCTCAAACTCAGGGTAATTTTTCCAATCCACCATGCAGCTCCAGCGGCAGCTAAACCTCCTACTACCCATGAGAGGGCTACAGGAAGGCCAAAACCGCCTAGGTATCCTGTAATTGCAGGGTCTACCTTTTCAATCAACTTTGAAGCCTCAGAGAAATAAAACCTTGTAAAGAGATAGCCAATAACTACGATTAAAGATATTAACCATTTATTAACTCCTCTTCTATTTAATAAAACTCCTGCGGCAATCGTTGCAGCTCCAAGTGCTAAAGCAAAAAGCATTTTTATACCGCCAGCATCTAGAGCCTCAGTTACCGGTTGCTGTGAAATCAAAACAACACTAACGCCTCCTAAGGCGGCAAATCCCATAATTCCAACATTAAACAATCCAGCATAGCCCCATTGAATATTAACGCCTAAAGCCATAATAGCTGAAATCAAAGACATATTAATAATGCCTATTACGAGCGCCCACGACTGATTTAAACCAACAAATAAAAGCACAAGGCCCATCAGGGCGAAACTAATAACTGCTCTATAAGATTGCCAAATATTATTTAGATTATTCATCGACTATCACCTTCCCTTTAAATAACCCAGTAGGCTTTATTAAAAGAACAATAACCAAAATAACGAAGGATATTGCGTATTTATACTCAGTGCCAATAAGCTGCACCAAAGAAGAAGGATGCATAGATAGTGGCAATAAGTATATTAAAAACTTTTTGTAGGCATAAGTAAGGAGTATCTCAGAAAATGCAACTAAGAAAGCGCCTGCAATTGCTCCTATTGGAGAACCAATCCCACCTACAATGACTGAAGCAAAAATTGGTAAGAGCAATAAGTGATATTGCTGGGGCGCAAAGCCTTTGTCTAACCCATAAAGTGCGCCAGCGATTGTAGTAAGAGCTGCAACCAGTAGCCAAGTTATTTGGACCATCTTATCTGGGTCAATACCAGAGAGTAGCGCCAACTCTTTATTGTCAGAATAAGCCCTCATGGCCTTACCAGTTTTAGTTTTTTGTAAAAAATAAAATACAAAAGCAACCAATAAAAAAGCGATGGTAATAGTTAAAAATTGAGACGTTTTAAAAGCAATTCCTTGCTCTAGGCCGGTATAAGCCTTAAACTCCCTAACAGAAAAAATAAACCTCTCGCCATCTTCAAATTTTTGCGCAGTAGCGCCTAAGACGAACCTGACTATACCTCCAGTAACAAACATAACGCCTATTGAGGACATTACGATGGTAATCGATTTTGCTTTTATTTTTCGATAGTGCCGATAAATCAGCCTATCCATTGTAAGCAAGTACATTGAGGTAAATACTATAGCTATAGGGATTACTAACAGAGCAGTGGGAATTCCTGAAATTGTCCACCCCCTACCAATCATAAAACCAGTAAGTAATATAACAATCATTGTCCCAAAAGCCATACTATCACCTTGGGCAAAATTTGAAAATCTTAAGACTGAATAAACTAAAGTTACTGCCAGGGCTCCCAATGCCAATTGCGAGCCATAAGACAATGCAGGAAGTATTACAAAATTAGTTAGTAAGGCAAATGCATTAATAATATCAATCGAGTCTGACGTCATCTAACCTCCTAAAAACTTTTTTCTAACTTCAGGGTTATTTATGAGCTCTTTACCCGTTCCAGTATGCTCGTTACGTCCAGAAACTAAAACGTAGCCCTTGTCTGCTATATTTAATGCCTGCTGAGCATTTTGCTCAACCATAAGAACAGCCATACCAGCATTTCTAACGTCCAATATATTAGAAAAAATTTCATCCATCACTATTGGTGAAACTCCAGCAGTTGGCTCGTCTAAGAGCATAATTGAAGGTTTCGTCATCATAGCTCTTCCAAATGCAACCTGTTGTCTTTGGCCACCAGATAGTTGTTCTGCAAGTTGTTTGCGTTTGTCATAAAGTATTGGGAAAAGCGCGTAGACCTCTTCGATTGTTTGATTGATGTCATCTTGCCTAATAAAACCACCCATTTGAAGATTTTCTTCAACAGTCATTGAGGGAAAAACATTTTTTGTTTGAGGGACAAATGCCAATCCATGGCTGATTCTATCCTGGGTAGAAAGCATTGAAATATCTTTTCCATCTAACATAACTGAACCTGAAGTTGCCTCCAGCATTCCGAGCAACACCCTCATTACAGTAGACTTTCCAGCACCATTTGGGCCAACAATTACTGCAAGCTCACCTTTTTCAACCTCAACAGAGCACTCATGTAATATTGGAACTACCCCGTAGGATGCAACTAAATTTTTACCTTCAAGATACGCCATTAACTAGTAGCCTCAGTCTTAATTCCTTTGCCTAAATAAGCCTCAATAACAGCATCACTACTTTTAATCTCATCAGGGGTTCCGCTCGTTAAAATTTGACCTTCCGCTAAAACTACTACAGGATTGCAAAGCCTTGAAATAAAGTCCATATCATGCTCAATCATACAAAATGTATAACCCCTTTCTGAGTTAAGCCTTAAGATGGCATCACCGATCTGCCTAAGTAATGTTCGATTAACTCCTGCTCCAACTTCATCCAAAAGAACTACTTTAGCATCCACCATCATCGTACGCGCTAACTCTAATAATTTTTTCTGACCACCAGACAAATTTCCTGCTCTTTCATTTTTAAGGTGGCTTATGCTGAGAAAATCAATAACCTCTTCTGCTTTAGCTTGAAGTGTCTTTTCTTCTTCTTGGATCTGTTTTCGCTTCAACCAAGTATTCATTAAGCTTTCGCCCAGCTGATTTGCAGGAACCATCATTAAATTCTCCAAAACACTTAGTGTTGGAAACTCATGTGCAATTTGAAAGGTTCTTAATAGTCCTTTATGAAAAAGTTGGTGTGATGTTAAGTCTGTTACGTCCTCACCATCAAGAATTATTTCGCCTTTAGTAGGCTGATAAAGACCAGCAATTAAGTTAAACATAGTGGTTTTTCCAGCACCATTTGGGCCCACTAAACCAGTTATTGAGCCACGCTCAATATGCAAATCAACCCCATCAACTGCCTTGATTCCGCCAAAATGTTTTGATAAATTTTTAACTGTTATCATTCTTTAAGTCTTTGATTGAACTACTATTGTCAAAAAATGTTGAATTATCCAGCAAAAAAACATTTCTATGGAATTCATTTAAGGCAAAACTTTATTGAAAGTTTTAACAACAACGCTTGAATAAACGCCAGCAGCAACATAAGGATCTGCGTCAGCCCAAGAACGTGCTTCTTTAAGATTTTCAAACTCTGCAACAATAAGTGAGCCCGTAAAGCCAGCTTCTCCCGGATCTATTGAGTCGATAGCAGGATGAGGTCCTGCCAAAATAAGGCGACCTTCAACTTTTAATTGATTTAACCTAGCAATATGGTCAGGTCGTGCAAAAATTCGCTTTGCGAGACTATTCTCTACATCTTGAGAAATAATAGCGTACAACATTAAATGCTCCTATAGCTCTAAGACATCTTGCATTGAATAGAGGCCGCTCGGCTTTTCATGAACCCAGTTAGCTGCTCTTACAGCGCCATTTGCATAAATCATTCTGGAAGATGCTTTGTGCGTTATTTCAACTCGCTCACCATCCATAAAAAAGGTAACGGTATGGTCCCCTACAACATCACCACCTCTAATCGATGAAAACCCAATGGTATTTAAATCTCTAGGCTCTTCAATACCTTCACGCCCATATACTGCGCAATTAGCTAAGTCTCTTCCAAGTGCATTTGCAACAACCTCGCCCATCTTAAGTGCAGTTCCTGAGGGGGAATCAACCTTATAGCGATGGTGGGTTTCAATAATTTCTATGCTAGAATCTTGCCCAATAACTTTTGCAGATGTTTCTAATAACTTAAGTGTTAAGTTAACTCCAACACTCATATTGGGAGCAAAAACAATTGGTATCTGAGTTGCTGCCTGATTAATTACTTCTAGCTCCTCATCGCTAAACCCTGTAGTTCCAATGACCATTGCTTTTCCAGAATTTTTACAAATAGAGATAGCATTTAAAGATGCCTCTGGCCTTGAAAAATCAATTAGAACATCAAAATCTTGAAGTGAATCATTAAGATTATCACCTTTATCAAGAGCAGCACCTAATGACGCACTATTATTTAAATTGACTGCCTCAACAAGGGTCTGTCCCATCTTTCCTTTAGATCCGTTTATTGCAACTCTAGTCATTTATAGAATCCTCTAATAAATCATTATTTTTAGTAACTTCATCAATCTTCTTGAGAGTTTCAAGTAATGTAAACATTAAGTTCATTGGCATAGAGTTAAGGCCATCACTTTTTGCAAGCTTAGGATTTGGATGCGTCTCCATAAAGACACCAGAAACACCAACTGCAACAGCGGCTCTAGCTAAAACTGGTACCATTTCTCTTTGCCCACCAGAAGACGCTCCCTCTCCACCAGGCTGCTGTACAGAGTGGGTTGCATCAAAAACAATTGGGCAGTTTGTTGACCTCATACTGGATAAGCATCTCATATCTGAAACAAGCGTGTTGTATCCAAAAGATGTCCCTCTATCACAAACCATAATTTGTTGATTTCCTGTTGCCTTGGCCTTCTCAACAACATTCACCATATCCCAGGGCGCTTGAAATTGGCCTTTCTTAATATTTACAGGCAAACCTTGGCCGCATACATTTTGAATAAAATTAGTCTGCCTTACAAGGAAAGCTGGTGTTTGTAGGACGTCAACTACAGAAGAAACCTCGTCTAACGGAGAATCCTCATGAACATCCGTTAAAACAGAGACGCCCACTTCAGACTTTACTTTTTCTAAAATACGAAGCCCTTCTTCAATACCTAGACCACGGAAACTATCTGCACTTGTTCGATTGGCCTTGTCATAGGAAGACTTATAGATAAAATTGATATTAAGCTCGCTACAAACTTTTTTCAAATAGCTTGCGCTTTCCATTGCCAAAGACTCTGACTCAACAACACATGGGCCAGCAATCAAAAAAAATGGGTGATCAATTCCAGCCTGAAAATCTAGTAAATTCATGTACTTCACTCATTACTTAAATATATACGTAAATTATATTCGTTTAAAATAAGCATTGTTATAAATTCATTAAAACCATGGTACAAAAAACACCCGACATACTTAAAAAAATTGTTGCTCGAAAGCAAGAAGAAATAGCAGAGTCAACAAAGCGGCTTCCGATTGAAAAAATGATTGAGCTAGCAAATAGTGCAGATACCCCCCGAGGCTTCTTTAACTCATTAAACAAAAAAGTAAAAGAGCGTCAAAGTGGAATAATTGCTGAAATTAAAAAAGCCTCTCCAAGCAAGGGCGTCTTAAGAGAGAATTTTGAGCCTGTCGAAATTGCACAAAGCTACGAAGATGGAGGCGCAAGCTGCCTATCCATATTAACGGATCGTGATTTTTTTCAAGGTGACCCTTTATATTTGATAAAAGCTCGAGCCGCAGTTTCAATACCAGTTATTCGTAAAGATTTTATTATTGAGCCCTATCAAGTCTATGAATCAAGAGCGATGGGGGCAGACTGTATTTTACTAATTGTCTCTTGCCTTAACGATGACGAAATGAAGCATTTAAGCGACCTAGCAATATCTCTTAATATGGATGTATTAGTTGAGGCTCATGATCTAGAAGAACTTCGCCGCGCTCTCAAGCTAGATTTACCAATGATTGGAATTAACAATAGAAATCTGCGAAACTTTGAAGTCAGCCTTCAAACCACCATTGACTTGCTTCGTGAAATTAGCGATGATAAACTTGTAATAACTGAATCTGGCATTACCTCAAGGGATGATGTTGAATTAATGCATAAAAATAAAGTGTATGGTTTTTTGATTGGTGAGGCGTTTATGAGGCATTCAGACCCTGGCCAAAAACTTAAGGAGTTTTTTGAATGAATCTTTCTGTGAATTGGGTTGATGGCATGTTAATGGTTGGAAAGTCTCATAGTGGGCACTCTATTACGATGGATGGTCCAATAGAAATTGGCGGTGAGAATCTAGGCGTTAGACCGATGGAAATGCTTTTACTTGGGGTGGCAGGATGCACTATGATTGATGTTGTTACAACACTTAAAAAAATGCGTCAAAACCTAACGCATTGTGAAACCAAGATTAGTGCTGAAAGAGCAGACGAGCATCCAAAAGTATTTACAGATATTCATATTCATTTTATTGTTCAAGGCAAAGATTTAGATTCAAAAAAAGTTGATAAAGCAATCATACTTTCAGCTGAAAAATATTGCTCAGCATCAATCATGCTAGGCAAAACTGCAAATATTACGCATGACTTTGAAGTCATTGAATAATATTTTATTAATCGGTTATTACTAAAATACTCATTTAAATTAATTCCAGTATAATATTCCTTCTTCGGAGAGATGGCCGAGTGGCTGAAGGCGCTCCCCTGCTAAGGGAGTATAGGCTTTAACTCCTATCGAGGGTTCGAATCCCTCTCTCTCCGCCAAATTGGATTTATATGAATAAGCCTATAGCTATCCACTGGTTTCGACAAGATCTGAGGTTGTCTGATAACCCTGCATTTCATGAGGCATCAAAGAAAGGTGCAGTACTTCCTATTTACATTTTAGATGACGGTAATTCTGTTGAATTTAAAATGGGCGGAGCAAGTCGTTTTTGGCTTCATCACTCTTTAGTTGCTCTAAAAAATAGTCTAAACCAAAACCTGTCAACCTTCAATGGGGATCCGCTAGAAATTTTATTAGATCTCTTAGGTCGTTTTAATATCAAAGATGTTTACTGGAATCGTTGCTATGAACCATGGCGAATCCAGCGTGACACTCATATTAAAGAAGAGTTAATAAAACTAGGCGTATCAGTTCATACTTATAATGGCTCTTTGCTTTGGGAGCCCTGGACAATAAAAAAATCAGATGGAACACCATATAAAGTCTTTACGCCCTTCTATCGCAGGGGATGTTTGCAATCTAAAGAACCTCGTGAGCCACTTCCTAAGCCTCAAAATACTGAGCTTTTAAGAGATACAAATAATTCATCGGCAATCGATGCTCTTTTGTTACTACCATCTATTAATTGGGATGTTGAAATGAAGTCTTACTGGAATATCGGCGAAGATTCGGCATATCAACGTTTAGAGGAGTTTCTTAAAAATGGGATTGAAAATTATAAAGAGGGTCGCAATGAGCCTTCTAAGCCATTTGTCTCAAGACTATCGCCACATCTACATTTTGGAGAAATTTCACCTAACCAGGCTTGGTATGCTGCAATTCACAAAAGCAAAGATATAAATGTTGATACTTTTTGCAGTGAGCTTGGTTGGCGAGAATTTTCATACTCCCAACTTTACTTCAACCCCGAACTTCCCAAAAAAAATCTTCAATCAAAGTTTGATCTCTTCCCATGGGCTAAGGATGAAAAAAAACTAATTGCTTGGCAGAATGGTCAAACCGGAATACCGATGGTTGATGCTGGCATGAGAGAGTTGTGGCTTACTGGATCAATGCATAACCGCGTTCGAATGGTTGTCGGTTCATTCTTAGTTAAAAATTTACTTCTCCACTGGCATCATGGAGAGCGATGGTTTTGGGACTGCCTTGTTGACGCAGATTTAGCTAGTAACAGCGCTAGTTGGCAATGGATTTCTGGGTGTGGTGCTGACGCAGCACCATATTTTAGAATCTTTAACCCTACAACTCAGGGGCAAAGATTTGATTCTAATGGGGACTATATACGAACTTATATACCCGAACTTAAAGCGCTACCAAATAAGTACTTATTTAATCCCTGGGAGGCACCTCAAGAAGAGTTAGATAAGGCTAATCTTGTCATTGGTAAAGACTACCCTAGGCCAATTATTGACTTAAAACTATCTCGTCAAAATGCGCTTGATGCATTTAAAACCTTAAAAAAAGAGACTCATAAATAACAGTGTTTAACCCTGACTAATTCAATAGGTCTTCTATTGATTCGCTCCAAGAAGAGTCACTATGTTTTTCCCAGTATGTTTTATGAAGTTTTCTTGTTATCTCACCAGGTTCGCCCTGCACTATTGGTTGTCCATTTATTTTTGTAATAGGCATTATTCCTCCGGCAGTTGAAGTTGCAAAGACCTCATTAGATTTTTTTAGTTTTTCTAGTGATATTGAATTTAGTTGGAATGGAATGTTTAATTCTTTTGCCAAATCGAGGACTGTTTGTCTAGTAATTCCTTCTAAAACACCCTTATTTGGTGAATATAGAGTACTCTCATCAACACAGAAAATATTAAACCCTGGCCCTTCTGAAATATTACCTTCTTCATCAGTTAGAATCACCGTGTCATGTCCATAGTCATAGGCTTCATACATTCCACTAACTAGGTCCAACCAATGATAGTTTTTAATCCTTGAATCAATAGAGTCGGGTGATATTCGCCTTCGATTACTTACTAAAACATCCAGGCCTTTTTCAAACTCTTCAGGCTTTAGAATCCAACCAAATGGAACTGCAAATGCAATAAATCGAGGTTTTGATTTTCGAGGGTCTCTTTCAAAATTAGGGGACATCCCTCTAGTTTGAATCATCTCAACGTAAGCATTATCTAATCCAGAACGATCGACGCAACCAGCAAGTATTTTTTTAAGTTCATTTCTACTTAATTCACAAGGCATTCTTAATTTTTCTGTGGATTCAAAAAATCGATCTATGTGCTTATCGAGTCGAAAAAAATGCCTCTTCCAAACGTGAACAACATCATAAGTTGCATCAGATCTTAAAAACCCCCAATCTAAAACTGATATCTTAGCCTCCGATAGCGGGATGAACTCACCATCCATCCAGGCTGCTCCCTTTGGAAATATATCTTCTTTCAAGCTTATTTACTTGGTTCCAAAAATCTTATCACCAGCATCGCCCAAGCCTGGAAGAATATAGCCTTGCTCATTTAAACAGTCGTCTATTGCAGCTATAAAAAGATCCACATCAGGATGCAGCTTTGTTACCCTTTCCAATCCCTCAGGAGAGGCAACTAGAAATAAGCCAATAATTTTTTTACATCCTTTTTGTTTTAGTAGATCGATTGTAGCAAGAAGCGTTCCTCCAGTTGCCAACATAGGGTCAATAATTAAAGCAGTTCTTTGATCAATATCTGTAATAACTTTATCAAAGTATGCAACTGGATTTAAAGTCTCCTCATCCCTATAAAGACCAACTACACTTACTTTGGCATTGGGTACCAGCGTCAAAACTCCATCAAGCATTCCCAGGCCTGCGCGTAATATAGGCACAATCGAAAGTTTTTTTCCAGACAACATTTGAGTGTTTATTGGCTCGCCTTGCCAGCCATTAATTTCTCGGTCTTCAAGTGGTAAATCTCGAGTAGCTTCATATGTCAACAGACTTGCAACCTCATTAGCTAGCTCACGAAATTGTTTTGTGCTGATTCCATGCTGCCTAAGTAAAGCAAGCTTATGCGCTAAGAGAGGGTGTTTTATTGCATTTAGAGGCATTGTAGTTCCTTTATAAAAAATCTTATAAGAAACTAATTTTACATGTTAATACGATTTGTAATATTTTTCTAAAATCACATAAAAAATAACAAGTATTATTATCACTTCAATAAATAAAAACAGAAGGTTTAGATGAAATTTGGAATTTTAGGTGAAGCCAAAATTGCTCGTGAACATGTTGTGCCAGCAATACTAGCTGCAGGTCATGAAGTCACCCATGTTGGAAAAAGAAACCCTGGTCAAAATCCTTTGCCAAGTGTTTACAAGGATGCAATTGAAACGGACTATGAGAGCCTTCTATCAGATCCATCGATCGATGCGATTTATATCCCACTTCCAAATCATCTTCATGTGCCCTACTCGATCAAAGCACTTGAGTTTGGAAAGCATGTTCTTTGTGAAAAACCTGTCGCACTTAACTTAGATGAATTAATGAAGCTAGAGCTTGCGGCGAAAGAAAGTGGAGCATTTTTCTATGAAGCCTATATGGTTAGAAGCCATCCACAATGGGATTGGCTTAATAAGCTTGATATTGGAAAATACCAGTCTTCTCATTTTGTTTTTAGCTATCCTGAACAGCCTGAAGGTAACATTCGTAATCGTAAAGTTGATGGTGGTGGCCCTTTATATGACATTGGTTGTTATGCTATATTGTCAGGCTGTTTACTTTTTAAAGGTGACCCTGAAGTCCTCTCAGCAACCGCAATAATGAGTGACAATCATGACATAGAAAAACAAATTGATGCCACACTTAAATGGCCAAATGGTGAAACCCTAAGCCTTACTGTATCTGGGAGCGCTGCACTATGTCAGGCCCTGACAGTGTTAGGAACAAATGGCTGGGCAAAACTTAATGTGCCAGTTAATCCACCTGAAGTAACTCATGCCTATTGGTCTAATGGAGGGCTACAGGAAGGCAATAAAGTCAGCTTTCCACCTTGCAACCAATACAAACTAATGGTCGATGACTTTGTAGCGCATACAAAATCAGGATCAAAATCTGACTTCTCAATTTCAAGAATTATCACTAAAACTATAAATAAAATTCAGCGTGAAGCTGGATTAAGTATATAAATAACCTATCTTAAATTGAAAATAATACTAAGCAATTGATCAATACTTTTAGTATCTCATGGTATCTTAT
>CAJXOB010000026.1 GCA_913057955.1 uncultured Gammaproteobacteria bacterium | reverse complement strand
TCTTGATGAGTTTAGCTGCCTTTGGCTCTATTATTGTTCTTAATAGGAAGGGATTTGAGGCTGATCAAATTTCTGACTTTCAAGGCTTAAGCAAGCACTCTCCTTGGTTTGCATTAATTATGTTGGTGGTTATGCTTTCAATGGCCGGTGTTCCACCCTTTATTGGTTTTTATTCTAAGTTATTTATTCTTCAGCAAGTGGTTGCAGAGGGCTATGTAATTCTTGCTATAACAGCGGTAATCTTTGCTGTAATAAGTGCTTACTATTATCTGCAAATTATTAAAACAATGTATTTTGATGATGTAGATAAAGAGATACTGGTTTCTGCTCCGTTAGATATGAAGGTTGTGCTTTCTATCAATGGTATTCTTATTCTAGTCGTTGGCTTGATGCCAAGTTTCTGGATGGAACTATCTGTTTCACTATTCTAAGTTTTTTAAAAAAAGACTGCTAAATTTTTATGTAGAATATCTCAATGATTATTGCACATCGAGGTATTTCATTTGATCTACCAGAAAATTCTTTACCAGCTTTTAATGCCTCTTGGGATAAAGGAGTGGATGGAATAGAAGGTGATTTTCATCTTACCAAGGATGGCGCCATTGTTTGTATTCATGATGATGATACTCAAAGAGTCTGTAATAAAAAGTTAATTGTTAAAGACTCAACCCTTGAAGAGTTAAAGCAACTCAACTTATCTCATAAAATTTCTAATAATTCAAAAATAAAAATTCCTACTCTAGCTGAAGTGCTTAACGTGTTGCCTTCTGGTAAAAAAATATTTATAGAGATAAAGTGTGGTATTGAGATTATAAAGCCACTAATTAAGGAGCTTTCTCAATCTGAAATACATACCGAGCAAGCTGTGATTATTTCATTTGATGAGAGAGTTATTAAGACTTTTAAATCAGCAGCACCTAATTATAAGGCTTACTGGTTATATTCATATGAGCCGGACTATGACTTAAATAAAATATTAGATGTACTGAATGATATTAAGGCCGATGGCCTCAGTTCAGATAATGAAAACTCAAAAACTTTAATTGACCGAATTATGGATGCTGGTTTTGAATACCACTCATGGACAATTGATGATATTGATATTGCTAATAAATTGATTAGCTGGAGAGTACAATCTATCACAACAGATAATCCAGGCCAAATCCAAAATGAGTAATAAGATATTTTCAAGTGTTTTTACAGCAATTTTATCTGCCTTCTTTTTCTCTCTTGCAGCTACTACTGCTCCCTATTTCTATGGTGTTGGAGGAGGCGTATTTCTTCTTCTTTCTGTTCGCTATGTTAGTACTTTTATTTTTGCAAGTATTTTAAATAAATCACCTAAGAAAATTAAAAGCAAGGCAACACACATTAGACTAATACTAATTAGTATTTTTCAAGCGATTTTTATTGCATCGTATATGTATTCAATAAGCTTGATTCCATTAAGTTTAGCCGTAGTAGTGATTTATACTTTCCCAATTATTACCTTTTTTGTTAACTCAATACTTAAGAGCAGATCCATTGATTTTTTATCAGCTGCCGCACTTCTTGTGTCATTATTTGGCATTTGGATTTTAGTTCAAGGAGATTCAAGTAATTGGAATTTATGGGGCGTTTTTTGGGGCCTTATTGCTTCTCTTGCCCAGGTTACTGTAAATATTTTATCTCGTCATAAAAGTGTAGAATCAGGATGGGGCCTAATTCAATATATTATGGTATTGCCTTCAGTAGTTTTTGTGTTGATATATTTTACAGTCACTTTAGAACCTATAGCTTCAGTATCTTCAGAGATGTTACTTTGGAGTATTCTTTCAGCAATGGGGATGACTGGAGGTATTTACTTTTTCTTTAGGTCAATATCAATTATTGGACCCGTGCGAACATCAAATGTGATGTACTTAGAGCCTATTTTTACTATTATTTTAGGTGTAATTCTTCTTCAAGATATGCTGGGTATGAATCAGTGGCTTGGTATGTTTATTATTTTTACTGCAACAATCTCACTTGAGAGGTGGGGTAAAAAATATAATTAAGTTAAAGAAGTAAAATATGAAGATATTAATTGCACCTGATTCTTTTAAAGAAACCTTAACAGCTTCTGATGCAGCAAATGCAATTGAGGAGGGTTTTTTAGGTATTTTCCCAGATGCTAATACTTTAAAATTACCTATTGCTGATGGTGGAGAGGGAACAGTTGATGTCTTAGTTACTGCTACTCAAGGTAAGTATTTTTCAACGAAAGTGTCAGGCCCTCTAGGAGAATATATCAATGCCAAGTGGTGTATGCTCGGCAATTCAAAAACAGCAGTAATCGAAATTGCTGAAGCTTGTGGCTTGCACCTAGTTCCACTTAAAAAAAGAAATCCAATGAATACCTCTAGTTTTGGAGTTGGTGAGCTCATACTTGCTGCAATTGATGAAGGTGCTGAGCATATTATTATTGGTTTAGGAGGGAGTGCAACAAATGATGGAGGAATGGGTTTTTTACAGGCAATTGGAATCCAATTTTTAGACTCTTTTGGTAAGGAACTCACTGGAGGTGTAGAAAGTTTAAATACACTTTCAGATATTAATATTACTTCTATCGACTCACGCCTCAAAGGAGTCAGTTTTGAGATTGCATGCGATGTGGACAATCCTCTCATTGGACAGCAAGGCGCATCAGTTATTTTTGGATCTCAAAAAGGTGCTGATGAAAAGATGATTAATCAATTAGATAATCTATTGAGTCATTACTCTAGAATCGCTTCCAGTAAATTAAATAATAACCTCTCAATGCAGCCAGGGGCAGGTGCAGCAGGTGGCATAGGTTATGGTTTTCTTGCTTTTTTAAAGGCGGATCAAAAAAGTGGAGTACAAATTATTCTTGAAAAACTTAATTTTGAGCAACATCTATCAACTACAGATCTTGTAATAACAGGCGAAGGTAGGTTTGATAGTCAAAGTCTTAGAGGTAAAGCTCCAATGGGAGTAATTGATTATGCAAGAAAGCATAAATGCAGTATCTTTGTAATTGCAGGTAGTGCAGAGAATGATGAAATACTTGAAAATAAATATGATATCGACAAGGTATTTAGTATTATTTCTAATGACCTATCATTTGAACAGTCAATTGCAAATCCCAATGATAGTCTAATAGCTACTGCAAGAAAAGCAGCCCAGCACTATAAAAAATATTATTTAAATCTTTAATATCCTAGATCAGGGTTTATTAAATTATTTAATTTTTCATCAGCAATGTATCTTTGCATATTCATTAGAACGAGCTCAAGTGTTAGAGGAATATATGTATCACCATCATCAGCAGATATATGCGGCATAACCATTAAGTTCGGTGTGTCCCATAATATTGAATTTGAAGGGAGTGGCTCAGGATCAAAAACATCAATAATAGCAGCCTTGATGTGACCAGAATTTAAGTTCTCTACAAGAGCATCATAGTCCATTGTGGCAGCCCTTCCGACATTAACAATACCTACTCCTGGCTTCATTAATGATTGACGCCTTTTATCTAATAAATTAAATGTTTCAGTTGTATTCGGTGTAGACATAAAAATGTAATCAGCTGCAGGGAGTACTTCATCTAATTTATCTACCTTAACCATTTGATCGACGCCTTCTAAAGGCATCCCATGACGACTTACCCCAATTACTTTCATGCCCAATAATTTGCATTTTTTTGCAGCAGCATGTCCTATATTGCCTGTACCTATAACCAGCAATGTCTTACCTAATATTGGAGATGAATAGAGAGATTCCCAATGCTTGTTTTGTTGATTTTGAATGATTTCAGGGATATGCGTATGCAGCATTAGCACACTCATTAGGCCAAACTCCCCTGCTTTTGCTGAGTGCACGCCCCGATTATTAACAACTGAAACGTGTTCTGGCACCCAGTCCATTGGACATAAATGTTCTACCCCAGCACCAATAATATGAATCCATCGAAGTTTAGGCGCAATTTCAGCAAGATTCTCAGTAGGAAAATCCCAGCACACAAGAACCTCAGCAGTCTTCATGGATTCATAAAAGTTCTCTAAATCCCAATCAAAAATTGGCTCAATTTTGTCTTTTAAATCCGGGTAACTTTCAATTGCATCCTCAAACCTTTCTTTGGTAATAGCAAAAACACTTTCCCCTTCAATAGTTGGTGGGAATGAAGCAGGGTCAGCATGATTACTCTTAAAATGAACTCTTATTTTATTATCATTTGCCATAGGTATTTATTTATTGGTATTTGAAGTTTCTCTTGATTGTATTTCTTTTAATTTTTTCGTAACTATTTTAACTCTCTCTCCTTCATTCTTTCCATCCACTTCAAATTGAATTTGAACGAATTCATGTGCAAGCTTACTTAAGAAAGAATTATCTTCCACGTTGCTCTCTGGAATATTAAGAACAGAATCGCCTCCATAAGTTGGAACTGGCAATCCATTAATTCCAGTTGCTGCGTATGGTTTTTTGCCAGAGGCGACAGTTTTGATTTGCTCTCGAATTCTTTGACGCATCATTGCTACGCCTTGGTCACTAGGTAGTAAATTTTCATTTCTATGAATATTTATTGGGCCCATACCTTCGCAAGCTTCTCTGTCTGCAGGAAATCTTTGACGTTCTTTATAGGGGCGATCGAATATTTCACCCTGCTCAATTAGTTCAGGACCTTCTGGAGTATTAAATTCCTGTGGATCTCCACGTTCTCCAAAATTAGCCCAAGCATAACAGATCGTTGTTTCGTCATCGATTGGAACAACCCACCGTGTAAATGAACTTCTACCATAGTATATTTGCTTTGTTCCATCTGCAGCAAATGCAGCCCCTGCTTGAGTAAAGTTTGGCAAAACAACTTCGTTAATTCTAAACCAAATATTGTCACCTACTCTCCTAGTGTTGCAGCCTAAAATCCAACTATCACGCTCAAAAAAGTCAATCTGCCCAACCTCTCCAAAGCCCTCTGAAAATTGCTTACGACTCATATTTGAATGAAGAAAGGAAGTATGAATAGGGTCAACTATAGCATCTAAAACTTGAAGCCAGTTACAATTAAAGGGTGCTTTATAGGGCACCATTTCCATGTCTTCAAAATTTAAACTGTCGTACATTGGAAATTCAGGCTTTTCCTCAATTGGCCCAAGATAGGCAAAAATTAAACCTTTAAATTCATGGGTTGGATAGGCGCCAAGTCGGACCCTTTGTTTAATAATGTTAGCTATATGTTCAGGTTGTCCAGGTACATCTATTAATGTTCCATCAATATCAAAGTGCCAGCCATGGTAGCAACATTGAATTCCTGTTTCTTGGCAAATACCAAATTCAAGAGAAGCTTGTCTATGAGGGCATTGTTTGTGAACCAACCCCAATTGATTACTTTTATCTCGAAATAGAACAAGCTCTTCACCGAGAATTTTTATTGATACAGGAAGATCATCGAGCTCAGAAGAGATAAAAACTGGTTGCCAGTATCTTCTAAGGTATTCGCCTGCTGGTGAGCCAGGACCAATACGCGTAATTTCATCATCAACATCTTTTGAGTGGATTAATCCATGCCCTGAAAATCCTTTCAATTCAACCTTGAAGTCACTTCCCTTAATACCCATATTGCGTCACCCTATGATTAAAAGTGTTAATGAAAATTATAAATCATACCAAATTAATACGAATGTTAACAGTAATTAATATTAATGATTATTACATATTAATTATTTTTATTCGAATAAATAGCTGTATTGGTAACTTATTCTATAATTTATTACATTTAATGTAATAATTAGGTTTATAATTTTTCTAATTATCGTTTGTTTCATTTATTTTTTGAGGTGCTAAAATTAATAAACTTGACCTGTTATCTTTTTTTGAAAAAGGTAAGCTGAAGCATGGCCTGCCCTCATTTGCCTACACCAGCGCTGATTTTTTTCGCACTGAGTGCGATACTGTGTTTACTGATAACTGGGTTTTTGTAGGTTTTGCTCATGAGCTAAATGAGCCAGGAGACGCAAGACCAGTTACGGTTGCTGGTCAGCCAGTAGTTTTAATTAAAAACAGTGAAGGAAAAATTTCAGCTTTTCACAATGCATGTTCACATCGATGTTTGAAGTTGGTAGATGAGCCAATTAATGTTGGTAAGATGTTATCCTGCCCCTATCATGCATGGACATATAGTCTTGATGGCGACCTCTGTGCTACGCCATTCTTTGGTGGTAAAGAGCATCAGCCCGAAGGCTTCGATATGTCAAATCATAACCTGAAATCAATAAAAATTGCTATTTGGCATGATTGGATTTTTATTAATTTAAGTGGAAATGCTCCTAAATTTGAGGATTATGCAGCGCCACTTATTCAAAATTTTAGTGATATAGATTTTCAAAAAGTGAAGCCAGTAGCCACATTGGATTTTGGTGAAATTTCTACGAACTGGAAATTTCTTATGGAAAATTTTATAGAGCCTTACCATGTCCAATTTGTTCACCGAACAACAACAAATCAACCCCTTGAAGATCACTACACAATTGTTGATGGGGTTTGTGTAGGAAGCGCTATCGATCTAGATGACGTTGATAAAGTAAAGGGGAGTTTGTCTGTAAGCTCAAGATACCTAACTCTTTTTCCAAACTTTATAATTGGGCGTTATGCTCCGGATCAAATCGGAGTCTATTTGAATGTTCCAGTTGATGAATGTCACACCCATCAAAAAAGAGTTATCTACACCACAGAGGGCGAGACCATTTCAATTAACGAGGTTGATGAAATGAAAAAGCTATGGTGGGATGTCCATAAAGAAGATCACGCAATTTGTGAAAGAATGCAGCTTGGGAGGGCCTCTCCAGTTTCAAAAGAAGGCGGCATGTTATCCCCTCACTGGGAAGATAGCGTACGCGCCTTTCAAGAAATGATTGCAGCGGCTGTTACTAACCCACCAAAAAATAATACATAAAGGAGGATTTAATGACCGATACCAATTTTAATAGTGACTTTAGATTAGCACATACGATGATGAGGGTTCTTGACTTAGAGAAGTCACTTCATTTTTATTGCGATATTTTAGGTATGCAAGTACTTAGGCGAACTGATTACCCGGGAGGAAGATTTACAAATGCATTTGTAGGCTACGGACCTGAAATAGAATTTCCCGCACTGGAGCTAACCCATAACTGGGATCAAGAAGAGCACTATGACAAAGGCAATGGATGGGGACATATTTGCATTGAAACGCCTGATGTGTATAAAGCGGTTGAAGACCTAGAGGCAGGAGGCGCCAAAATCATTAGTCCAGCCAAACCTATGAATGCTGGAACTCGTATACTTGCATTTATTGAAGATCCAGATGGATATGTCGTAGAACTTAATGAAAAACTTAACTTAACTTAAAAAGGAATAAAAATGAGTAATAAACCACAACTATATAAATTTGGTGACATTGAGCACCGTTTGCACACTCTAGAGCCAGGGCAAAGCTACATTAAGCCTTTTGTAACTAGTGCTGTTAGTGATACGATGTGCGGCGGTTTGAATTTTTTAAACCAAGTGTCTGTGCCATGGGAGTTAACATGCGATGAGATTATTTATTGTATGGAAGGGACATTCAGATTAACGTGTGATGGCGAATCTTATAACTGCAACCCAGGTGATGTCCTTTATATTCCTAAAGATAACTCAATAGCTTATGAGTGTGATGAAAAATGCGTAATATTCTATGCCGCCTATCCTCATGACTGGAAGCAACAAGCAGGAATTACTTTTGTGCCTGGAATAGATCCAGAAGACATGCCTCAAAACTAGGATTTAAATGAGTAATTCAAGTAATCGTATAGTGCACTTAAGTCAATCAAATGACAGTAATGATGGCGATCAACTTCCGCGCGTTCCAACAAGGGATACGCTAAAAGATAAATTGAATCAACGAATAATTGACATGCTTGAGGTTGATGGACGAAAGCCATTTAATGAGATTGCTAAATCTCTAGAAATCTCTGAGGGCACTGTTAGAAATCGCGTTAATAGGATGAAAGATGCTGGCGTCTTGCAAATCAAGGCGTTAGTAGATCGCTCTGCTATTAATTACGCAACGGATTCAATGCTTGGAATAAAAGTTGCGTCAACTTCTAGCCCTACTGAGGTTGCTAAACGCCTTCAAGATTGTAATGAGATAGTTTTTATTATTTGGGTCACAGGTCGATATGATCTTTTAGTAGAAATTGCCTCTGAAGGTGATGAAACTCTCACTAGATTTCTAGATGAACATTGTTTTAATAATGATGATATAAAAGATGTAGAGGTAATGAAAGGCCTTGCAACATATAAAAATCAATTTTTATTAAAATCGCATGAAAAACTATAAATATTTAATAGATTAAAAAAACAAGGAGAATAATATGGCAAAGATTTATCACACAACAATGGCAGATGCCCTGCCAGCAAAGAAACGCGTTGCAGAGGAAAAAGCTCGGTTAGAGAAAGCAGGCGTAAAGTACATCCTGTCTTGTTGGATTGATATGCTTGGTCTTCCAAAAACAAAGCCAATTCCTATGAAGGAGTTCGAGGCATTATGTGCAGGAAAGGGGCCACAATTTGCAGTTCACTCCGTCTCTTTTGTCCCTGAATTAGGACCAAATGACTCAGACCAAATTCCTGTTCCTGATTTAGATAGCTTAGTAATTTGCCCATGGGATAAGACCTGTGTATGGGTTTTTTCAGATTTATGGTGGGAAGGAAAGCCTTATAATTTGTGCCCTCGTCAAACTCTTAAAAGAGCGGTACAAAAAGCAGATGACGCTGGATACAAGGCTTTTTGTGGGATTGAACCTGAATTTATTGCGATGCGATGGGAAGATGGGCAGCCGGTTAAAGCGTTTGATGATGACCCAATGCCGGGCGAAGGCGTGCGTCCTCGCAGACAAGCTTTTGGATACGATGTTGAGTATTCAATTGACTCAATGGAGTTTCTCAAAGAGCTGATTGATACCGTCAATGAATTAGGCTGGGATATGAAGGATGTAGTATGCGAGGGAGCTTATTCACAATTTGAGCTTGACTTTACTTATACAGATGTTCTTCAAATGGCTGATCGATTAGTTTTCTTAAGAGTGCTTCTTAAAGAAGTAGCTAAAAAATATGGAATGTTTATAACTTTCATGCCAAAACCAACAATTGGTGACTGGAGATCTGGCGCGCATATTAATTTTAGTATGACAGGCAATAAAGATAACATAAATATCTTTGAAGGCCAAGATGGCAAGTTTTCTGATTTGGCTTACCATGCGGTTGGAGGTTTGCTCAAACATGGAACAGAAATTACTGCTATTGCTTGTTCAACGGTGAATTCATATAACGGTTTGGTTCCAATAGTGGGCGGATTTGAAGGCGGCGTTTATACATGGGCGCCTACAACAATGGCCTATGGAGATAATAATCGATCGTGCATGATTCGCCTTCCTCAGAATCGTTTTTGTATTGAAAATCGTGCTGCAGATATGTGTATGAATCCATACCTATCCTTGGCATTAACTACAGCATCAGTTTTAGATGGAATTGAAAATAAGATTGATCCAGGAAAGCCTTTAAATTTAAATTTATATACGCTAAGCCCTGAAGATATGAAGGAGGCAAATATTAAAACGCTTCCACGCAATCTTTTAGAGGCTATTGAGGCATTAAATGAAGATGACTTTGCAAGAGAAGTTTTAGGTGACTCAATGCTCCTTCAGTTTTTCTCTTACAAGAAAGATGAGTGGGACCGATATCATCAGGCAGTAACTGACTGGGAAGTGCAGGAGTTTTTAAGGCTCTATTAACTAATTGTTTTTATCAAAAATAATAGATAAAAACGTTAATCGTTTTTTGATTTAAACTAACGTCTTTGAGTTTGTGGGATTCATGAGCTCAAGGACTATAATATTTTTTTGGAGTTTTTATGTGTGGAATAGTTGGACTTTTTATTAAAAACCCCGCGCTTGAGTCGCAATTAGGAGCACTCGTGGCGCCAATGCTAAGTGAGATGACCGAGAGAGGGCCAGATAGTGCAGGGATTGCTGTGTATCGTAACCCTCAAGAGGATGGCTGCAAGATTACCGTTCTTGCGCAGCAGCCAGACTTTGATTGGAGTACATTAGAGACTGCAGTAAGCAATCATTTTTCTTTAAGAGACATTACAGTAACTCGCAATCATGCAGTTTTGTGTTTAGATTCTGCAATTGAAGATGTCCAAGATTGGATGAGTGATAATTGGAGTGACCTTAGTATTACAAGTGCAGGAACTAATATTGAGATCTTTAAAGGCAAGGGAAATCCTGCTGAATTCATTGATCAATTTGATATTAAAAGTATGACTGGCACTCATGCTCTTGGTCATACTCGAATGGCGACAGAAAGTGCAATTACAACAGAGCACTCGCACCCATTTTCTACAGGACAAGATTTATGCCTTGTGCACAATGGCTCTTTATCGAACCATAATAGATTACGTGAAACTTTACGAAAAAAAGGCGTCCAGTTTAAAACCGACAATGATAGTGAAGTTGCTGCGGGTTATCTGAGCTGGCGTCTTAGTGAGGGCGATGATTTGGATCAAGCTTTGAATCATGCAATAGAAGATTTAGATGGATTCTATACCTTTGCAATTGGAACCAGAGATGGTTTTGCTGTAATGCGTGATCCAATTGGCTGTAAGCCAGCAATAATGGCTGAAACTGATGATTGGGCAGCTATGTCTTCAGAATACCGAGCTATTGCAACTTTACCAGGCGCTGAAAATGCACGCATTTGGGAGCCTGAGCCAACTCAGATTTATAGCTGGAAAAGGAGCTAAGCATGACTGAAATTAATTTAGATACAAGTAGCGTTCGAGAGCTTAATTTAGTATTGCAGGGAGGCTCTTCTGGAGATAAATTTTCTGTAAATAATACTGTTGGAAAGCATGCCCTTTCAGTTGGACTGACAACAGCGGTAAATGTTGAGATTAATGGGCATGTTGGCTACTATTGCGCCGGCATGAATCAACAGGCTAGTATAGTAATTAATGGCAATGCTGGACCTGGATTAGCTGAAAATATGATGTCTGGTGAGGTGCGTGTTACTGGTAATGCCTCACAATATGCCGCTGCAACAGCGCATGGTGGGCTATTAGTTATTGAGGGGGATTCAAGCTCACGATGTGGAATTTCAATGAAGGGTGTAAATATTGTTGTTGGTGGTAATATCGGCCATATGAGTGCATTTATGGCGCAATCTGGATGCCTAGTTGTGTGTGGTGATGCGGGAGATGCCTTGGGAGATTCTATTTATGAAGCCAAAATTTATGTTCGGGGCAAGGTCAAAAGTTTAGGTACAGATTGTATTGAAAAAGAAATGAGAGATGAGCACAAGAAAGAGCTGAAGCAATTACTAAGCCAATCAAAAATGCATCACGGTATTGAAGAGTTTCGACGATATGGTTCTGCGCGCAAATTATATAATTTTGACATTGACCAAGTTGATGACTACTAAGGAGATCAGATTATGAGTAAAGATAATCCAACGTTAATAGAGTCTGCTACTTTTCCTCGGCATGTAATCGCTGAAATTCAGCGTGCAGCTAAAACAGGAATTTATGATATTCGTGGGTTTGGTGCTAAAAGAGATATTCCTACATTTGATGATTTAGTATTTCTTGGCGCTTCAACCTCTCGCTATCCATTAGAGGGTTATAGAGAAAAATGCACAACTGAGGTCATTTTAGGGAATAGGTTTGCAAAAAATCCCATTCATTTAAAAACGCCAATCACAATTGCAGGCATGAGCTTTGGCTCTCTTTCAGCTCAAGCCAAAGAATCGCTTGGAAGAGGAGCAACTATTGCTGGTACTAGCACAACTACCGGTGATGGCGGAATGACTCCAGAAGAAAGAGGGCACTCAAAAACTTTAGTTTACCAATACTTGCCTTCAAGATATGGAATGAATCCAGATGACTTAAGGAAGGCTGATGCAATTGAAATTGTTTTGGGTCAGGGCGCAAAGCCTGGAGGCGGAGGTATGCTATTGGGGCAAAAAATTTCCCCTAGAGTAGCACAAATGCGAAACCTTCCAGAAGGAATAGATCAGAGGTCTGCTTGTCGTCATCCAGATTGGACCGGTCCAGATGATCTTGAAATCAAGATACAGGAATTACGTGAAATAACAAACTGGGAAAAACCGATCTATGTCAAAGTTGGAGCGACGCGAGTTTTTTATGATGTCACCCTTGCTGTAAAGGCAGGCGCTGACGTTGTTGTAGTTGATGGTATGCAAGGCGGAACTGCAGCAACACAAGATGTTTTCATTGAGCACGTTGGTATACCGACGCTTCCAGCGGTTCGAATGGCTGTTGAAGCACTCCAAGAAATGGATATGCATCGTAAGGTACAGCTGATCGTTTCTGGCGGTATTCGAAGTGGGGCAGATGTTGCAAAGGCCTTAGCTTTGGGCGCAGACGCAGTTTCAATAGGGACAGCTGCATTAATCGCTCTGGGCGATCAAAGTCCTGAATTTGATGATGAATATAAAGCGATAGGTTCAGCGGCAGGTTTTTGGGATGATTATCAGGCGGGAAATGATCCAGCTGGTATTACAACTCAAGACCCTGAACTTGCAAAGAGGTTAGATCCAATTTTAGGTGGCCGCCGACTCGCGAACTATATAAATGTTCTTACGCTTGAATTGCAAACATTGGCCCGGGCATGCGGCAAGAGTCATGTGCATAATTTAGAGCCAGAGGATATGGTAGCATTAACTATGGAGGCTGCTGCGATGGCTGGTGTCCCATTAGCTGGTACTGATTGGATTCCAGGTAAGGGCGGAATATAATTACTAATTTAATAAAAATAATAACGAATAAATAGGAGAAATTATGGCCACTAAACTTAGTAAAGTAGCTTCAGAAAAAGGTATTGAATACTTTCTTATTAGCTTTGTGGATCTTTTTGGAAGTTTACGTTCTAAGTTAGTCCCTGCAAGAGCTATTGATGGAATGCAAAAAGATGGGGCTGGTTTTGCAGGATTTGCGGCGTGGTTAGATATGACTCCTGCTCATCCTGATATGTTTGCTATTCCAGATCCTGATAGTCTTATTCAATTACCTTGGAAGCCAGAAATTGCTTGGTTAGCTTCAGACTTATGGATGGACGGAAAGCCTGTAGAAGCCTCTCCGCGAGTTGCATTAAAGAAGCAATTGGCAGAGGCTGAAAAGCAAGGTTTTCGAATGAAAACAGGTGTTGAATGTGAATATCACCTCATCAATGACGATGGAACTGACATTGCTGATGAGAAAGATACCCAAAGCAAACCTTGTTATGACCAGCAGGCCTTAATGCGTCAATATCCAGTCATTAAGCAAATTTGTGACAGTATGATTGAACTTGGCTGGGGCCCTTATCAAAATGATCACGAAGACGCCAATGGTCAATTCGAAATGAATTGGGATTTTGATGATGCTCTAAAAACTGCTGATCGCCAAGTATTTTTTAAATTTATGGTGAAATCAATCGCCGAGCTTCATGGAATGCGCGCTACATTTATGCCAAAACCTTTTAGCCATTTGACGGGTAATGGTTGCCACTCTCATGTATCAATATGGAGTCTAGATGGCTCTAAAAATTTATTTAATGGTGAGAACGATAGTCGAGGATTAGGATTGTCCCCTCTTGCGTATCAGTTTTTAGGTGGAATTATGCATAGCGCAGATCGTTTAACTGCTATCTTTAACCCGACAGTGAATAGTTATAAACGAATTAATGCCCCAAGAACTGTTTCTGGCGCAACGTGGTCTCCTAGCTCAATTACTTATGGCGGAAATAATCGTACTCATATGATTCGAGTTCCAGACTCAGGTCGTTTTGAATTGCGTTTAATGGATGGAGCAGCAAATGCTTATTTAATGCAGGCAGCAATACTTGCTTGTGGTCTTGACGGCATTGCTGGTAATCGTGACCCAGGAGATCCACTTGATATAAATATGTATGAGCTTGGAAAAGACATCGAGGGTTATAAGCAGCTGCCGCGTAATTTACTTGATGCGCTTAGATTACTTGAAGAGTCAGACGTGCTGAGAGAAAGACTTGGAGACAGCATAATTGATGCTTATATAAAATTAAAGCATACAGAGTGGAGTGGTTACGCCTCCCATCTGACTCAATGGGAGAGGGACAATACTTTAGATTGTTAGGCGCAAAATTTAATGATTTTCTTATAACTAAAATGAAACTTTGTGATGGATTATGAAAAGTTTGAGCTAGGTGATATTTCTCTTTTGTCTGGAGAAGAGTTAAATTCAGCCTTTTTAATTTATAAAACTTATGGCAAGCTGAATACAGCCAAAGATAATGTCGTTGTTTTGCCTACTTTTTATACTGGCTCTCATCAAAGAAATGAGGGCTTCTTTGGTGAAGGCAGGGCTATTGATCCAGCAAAACATTTTATTGTTTCAATCAATATGTTTGGTAACGGACTCTCTTCTTCGCCGAGCAATTCAAAATCGCCTCAAGATGGACCAAGATTCCCACGTATTTCACTATGGGATAATATTGCTTGCCAGTACAAACTATTAAAAGAGCATTTAGGTGTCAAAAAAATTGCCCTTGTTACGGGCTGGTCAATGGCAGGTTGTCAGGCTTATCAATGGGCTGCTCAATACCCTGATTTTGTTAAAGCCATCTTACCTTTTTGCGCTTCAGCTAAAACGTCGCCACATAATTACGTATTCCTTGAAGGTATAAAGGCGGCACTTTGCGCAGACCAAAATTGGAATAACGGTGACTACTCTTCTCCTCCAGTTGCTGGCCTTAAGGCATTTGCAAGAGTTTATGCAGGTTGGGCATTTTCACAAACTTTTTATCGTAACTCCTTATTTAAAGAGATTGGATATGACTCCTTTGAAGACTTGCTCGTAGATTGGGAGGAGGATCATGCCAAGAATTGGGACGCCAATAACCTTCTTTGTAAGCTTGATACTTGGCAGACTAGTGATATCAGTATTGGGCCAATATATAACGGAAACATAGAGATGGCATTAAACGCTATTAAGGCAAAAACCATCTTGATGCCCTGTGCCCATGACCTTTACTTTCCACCTGAAGACAATGAAATTGAAGCAGGCTATATAAATGGCGCTGATTTTAGGCCATTTGACTCTCCATGGGGACACTGCGCAGCAAACCCAGGAAATGATCCTTACTTCACAGCTGAACTTGAGCGCGCCATTAATGAATTACTTGAAGAGTAAAGATTAACATGACAATTACATGGCAAGATTTCGAAAAAGTTGACATACGGATTGGCACTATTGTTGAGGTTGAGGATTTTCCCAAAGCAAGAAATCCAGCCTTCATACTACATGTTGATTTTGGAATAGAAATTGGATTAAAAAAATCCAGCTCTCAAATTACAGATCTTTATACCAAGGATCAATTGCAAGGCAAACAAGTTATGGCGGTTGTAAATTTTGAACCAAAACAAGTTGGACCTATTATGAGTGAATGTTTGGTGCTAGGATTTTATCGCCCAGATAACTCAGTTGTTCTGGCGACTAATGATTTACCTATTAATAATGGATCTCGCCTTCTATAATATAATTGTTTTCCTTAAATAAACTTCCCATGATAATCTGTGCTGGCGAGTCTTTAATTGATATGGTTTCCTTTCGAGGGGAGCCTGAATATACTCCTCATGTCGGCGGAAGTAACTTTAATTCTGCAATTGCTCTTGGTCGTTTAGGTGCTGATAGTTATTATTTTGGCGCTGTGTCAAATGATACCTATGGAAAGCTAATAGAAGACTCTCTTAAAAACTCTAATGTCAGAGAAGAATTCATTATAAAAACCAACCGGCCAACCACTCTTGCCTATGCAGATGTGGTTAATGGTATTGCTGAATATACATTTGTTGATGAACATTCAGCTGGACGAATGCTAGACAAAGCTAGTCTAAAGCCTTTTTTGACTAGAGTGATGAAGGCAAAAGCATTATTGGTTGGAGGGATTAGTCTTCAAGCGGAGCCCTGTGGATCAAGCTGGCAGTGGTTAGTTGAGCAAATCTCTGGCCATTTACCAATTTATTTTGATGCCAATATCAGACCTGATTTTATTGAGGTTAAGAATGATTATGTTAATCGATTCAAACAATTAACTTCCAAAGTCGACATAATAAAAATTTCTGAAGAGGATTATCGTTATCTTTATGGTGTACAAGATTTTAAAGAAGTTAGCAAAGAGTGGCTTAAGAATGGCGTTAAATTAGTCATCTTGACTTTGGGCGGCGAAGGCTCAAAAGTAATTTGTGATGGTGGTAAAGAAGTATACGTCAAGAGTAACCAAGTCCAAGTAATCGATACAATTGCTGCTGGAGATAGTTTTAATGGAGGTTTTTTGTTTAGCTTGAAGCAACAAGGATTGCTTAGTAGAGACAAATTGGATTTGATGGATGAAGCGGCCCTTAAGAAAACACTTACTTTTGCAAATCAAGTTGCAAGCATAACGGTTACTAAAAAAGGCGCAAACCCTCCTTGGCTTAATGAGATTTAAATAGCTTTGTAATTTAGATCTATTTATGACAATTTATCAAGAGTCTGTTTTCAATATTTAAGGCAATACATTCTTAGTGAAAGGTTAAAATACTTTTTTCGATTCCCCCGATTAGATATTAATGCAAACAATTATTTCAATTAAAGATTTAACAAAAGTCTATGATTCAGGCTTTAATGCTTTAAAAAGTATTAACCTAGATATTAATAAAGGTGAGATTTTAGGACTGTTGGGTCCAAATGGAGCCGGTAAAACAACTTTAATTTCAACAATATGTGGCATCGTTTCTCCAACCTCTGGTGAGGTCACTGTTGATGGCTTTGATATCGTCAAAGATTTTAGGAAAACACGATCAATAATTGGTCTCGTTCCTCAGGAGTTAACTCTTGGATCATTTGATACAGTTTGGGGGACAGTTCGTTTTAGTAGGGGTTTGTTTGGAGCTAAGAGAGATGACGCTTATCTTGAAGAGCTCTTAAAAGACTTGTCTCTTTTTGACAAAAAAGACTCTGAAATTAGAATGCTTTCTGGAGGAATGAAGAGGCGTGTTCTAATTGCTAAAGCACTCTCTCACAACCCTAAGATACTATTTCTTGATGAGCCGACTGCAGGAGTTGATGTTGAGCTTCGCAAGGATTTATGGAAGATTGTTAATGTATTGAAATCTAAAGGGGTTACCATAATTTTGACGACTCACTATATTGAAGAGGCTGAAGAGTTAGCCGATAGGATTGGAGTTATTAGTAATGGCGAACTTTTACTCGTTGAGAAAAAAGCGCATCTGATGGAAACTCTTGGAAAGAAACAATTAATTGTTGAATTAAAAGAATCACTTACCAAGTTACCTTCTTCCCTTGATAAGCACAATATTGAGATTTCTGAAGATGGTATGCATATTTCATACACGTATATTGTTAAAGATGAAGAGACTGATATGTCTGAAGTACTCCAGGAAATTACAAATTCTGGATTGCATATAAAAGATCTTAAAGTTGTTCAGAGCTCGCTTGAAGATATATTTGTAGACTTAGTTAAGGAAAAATAATGAATTTAATGGCAATCAAAGTAATTTATTTAAATGAGATGATGCGTTTCTGGAATACGCTTTTTCAGAGTGTCGCCTCTCCGGTAATATCAACAGCTCTATATTTTGTAGTTTTTGGCTCGGCTATAGGTTCTAGGATTGAAAATATTGATGGTATTTCTTATGGACTGTTTATCGTGCCAGGATTGACAATGCTATCAGTATTAACCCAGAGTATCTCAAACGCATCTTTTGGTATCTTTTTTCCAAAATTTACAGGTACGATTTATGAGCTTTTGTCAGCCCCTGTGTCATATTATGAAACTCTAATTGGTTATGTTGGCGCCGCTGCAACTAAGTCATTAGTTTTGGCGACTATCATTTTACTTACAGCAAACCTCTTTGTTGATTTGAATATTGCGCATCCAATCTGGATGTTGAGCTTTTTAGTTTTGACCTGTGTTGCATTTAGTTTGTTTGGATTCATCATTGGGCTATGGGCTGATAATTTTGAAAAGCTACAAATAATTCCGCTTTTAATTATTACTCCATTAGTGTTTTTAGGTGGAAGTTTTTACTCAATTAGCATGCTCCCGCCTGTATGGCAAAAGGTTACTTTGTTTAACCCTGTTTTGTATTTGGTGAGCGGATTTCGCTGGAGTTTTTTTGAAATCTCTGATGTTGGTGTTGGGGTTAGCTTACTTATGGTTCTTCTTTTCTTGAGTATTTGTATTGCTATAATAGCTTGGATGTTTAAAACTGGTTATAAGTTAAAGCAGTAAACTAAAATACAGGAGCTTTGTGGTTCAAATTACTGATCTATTCATCTATCCTGTTAAATCACTCAAAGGCATTTCATTAAATAAGTCTGAAACTGCTCTTCGCGGGCTTAAATTTGACCGTGAGTGGATGATTACTAATAGTGATTATGAGTTTATTACTCAGCGTGAAATCGAGTCGATGGCAACCATTGAAGTAAGTATTAGTTCAGACACTTTAATGCTGAGTTCAAAAAATAATACTCAATACACAATTCCTTTGGATTCAAATAAATCTGAGCCTATTCAAGCATCTGTTTGGGGTGATAAATGCGATGCATATGATGAGGGTGATGGCGCATCATTATGGTTAACTAATGTATTGGGTCAATATAAAGGTAAATCTCTAAGGCTTGTTAGATTTGCCAAACAAGGGGTTCGCCCAGTCCCATCTAAATATCTCGATGGCAGGGAGGCGCAGAGTGCATTTTCCGATCAATTTCCCTATTTAATAACTTCATGGGAGTCACTCGAAAAGCTAAATAAAGGCCTCATTAAAAATCGCTCTCAAGTGGTTAAAATGGATCGCTTTAGGCCTAATATTGTGGTCAAAGGTGTTAAAGGTCTTGAGAAAAAAACATCTCACAATTTTTTATGCCAAAAAAGTGGTTATAGCTTTGGATTAAGAAAGCCCTGTAAGCGCTGCAAAATTATTACGATTAATCAAGATGATGGAAAAATTGATAGCCCAAAGGAGCCTTTAGCAACTTTAACGGCTCTAAGGTTTAGTGATGAGATAAATGGTGCATTTTTTGGACAAAACGCGATTTTGCTATCAAATAAAAACTTTACTCTTAAAGTTGGTGATGAGTTTACAATTAGCTAGTTGAAAAACCTTTAGTATAAATTTGCTTTAATTTTCTAACGAAATAGCGCCAAGCTTCTTTTCATTTTTCCAGGCATGCCCATAAATTACCTCATAGGTCGCTGGAAGCTTGCCATCTTCACGATAGTTTTCATACATTTCTATCATTTTTTTAAATTTAGTTTTGCCTGTGAGCGCTTTTGATCTGTTGGCTACATTTTGCGCGCCAATTGCTTTTAAGTCGTGCATTAAGTCAACCACTTTTTCGTAGGTAAGCGTTATATTCTCCATTTCCATTATTGGGCTCTGAAAGCCTGATTGTAGCATCTGGTCGCCTATATCATGCATATCAATAAAATTATTAACGTGCGCACTACTATCAACAACTGACCAGCTCCGCTTAAGCTCCTTTAGCGTGTCTGGACCAAAGGTAGTAAAAAGAAATAAACCTTGAGGCTTAAGGATTCTAAAGCATTCATTAAAAAGTGTCGTTAAGTCAGGGCACCACTGCATCATTAAATTAGAAACAATAAAATCAACACTATTCGAAGCAAATGGAAGCTCATAGGCGTTGGCACATACCTTTAAATTTTGAGAATTTTCCATAAGTGATTGTTGAGCAAAATCAACACAAACCAAGATTGAATTTGGAAATATCTTAGCTGTTTTTTCACTAAGAAAACCAGTACCAGACCCAAGGTCAATTATGGTTTGAGGCTTAATTGAAATGACTTTCAATTTTTCAGCCAGCCTATTTGCTATTTCACTTTGAAGAAAAGCATTATCATCATAATTGCTAGCGGCGCCATTAAAAGTGCTTCTTATTTTAGACATGAGGCCAATTGACTTGAAATTCTTTTCATTAAGTTAAAGTATTGATTAGGCCCTTCTGGATATTTGGTTCCCAAAATATCAATTTCGAATGCTTTTAAGCTGAGAC
>CAJXOB010000025.1 GCA_913057955.1 uncultured Gammaproteobacteria bacterium | reverse complement strand
CAATTGCACCAAGATATATGCCTGCAGCTGAAGTCGGAATGATTATGCCCCTAGAGACTGTGTTAGGGTCATTGATTGCTTGGTACGTAATTCATGAAGAGCCTTCGATAAATGCTCTAATTGGTGGATCGATTGTTATTGTGACTTTGTTCTGTCACTCATGGTATAGCACTAAGCTGGCAAGAAACCAGCTAAGCTAATCTGCCATAATCTTATTATCGTAAACTTTTGCAAGATTTAAATATGAATAACCATTTAAAAGGACTACTAATTGCTTTTTTGGGGGTATTGATGCTGACTCCAGATCCTGTATTAGTTAGGCTTGCAGATGCTGATACCTTTACCATTCTTTTTTGGCGTGGGATATTCTTTGCGCTTGGTGTATTGATCATTTTGTATGCAACATACCGTAAAAACACATTTAAAGAGCTAAAAAATATAGGTAGGCCTGGAATCTGGATTGGTCTCCTTTCAGGAATAGGTGGTGTTACATTTATTGCTGCAATTCAGTTCACTTCGATTGCTAAAGTATTGGTTATTATTAGTACAGCTCCAATGGTTGTTGCAATTATTTCATGGGCTATAATAAATGAAAGACCTAAACTTTTTACGTGGATTTCAATGCTAATTATTGTTACTGGTATCTACATAGTAATGAAAGGAGATACTGGGACTCTTAATCTTATGGGAAGTTCGTTGGCGGTTATATCGATAATTGCTGGAGGCTTTTCATTTGCACTAACGCGAAAATACAGTAATGTAAATATGGTTCCAGCTATGATAGTTAATGCCCTTGTTGTTTCTTTTGTTGGACTGGCTTTTTCAAGTTCCTTTTATTTGCCATTTGATTCACTAATTTATGTCATTGCAGGCGGCATATTGCTTGCGATTGCCTTTAGCTTAATTACTCTAGCGCCAAGATTCATACCTGCATCAGAAGTGGCTATGTTTATGCCTTTAGGAACGATTTTTGGAATACTAAGCGCGTGGCTAGTTATTAATGAGCAGCCTTCCAGTAGTTCCCTTCTAGGTGGGTCTATAGTGGTTATTACTTTATTTTTTCATGCATGGTACAGCTCCAAGCTGCAAACTAAATGATAATACTAACTAAAAATAAAGCATTGAGGGCAGATATTCTTATGCTCATTGCTGCAGCTATTTGGGGTTTTGCATTTGTTGCGCAGAAAGATGCGGCAGAGACAATGGATCCATTTTTCTTTAATGCAGCTAGATTTTTTATTGGAGCTTCAGTATTAATGCCATTAGTTTGGTATCTATCTAAAAAAAATATAACATCAGTTAAAACAGAGGTTCCAACTAAAAAATTATTATTTGCTGGAACTGTTGCTGGATTATTTTTATTTACTGCCTCAAGTTTTCAGCAAGTTGGTATTGAATTCACAACGGCAGGAAAAGCAGGCTTTATAACGGGTTTGTATATCTTTTTTGTCCCGTTAATTGGAATTTTCTTAGGCCAAAAAACTAACTCTGGAACTTGGCTTGGAGGATTTCTTGCAGTTATTGGGTTATACCTCCTAAGTATCAATGAAGGCTTTAGAATTGAGAAGGGTGATTTGTATCAACTCGTTTGTGCCATATTTTTTGCAGCTCACATTTTAGTACTAGGTTATGTTGCTAAAAGGATGGATCCTTTAAAGCTATCACTTATTCAGTATATTGTTTCTGGGTTTTTAAGTCTTATTATTGCAATTGCTATAAAAGAAAATATTGAGTGGAATGCTATTATCAATACAGCAATACCACTTCTCTATGCTGGCGTTATGTCAATAGGCGTTGGTTATACGCTACAAGTCATTGCCCAACAACATGCTAAATCTTCCCATGCAGCAATAATTTTAGGTCTAGAAGGAGCATTTGCGGTGCTTGGTGGGTGGCTTATTCTTGACGAAACACTCACAACAAGAGGCTTTATTGGATGCGTGTTGATGTTAATAGGAATGCTTTTATCGCAGTTACTCCCAAGTTTGCGTTTAAAAAAAGCAAGTTGAGAGATCTTCCATTCTACTGGTATGATTATTAAGAGTTATTAATATAGGCTTAACTTAAATATAATGAATATTATTGAGCTTCAAAATATCACAGTATTTCAAGAAAGCAATAAAGTATTTGATGACTTCTCTTTAACCATTGATGAAAGTCAAAGCACAGTCATCTTGGGGCCAAATGGGTCAGGTAAGACAACTCTTCTAAAGTTATTAAATCGTGAACTCTATATTGTTGAGAGTGAGAGTAGCAGTATTAAAATATTTGATAAAGAGAGGTGGAATGTTCAGGAGCTAAGGTCTAATCTTGGCGTTGTTTCGCCTCACCTTCAAAATAATTATTCTAGTAATGCTCTTGGTTTTTATGTTGTTCTGTCAGGTTTTTATTCTAGTGATGGAATATGGAAGCATCAAAATTTTGACGATCAAAAATTAGATCGCGCAAAGGAAGTTATGGAACTCCTCTCAATATCAAGCTTAAAGGATAGAAAATTCTCATCAATGTCTACAGGTGAGCAACGAAAATTTCTTCTAGCTAGGTCATTAGTAAATGATCCAGCGGTTTTAGTTTTTGACGAGCCAACAAGTGGTCTAGACATAAGTACTTGTTTCCAGTACCTTGAAATTATGAGAGAGCTAATGAGTATGGGAAAGAAAGTAGTATTAGTTACGCACCACGTTCATGAAATCCCACCTGAAATATCAAGAGTAATTTTACTAAAAGGTGGAAAGGTAATTATGGATGGAAACAAAGACGAGATTTTAACTAATACTAACCTTACTAATCTTTTTGACTGGCCAATTAAACTTATCAAAGAAAATGGCTATTACCAGGCACTACCTGGATAGTTACTTCTTGCCTGTACGATAAAGCGCAGACTTTGCATGAGCCTGAAGCCCCTCGCCATAAGCCAATGTAGCTGCAGTTTTCCCTAATTTAATAGCACCTTCTTTTGATGCCATTATTATGCTAGACCTTTTTTGAAAATCATAAACACCCAGTGGCGATGAGAACCTTGCAGTTCCTGAAGTAGGTAATACATGGTTTGGTCCGGCGCAATAATCACCTAACGCTTCAGAGGAGTACTTGCCCATAAAAATTGCACCAGCATGCTTTATGTCATCCAAAATAGATTCTGGATTTTCAACAGAAAGCTCTAGGTGTTCTGGGGCAATATTGTTTGATATTTTAATTGCTTCACCTATATCTTTAGTAAGAATCAGAGCGCCTCTTTTTTTAAGTGCAGTTCGAATAATATTCTCTCTTTCCATAGTAGGAAGTAATTTTTGAATGCTATTTTCAACACTTTTAATAAAGTCTTTGTCAGGGCATAGTAGAATTGATTGGGCCTCCTCATCATGCTCGGCCTGAGAAAATAAGTCCATTGCAATCCAGTCAGGATCTGTTGAGCCATCGCAAATGATTAGTATCTCAGAAGGTCCAGCAATCATATCAATGCCAACTTGCCCAAAAACTTGTTTTTTTGCAGTTGCGACATAAATATTGCCAGGTCCAACTATTTTGTCAACTTTTGGAATGGTTTCAGTTCCGTATGCAAGCGCCGCAATTGCTTGAGCGCCTCCTATAGTTATAACCATATCTACATCTGCAATGTGAGCCGCTGCTAAAACTAAATCATTTACAACTCCTTTCGGGGTGGGAACGACCATAATTAACTCATTCACACCAGCCACTTTTGCAGGAATACTGTTCATAAGTACAGAGGATGGGTAGGACGCTTTTCCTCCTGGTACATATAAGCCTACGCGATCTAAAGGGCTAATTTTTTGACCTAATAGTGTGCCCCCATCATCAGTGTAATTCCATGACTCTTGCTTTTGCTTTTGATGATATGATTTAATTCTTTCTGCGGCAATACAAAGGGCATCCTTTTGCTTTTGATCTAAGTTATCGTATGATTTTTGAAGACTTTCTTTTGAGATAACTAGCTCTGAGATTGATTTAGCATTTAGCAAGTCAAACTCTGAAGTAAAGCTTAAAACAGCGCTGTCACCGTTATTTTTAACTTTTTCAATGATCCTTCGAACAGAGTTGTTTATTTCTTCATTAGAGGAGGCTTTCCAAGATGTTAGTAAAGAAAGTTGAGCATCAAAATCTTCATTTATTGAAGACAGTATACTAATCATAAGTTTTTTTCTATTCTTTTAATCCAGTCGTTAATTTGACTGTGTTTAGTATTAAAAGCAGCTGAGTTGACAATTAGTCTGGAGCTAATATCATGAATTAACTCTAGTGAGACTAAGTTGTTAGCTTTAAGTGTATTTCCTGTATCTACGAGATCGACAATACAATCTGCAAGCCCAACAATTGGTGCAAGCTCCATGGCTCCAGAAAGTTTAATCACTTCAACTTGCTGACCTTTTGAGAAGAAGTATTCTTTTGCTGATTTGACGTATTTTGTTGCAACTTTTAAAGTACTTTTATTTAAGTCTTGATTTTTCTTTGATGCAACCATAAGGCGACATTTAGAAATACCAAGATCTAGCAATTCGAAAACACCATCAGCACCATGCTCTAGTAAAACATCTTTTCCCGCAATACCGAAATCTGCAGCGCCATGCTGAACAAATACAGGAACATCGCTTGCTCTTAGAACAATTACTTTAATATCTTTGAGGTTGGTGTCTAGAATTAGCTTTCTACTTTCAAGTTCTTTTTTAGAAATAGAAAGGCCCGCATTCTCAAGAAGAGGGAGAGTTTGGTCTAATATTCGACCTTTAGAGAGTGCGATCGTTAACATGGTAGTTATATATTATTAGTTTAGTGCTGAACCCGTTCTATGTCAGCTCCCAGCATTTTAAATTTTTCTTCAATCATTTCATAGCCTCGATCAAGATGATAGACGCGTTCAATTGTTGTCGATCCTTGTGCAGCGAGTCCAGCTAAAACTAGACTAGCAGAAGCTCTTAAATCTGTTGCCATTAGATTAGCTCCAGTTAATAATTTTACTCCTTTACAAACGACAGTGTTGCCTTCAAGCTTAAGGTTTGCTCCCATTCGACTTAGCTCGGGTACGTGCATAAAGCGATTTTCAAAAATAGTTTCTGTAATAGTGCTACTTCCATCAGCAATAGAGTTTAGAGCCATAAATTGAGCTTGCATATCTGTTGGAAAATTTGGATAAGCGCTAGTTCGAATGTCGACAGGATGGGGTCTTTTGCCTTTCATGTCAAGTTTAATTGAGTTTTGGTTTGTTTGAATATCTGCGCCAGTTTCGATAAGCTTGCCAATAACTGCGCGCATAGAGTCTGGTTCAATATTATTTACAATAATTTTACCACCCGTTATTGCAGCTGCAACAAGATAGGTTCCCGCCTCAATGCGGTCTGGGCAAATAGAGTAATCGATGCCACTTAAATGATCAACCCCTTGGATAACGAGAGTTGATGTATTTTCACCTGTAATTTTCGCTCCCATCTTCTTTAGGCATTGGATTAAATCAGTGATCTCAGGCTCTTGGGCCGCATTGTTAATAGTGGTAGTTCCCTTAGCAAGTGTTGCGGCCATTACTATGTTTTCAGTTGCAGTTACAGAAATTAAATCAAAATTAATTTCCGCTCCAACAAGCTCTTTCGTGCTCGCGTAAATATATCCATTCTTGACTTCAATAGTTGCACCCATTTTTTCTAAAGCACTAAGATGAAGATTAACAGGGCGAGTTCCAATAGCGCAGCCACCTGGTAATGAGATTTTAGCTTGCTTGTACTTTGCAAGCATCGGACCTAGAGTTAAGATTGAAGCCCTCATTGTTTTTACTAACTCATACTCTGCAGTGAGACTTATAAGCGTTGATGAGTCAATTGAAATTGAATTGTCCTCCTCTAGTACAAAGCTAGAGCCCATATCCATTAATAGCCGAAGGGTTGTAGAAACATCACTTAATTGAGGAGTATTTGATAGTCTAAGGGGCCCATCAGCAAGGATTGAGGCAAAAAAGATAGGTAGGGTTGCGTTTTTAGAACCAGAGGTTTTAATACTTCCATTTAGCGGAGTACCTCCATTGATTATTAATTTATACATTTTCTAAGATTTTTTAAGCATTTTTTGGATCAATTTTTCAATGCCTTGACGCTTTATTTTAGAGTCATAGCCAACTTTTTCAATATCTATTATGCTGATAGATTGAAACTCTAAGTCATAGATTTTCCAACGATTTTTACGAATTAATTTGAGGGTAACTGTAGTACTTTCATTTTCTTCTTCAATAGATAATGAAACCTTGACTCTGGCTAAATTTTCATTTTGAGTATAATCTTCATCGACAGAAATTTGAATGTCTTCCCAAATTGTTAAATCGGACAATATGCCAACATATTCATTCATTAGAGAATTCCTAATGTCACGTTCGAATATTTTCCTTTCTCTTAATTCTAGTTGATCCCAGTAGTTTCCTAAGGCCATCTTGGTGCTATATTCAAGATTTATATATGGAAGAATTTTCTTTTTTGTTAGGTTTAGTGTTGATGTTAAAGTTCCATTATTACTAGATTGCAGTTCAATAAAAGAGCAAACAACATCATCAATAATAGCTTTCACCTGCTCATTTGGACTGTCGCCAGCAATTTTTGGTGAAATAGACGGGCAAGATTCTGAGGCAAATATAATCCCGATAAAACATAAATTGATCAGGAAAGCCTTTAAAATATTAGGAACGAATTTCATGACGCTATTGTACTATATTTGTGAAATAAATTAATGAAATGCAGAATCAAAATATAAAATTAAAACTTAAAAATCTTACCAAAGAGTCTGGCGTATACAAAATGCTTGATAAGTCAGGAAAAGTTATTTATGTTGGCAAAGCAAAAAGTTTAAAAAGTCGCGTGTCAAACTATTTTATTGGTTCGAGTCATAATACAAAAACTCAACTACTGATAAACAACATTGATGATTTTTCAATCATTATTACAAAAACTGAAACCCAGGCTCTCCTTCTTGAAAATGAGCTTATCAAACAGTTTAAGCCTAAATTTAATATACTTTTAAAAGACTCTAAAAGCTATCCCTATATTTATATTAGTAATGATATACATCCTCGATTAGGTATGTTTAGGGGTAAAAAAAATAAGAACTATCATTATTTTGGTCCATACCCATCGTCGCACATTGCTCGTGATGCTTTGGCTCTTCTTAAAAAAATATTCAAAGTAAGGCAGTGCAGTAATAGTTTTTATAGGGCTCGATCTCGCCCTTGTTTAGAGTATCAAATCGGACTTTGTAGTGCGCCTTGTGTTGGAAAAATTTCTGACGATAAATATGAGCAGGATGTTGATATGGTGTCACTTTTTTTAAATGGCAAGTCTAGTAAACTTCTAAATCAAGTTTCACAAAAAATGAAAAATGCTTCGATTGATCTTGACTTTGAAACTGCTGCGAAATATAGAGATCAGCTCATTGGATTGAGAACAATTCAAGAGAGGCACGGTTCTCAATTCAGCTCTGATATTGACGTTGTAAGTATTGTATATGATGCGGATACGCATTGTATTGAGGTGGTATTCGTTCGTGGAGGAAAGCAAGTTGGAAGTGAAACATTCTTTCCAAAAAATGCAAAAAATGACTCCTGTGAAGAGGTTTTAAGTGCATTTTTGCCGTTATATTATTTAGGCACAAAAACTCCTAAGGAGATAGTGATAAACCACAAATTGAAAGATAAGGCTTTATTTGAGGCTGGGTTATCTACAAAGCTTATAGAATCACCAAGGGTCGATAAAAAACATTTTCTTGAAATTGCAACTTTAAATGCAAAAGAAAATTTAAAGCAACACTTGCTCTTAAGATTTACTAAGAAAAAACAACTAGAGGGTATTCAAAAAACTTTGGCATTAAATTCTATACCAAAGGTTATGGAGTGCTTTGATATAAGTCATACCATGGGCGAGGCGACTACCGCCTCATGCGTAGTATTTGAAATGGGCCTGCCAAAGGTTAGTAGTTATAGGCAATTTAATATTAAAGATATAACGCCTGGAGATGATTATGCTGCTATTAATCAGGCGGTTTATCGAAGATATTCGCGCCTTCTAGCTTCAAAAAAAGATATGCCTGATATCGTCTTTATTGATGGGGGTTTAGGTCAACTTAACCAGGCCATTATGGTGATGAACTCAATTGGAATAGACTCTATCATGTTGGTTGGAGTTGCTAAAGGTGAGGGAAGAAAGGCTGGACTTGAGACCCTTATTACTGTTGAAGATGATAAGGTCAAGAAAATATCGCTTCCACCATATGACCCAGCACTTCTTTTAATCAACCATATTAGAGATGAATCTCATAGATTTGCAATAAAAAATCACCGCAAAAAAAGAGCAAAAAAACGCACTCAATCATCTTTAGAATTAATTAAAGGGATTGGCTTAAGCAAGCGAACTGCTCTTTTAAATCATTTTGGAGGGCTCCAAGAGGTGCAAAATGCAAGTGTCGATGAATTGCAGAAAGTAGTAGGCATTAATTCTAAATTAGCGTCTAAAATAAACGAATCATTTAGGAAATAAATTAGACCATGTTTATATTAAGACTTCTAATTGCGGCGCTAGTAGTAAGCTATATTATTTGGCTTTTCTATAATCGAGTAATGGGGAAAAACCTTGGATTATCAAAAGTTGCAACATGGGTTTTAGCGGCTACATTTTTGATCTATCTTATACTTTCTATGTTGTCTTTCGTTGTAGAGGGTTCTTAAGCTTTACTAGATATAACGAGAGTTTTTAAGTGCTTTGTGCTCGTTATAATTCGGTTTGTTGCGTTAACTATTATTGATAGCCTTGATACTTCCCATACTGGAAGATCTCTCATGTGGTCCCCCATATAATCGAAATTTTTCTCACCGAAGCGTTTTACGAGGGTGTTCGCTTTGTTGTGACTTGATAAGTTAAAGTCTTTATTGCTGGCCATAACATCATCAAAAATTTGAAGGTGTTTGGCGACTGCAAAAGCATAGTTTTTATGTGAAGCAGTAGCAAGAACAATTTTAGAGCCTTCTTTTTTTCGCTTCATTATGTAGCTTATAACGCTGTCGTTGTAGGGCAATTCAGGAATATTAATCTCAAACCTCTTAACCAGTTGATCTTTTAAATAACCTTTGCCCTTCCAAAGCCAAAAAAAATAATGAGCAATTAACCATGGGCTTTTAGTTAATACTCCTAGAGATGATAAGAATAATAGGTCCGTATCAATTAGTGTATGGTCTAGATCTACAATTAGTGGCGTGGAGCTAGCTTCCATTGTCTAGTTCACTCCATTTTTCATATAGTAATCGTACATCTTTTTCCATTGAGTTCAATTTTATTGTCAAGTTTTGCGCATCAGGATTTTGATAAAAGTCAGGGTCTGATAATAATTTTTGAGACATTGAGATTTCATTCTCAATGTCTTCAATCTTTTCAGGTAAAGATTTTAATAGTTGCTGCTCATTGAATGAAAGCTTTTGTGAAATATTTCTAACTTTAGCTTTTGGTTCTAACTCTTTTTTAGGTTTGGCGCTTAATTTTTCACTCTTTTGTTGGATATAGTCATCGTAACCTCCAACATATTGCTCAATAATAGCCTCACCTTCCATAACGATTGTTGAGCTTACAATATTATTTAAAAAGGTTCTATCATGTGAGATAAGTAATAATGTTCCTGCATAGTCAACTAACATCTCTTCTAATAATTCAAGCGTTTCGACATCTAGATCATTGGTTGGCTCATCAAGAACCAAAAGGTTGGCGGGCTGGGATAAAATTTTAGCGAGCATTAGCCGATTTTTCTCACCACCTGAAAACATTTTAATTGGCGCCATCGCCTGTTTACCGGTGAATAGGAATTGACGCATGTAACCAATTACGTGCTTACTCTTTCCATTTATATCAATGAAGTCTTTGCCTCCAGATACAAAATCCATCGCTTTCATATTGGGGTTAAGTGATTCTCTCATTTGATCAAAGTAAGCTAGCTGAATAGTTTTTGAGCGGCGAATATTACCTTTATCTGGAGTAAGCTCTCCAAGGAGAAGTTTAATTAAAGTAGACTTTCCTGATCCATTGCCTCCGATAATGCCAATCTTTTCACCTTTTAATACCAAAAGTGAGAATAGCTTTACAAGTTCAAGTTCACCAATTTTATAACTTACATTCTTTACTTCGAAAACTAACTTAGAGACACGCTTTTCATCTTCTAGCGCATGAATTCTAACTTGGCCTTGATGTTTGCGTTTGTTTACAAACTGTTTTCTCATGTCTTCAAGGGCTCTAACGCGCCCCTCATTTCTTGTTCGCCTTGCCTTGATTCCCTGACGAATCCAGGTTTCTTCCTGCGCAAGCTTTTTATTAAAACGCGCATTTTCAAGCTCCTCACTGTTAAGTAAGTTTTCTTTTCTTTTTAAATATTCTAGATAGCCACAGTCAAATACTGAAAGCTTACCACGGTCAAGATCAAAAATTTTGTTCACTATACCGTTAACAAATGATCGGTCATGACTTATAAGAATAAGTGTCCCATGGAAATCCTTTAGCATCTTCTCTAAATCAAGAATTGCAGTAATGTCCATGTGGTTTGTTGGCTCATCAAGCAAGAGAAGCTCTGGCTCTTGGACAATAGCCTTGGCAAGCATTACTCTTCTTTTCCAGCCACCAGAAAGCGTTGAAAGTTTTGCTGTTGGATCTAATTTAAAGCGGTTTAAAATTGTTTCAATTTGATGTAAATAGTGCCATAAATCTTTACTTTCTATCTGGTCTTGTAGTTCTGCACTTTTTTCAATATCACCATTTTGTAATGAATCGTGATAGTTAGCAAGTAATTTTCCAGTTTCACCGAGTCCACGCGCAACAATATTAAATAGAGAATAATTATTATCTTCTGGAGGTTGTTGCTCTAAGTAACTTATTCTAGTGTTATTTTTAACTTTTAAATTACCATCATCAGCATGAATAAGACCAGCTAACACCTTCAAAAAACTTGATTTTCCTTCTCCATTTCGACCTATTAAGCCTATCTTATCTCCCTTAAGGATGGTTGCATTAATCTCATCTAAGATAACTTTTTCAGAAAATCTAAGAGAAATATTGTCTAAGGTTATAAGTGGCATACGTTAAAATTAAAATTTTAAATAACAGCTATGTGAATGCGTTATTTTATTCAATTTGTGCTTGCACTTTTACTTATTCAAGTAGCTTTTGCTGAAAGTATTGAAGCGAAAGACTTTGAAACACTTGACCAAGAAAACCGATACACAGCTTTAATTGGTGATATTCGATGTCCTGTATGCCAAGGACAAAGTATTGGTGGCTCTAATTCTGATCTTGCTAGTGACCTGCGTGAACAGGTTCGTGAAATGATATTAAATAAACGATCTGATAAAGATATTTACTTATTTATGGTTGAGCGATATGGAGATTTTGTTATTTTTAAGCCACCAATTAATATTAAAACGTATCTGTTATGGTTTGCGCCTCTTCTCTTATTATTTTTGTGCTTGATCTATTTATTTAGGGTTACAAGAAATAAAAAGCAGAATATTGTCAGCTCTACTATTAAAATTCAAAGAGCCAAAAAATTATTAAAGTGATAGGTTGAAATATATCCATGAATAACAATACTGAAGTTAGTGATTTAATAGTTAAGGCCTATACACATCAAAAAAATGGTGAGCTTTCTGTTGCAATACAAGTATGGAATGAGCTAATAAATCATAGCTTAGTGACCCGTGAGCTTTCCTCTAACGCTCATTTGAATCTTGGTAATTTGCATTTACAGCAAGGCAATAATGATATTGCCTATGAGAGTATGACTAAAGCAATAAGTGCAAACCCAAATAGCTCCGAAGCTTTTTTCTGTTTAGCTTATATGGAACAAGAAAAAGAAAATTTTAATAAAGCTATAGATTTTTTTGAGGCTGCATTAAAAATTAAGCCTGAAGATGTTGGCGCTATAAATAATTTGGGCAACTGCTTTGATCGGCTAAATAAGAGTCACGATTCAATCAAGACATATTCAAGGGCAATTTCTTTAGACTCAGAATATATTGCAGCTTATTATAATCGAGGCAATGCTTACTCTAAAATAGCAGAAGATAATCTAGCTTTGAAAGATTTAAATCAGGCGATTGATTTAGATGATACGTTTTATCAAGCATATTATAATCGTGGCTCGGTCTATAAGCGACTGGGTAAAAGTAAGCTAGCTGAGAAAGACTTTAAAAAGGCTAAAGAACTTGCAAAGTTAGAGATTGAACAATCAAACAAATAATAGGATTAAAGTGAGCAATCTAGACGAAAACAAATTAATAACAGAAAGAAAATCAAAATTAGCACTGCTAAGGGAGAGTGGGAATCCATTTATTAATGACTTCAAGCCTCAAAATCTAGCTAATTCTATTCATGATAAGTTTGGTAGCTCCACCAATGAGGCTCTGCAAGTGATCAGTGAGTCTGTCACTGTTGCTGGACGATTAATGCTTAAAAGAATAATGGGCAAAGCAAGCTTTGTTCAGCTTCAAGATACTTCGGGTCAAATACAGCTTTTTGTGACCAGAGATGAGCTGGATGAGGGCTTTTACAATGAGCAATTCAAAAAGTGGGATATTGGTGACATAATTGGAGCATCTGGTGTTCTTTTTAAAACTCAAACAGGCGAGTTATCTATTCGAGTAAGTGAAATTAAATTATTGACAAAATCATTAAGGCCTTTACCCGAAAAATTTCATGGACTCACCGATCAAGAAACAATATATCGTCAAAGGTATGTTGATTTAATTATGAACGAAAGCTCGAGAAAGGTTTTTCAGATGCGATCTGAAATTATTTCTTATATTAGGCAGTTTTTTATTAGTCATAGCTATCTTGAGGTCGAAACTCCAATGATGCAGGTTATACCAGGCGGCGCTGCAGCAAAGCCATTTATCACCCATCATAATGCATTAGATATGGATTTATATTTAAGAATTGCACCTGAGCTGTATCTTAAGAGATTAGTAGTGGGAGGATTTGACAGGGTTTTTGAAATTAATCGAAACTTCAGGAATGAGGGGCTTTCACCTAGACATAATCCTGAATTTACAATGATTGAATTTTATGAAGCTTATGCAAACTATCATGATTATATGGACCTTACTGAGAGATTATTTAAAGGCATTGCGCTTGACGTTTGTAAGTCAGCAAAAATAAAATATCAGGGTGATGAGTTTGATTTTTCAAAACCTTTTGAGCGATTAAGTGTTTTTAATTCAATTTTGAAATACAACCCTAAGTTGTCAGCCTCTGACCTTTTAGAAGATAATATCAAAAATACTGCTAGTAACCTGGGAATTCATCTTAAAGATAATTGGGGTTTGGGTAAGATTCAAATTGAAATCTTTGAGGCAACTGTTGAGGAAAAATTAATTCAACCAACTTTTGTTACTGAATATCCTACTGAAGTATCTCCGCTTGCGAGGCGGAACGATGAAAATTCTTTCATCACTGATCGATTTGAGCTTTTTATTGGTGGCCGTGAAATAGCCAATGGGTTTTCGGAGCTTAATGACCCTGAAGATCAAGCTCAAAGATTTAAAGAGCAGGCCAGTGACAAAGATGCCGGGGATGATGAAGCGATGCATTACGATGCTGATTACATTAGGGCGCTTGAATATGGCATGCCCCCAACTGCAGGAGAGGGGATTGGTATTGACCGTTTAGTTATGTTGTTTACTGATTCTGCATCAATACGAGATGTTTTGTTGTTTCCTCATATGAGGCCTGAGTATGAGAAGTAACTTGAGAAGCGTTAACTAATATTATGATTCCAGTTTTGACTATAGATGGTCCTAGTGGAGTTGGGAAGGGCACTGTTGCAAATATAGTTGCAAGCCAGCTAAGTTGGAATTTGTTAGACTCAGGCGCAATATATCGTGCGTTTGCTTTAGCTGCTTCAAATCGAAATGTTCTAGTTGATAATATTGATGAATTACTTACTCTAGCATCTAACCTTGACTTGAGATTTGAGTCTGAGCCATCTATAAACAAGCTAAGTATTTATCTTGATAATATTGAGGTCTCTTCTGAGCTTAGAACTGAAGAAACTGCTGAACTCGCTTCAAAGTTTGCGATGATTGGCCCCCTTAGAGAGTCACTACTAGTAAGGCAGCAAAAATTTAAACAACCCCCGGGCTTAGTGGCTGATGGCCGTGATATGGGGACAGTGGTTTTCATTGATGCGCCTTTTAAAGTCTTTTTGACGGCAAATGTTGAAGAAAGAGCGAGAAGACGACTAAAACAGTTGCAAGACAAAGGTATTGCTGGTATCCTTTCGCAAACTTTGGAAGAGGTTAGGAATAGAGATGAAAGGGATGCAAATCGCAAACATTCTCCCCTAAAACCTTCAAAAGATGCATTAATTATAGATACGTCGTATCTTACAATTAATGAAGTCGTTACTGAAGTAATGGCGTTAGTTAAGGCTTGAGCGGTCAAGTCTTTATTTTTTAATTAACCCGATATGATTTAGGCTTTAACCGATACAGCTTAATAATTACCGGTCAACATCGAGATAATATGTCAGAATCATTTTCCGAGCTATTTGAAAATAGCGAAATACAACAAAACGTAAAACCTGGAGCCCTTTTGATGGGAACTGTAGTCAGCATGAATCGTGAAAAAGCGATCATCAATGTGGGACTAAAGTCCGAAGGTTTTATTTCATTACACGAATTCAAAGATGCCAAAGGCGAGATTGAGATTGCTGAAGGCGACGTTGTTGAGGTTGCCCTTGACTCTATAGACGATGGTCTAGGACACACTCTACTTTCACGCGAAAAAGCGAAGCGCATTAAGATGTGGCAAGAGCTTGAAAATGCGATGAATACAAAAGAAATGGTTAAAGGTATTGTCACAGGCTCTGTTAAGGGCGGTATGACAGTGGATATTGGTGTTATCAAAGCATTCTTACCTGGCTCTCTAGTAGACGTTAGACCTGTTAAAGATTTTGATTTCTTATTGGGTCAAGAAATTGAGGCTCTTGTAATTAAAATGGACGAAGTTAGAAATAACATTGTTATTTCTAGAAAGGCTGTTATGCAAGAAGTTAACTCAGCTGATAGAGAGGCATTAATTGAAAACCTTGATACTGGTAAAGAAGTTGAAGGTATTGTTAAAAATCTTGCTGATTATGGCGCATTTGTCGATCTTGGCGGCGTTGATGGCTTGCTTCACATTACAGACATATCTTGGCAGAGAGTTAATCACCCATCAGAGAAATTATCTATAGGTGACAAGATAACAGTAAAAATTCTTAACTATGATAAAGAAAAAATGAGAGTTTCTTTGGGGCTTAAACAGTTAACGCCAAGTCCTTGGGATAATATCTCGGAGCGCCTTCCTATGGGTAAAAAAGTTTCAGGTGTTGTTTCTAACTTGACTGATTATGGTGCATTTGTAAGAATTGAAGAGGGTGTTGAGGGGCTTGTTCACGTAAGTGAAATGGACTGGACTAACGCTAATGCAAGACCATCTAAGTTTGTTAAGCTAGGTCAAGAAGTAGATGTTGTGGTTCTTGATGTTCAAGAGTCTAAACATAGAATTTCACTTAGTATGAAACAAGCAAAAGAAAACCCTTGGGAAGCATTTGAAGGGACTCACAATAAAGGTGACATGATCAATGTAACCGTTAAGTCAATTACTGATTTTGGTTTATTTGTAGGCCTTCCAGGTGGGATTGATGGGCTTATTCATTTGGCTGATATTTCTTGGGAAAAGCAGTCCGCAGATCAAATTGTCTCAACTTATTCAAAGGGGCAAGAGCTTGATGTTGTAATTCTTAATATAGATGCTGAAAAAGAGCGTATTTCTTTAGGAATTAAACAATTAACTTCAGATGATTTTTCTCAATATGCAACAACTAACTCTAAAGGTTCGATCGTCAAAGGAGTTATCCAAGAGGTTGATGCGAGAGGCGCTGTTGTATTGCTAGCTGATGGAATTACAGGCTACCTTAAAGTATCTGAAATATCACAAGATAGGATTGATGATGCCTCAACTGTGTTGAAAGAAGGTGCAGAGGTTGAAGTTGCTATTACCTTGATTGATAAAAGAACAAGAAAAGTAAACCTAAGTATGAAGGCTAAAGATTCTGTTCAAGAAAAAGCAGTCATGGATGACTACAATAGTCAATCAACCCAAACTTCTGGGTCAACACTTGGTGATCTTTTAAAAGAAGCGAAAGATAAATAATTAATTAAAGCTGCTATACCTTTGTATAGCAGCTATTTTTTTATGAAAAAAATTGACCTTATTGACGTAATATCTAAAGAAATAAGTATTACTCGCTCAGAAGCAAAACAATCTGTTGAAATTATCATTGAAGAAATTAGCAGGGCAGTAATTTCTGGAAAAGGCGTTGAAGTGAGAGGTTTTGGCGGGTTTCAAAAACGACATCGCAAAGGAAGAATGGGGATTAACCCAAAAACCGGTCAAAAGACTGAAGTTTCTGAAAAATTTGTACCTTTTTTTAAGCCTGGAAAGCTTCTTAAAGAAGCCGTTAATAAAGGCTGATATACGATTGATTATTGAGCATTAGTTCAGTATAATTTCTCGTTTTTATATGGGGCGTTAGCTCAGTTGGTAGAGCATCGGACTTTTAATCCGCTGGTCGAGCGTTCAAGTCGCTCACGCCCCACCATATACCATAAGGGTTTCCAGTCAAGGAAGCCCTTTTTTAATTCTGTAAAATCAACTACTATTAATCTTTGAATAATTAATGTTATTAAACCAGTTAGTCCTTTGGGGGTTCCTATGTCTCTTTGTTTGCGCTTCAATCTTTCTTTGGATTAAGTGGCGAAAGATTGGTTCGCTATTACTAGTCTTAATTGTTGTTGTATCATTTATTTATTCTTTTGGAATAACTAAATATTTAATTCTTGGATCAATGAGGCTTTACTCTATCCCAACAGTAATGAATGTAGAGATTGACTTTGAATCTGCCAGTCGCGGTGAAGCTATCCTTGACTCACTTAAAAGTTGGAGTAAAAAGTTAAGAGGAAAAAAACCTATTTATATAACCTCAGGTGGCTCTCAAATTTCAGTAGATCCAATAGGTGATGAAAAATCTATAAAACTTTTTAAACGTTTCTAGTAGATAAATAATTCATAAAAAATCTCAATATTAATGTAAATAAGTATAAACTTTCATTAGTCCTCATTTCATTATGAAGGATTTTAATTTTTTTAATATTAAGGAGAAAAAATATGAATTATTTGCCTAAGTCGTTGGCAGTGGGATTTGTATTGGCGTCTTTTGCTTCAGCCTCTGTGCTTGCTGCAGCAACTCACCCAGTAACAGGCGAAATCCTAGCCGATGATCAAACGTTTACTTACAGTTTGTTAGATGAATTTAGTTCTGCTGACCCGCAAATTGTTGAAGATGTCTCAGGAGCCGATATTGTTCGTGATCTTTTTGAAGGTCTGATGAACCAAGATGCAGATGGAAACCTTGTTCCAGGTGTTGCAACTGGCTTTACAACAAATGATGCAAAAGATGTCTATACATTCACGCTTCGTGATAATGCAATGTGGTCAGATGGTAACCCGGTTACTGCGCATGACTTTGTTTACTCATGGAGACGTTTAGCAGATCCGGCTACAGCTTCGCCTTACTCTTGGTTTGCTGAAATTATGGCTATTGAAAATGTTGGTGCTGTCTTATCTGGTGATGCATCCCCTGAAACCCTTGGAGTTACAGCTTTAGATAATCATACTCTTGAGGTTCGTCTAACAGCATCACTTCCATATTTTGCTGCAATGACTACTCATAGCTCAACTTTTCCAAGCCCTGAGTGGGTAGTTAGAACATCTGGTAATGATTGGACTAAGCCTGAAAATATTGTATCTAATGGTGCATATATTTTAACTGAGCATATTCCTAATGAGCGTTCAGTACGAGAGCGTAATACTCTGTATTGGAATAATGATGCGACAATTCTTGATAAAGTTATTGGATTAGTTATAAATGATGAGAATACAGATTTGACTCGTTATTTAGCTAATGAGCTTGATAAAGGAACTGTTCCTTCAGGTCAGTATATTCGCCTCAAAGAGGACTATCCTAACCAAGCAACTTCTTTTCCAAGGCTTTGTAACTACTACATGACGTTTAACATGTCGCCTAGTGGTCCTGAGGCATTTAAAGACGTGCGTGTTCGTCATGCTTTAGCCTATGCTATTGATCGCTCAGTTATTACTGAAAAAATCTTGCAAGCTGGACAAATCAATGCATTTACATTTACTCCTGGAGCAACAGCTGGATTTGATGTTCCTTCAGTTGCATTTGGTCGTATGACTCAAGATGAGAGAAATGCTAAGGCAGTTGAATTGCTTAATGAGGCTGGTTATGGCCCTAGCAATCCATTGAAGTTTGAGTATTTATATAACACTTCTGAGGGTCATAAGAAGATTGCAATTGCAGCCCAGCAAATGTGGAAAGAAACACTTGGTGTTGAAGCTACGCTTGCAAATCAAGAATGGAAAACATTCCTTAAAACTCGCGGTGGCCAAGGTTTTGAACTTGCACGTGGAGCTTGGTGTGGTGACTACAATGAAGCGTCTACTTTCCTAGACCTTCTTACTACTCCTTCAGGTTACAATGATGGAAAGTATAGCAATGCTGAGGTAGATCAGTTAATGTTAGATGCAAGGACTATGTCTGATGCGTCAGGTAACTACACGCGTATTGAGGAAATCCTAGCAAATGAAATGCCAGTGATCCCTATTTATCATTATGCTGGTGTATTTATGCTTAAGACCAATGTGAAAGGCTGGCCTTATAACAACGTTGAACAAAACGTATATTCTCGTAATTTGTATAAGATTGCGAAGTAATAGTTAGTTTGACTCTAAAAGCATCGCACAGATATTGTGCGGTGCTTTTTTATTTGTACGGTACAATAATTTATTAAATTGTTCTGGTTATTTTCGGATATGTTCAACTACATAATTAAGCGAATTGGAATTGCTATTCCAACTCTGCTTATCCTTGTTGCAGTAAGTTTTTACTTAATGCACGCAGCTCCTGGAGGTCCGTTTACTTCAGAAAGGCCGCTGCCAGCACAAGTACTTGCAAATATTGAAGCAAAGTACGGTTTAGATCAGCCAATTTGGCATCAAATGACTAATTATCTTTGGGGTGTCATTACTGAATTTGATTTTGGGCCCTCCTATAAATATCACGACAGAACTGTAAATGAAATTATTGCACAAGGTTTTCCAATAACATTAAAGTACGGCTTCTGGTCATTTATTGTTGCTGTTGGAGTTGGTATACCTTTAGGAGCAATTGCCGCGATTCGGAAAAATACTTGGATTGATTACTTAGCTGTAGGTGTATCAATTGGCGCCCAAGTGCTCCCAAATTTTGTGATGGCGCCATTATTAATTATTGTCTTTACTTTGTGGCTTGATTGGCTACCTGGTGGTGGTTGGAATGGAGGCTCATGGGAGTACCTTGTAATGCCAGTAATTGCTCTATCAACGAGCTATATGGCATCTATTGCTCGTATAACACGGTCATCTATGCTAGAGGTCCTAAATACGAATTATATTAGAACAGCTAGGTCTAAAGGGCTTCCAACAAAAGTAATTTTCTTCCGTCATGTATTAAAACCTTCACTTCTGCCAGTAATTTCATACCTTGGTCCAGCGTTTGTTGGATTAATAACAGGATCTGTAATTATTGATATGTATTTTTCAACTGGTGGCATGGGCTACTTTTTTGTTAATTCAGCATTTAATCGTGACTATTCTGTAATGATGGGAATAACCATAGTTGTTGGTGGTCTTACAATTTTATTTAGCTTAATTGCAGATCTTTTGTACGCCTGGGTAGACCCTAAGATTAGATACTAAAAAAAATGATTGCACTAAATAAAAACAAGATAAAAGAGATGGCGGATAATCTTTCTGAATCTGGAACTGGTCGTTCATTATGGAAGGATGCACGTATAAGATTTATGCAAAACAAGGCTGCAACAGTTAGCCTGTTTATTCTTGCAGCGATAGTAGCTTTTTCGTTTATTGGGCCATTTTTTGCCGTTTGGAGTTATGAGAAAATTGATTGGAATGCGATGGGCTCAGCAGCGAAAGTTGGAATGCCATCAATTCAAAGTGGGCATTTTTTTGGGACCGATGATCTAGGTCGAGATTTGTACTCAAGGGTGATACAAGGAACACAAATCTCACTAATGGTTGGCTTCTTAGGTGCATCAGTGGCGGTTTTTGTGGGCACTTTATACGGCGCTACCTCTGGTTATTTAGGAGGACGAACTGATCAAATAATGATGAGAATTGTTGATATATTGATGTCAATTCCATACATGTTTGTTTTAATACTTTTGCTGGTTGTATTTGGCCGTTCAATTGGAATGCTTTTTATAGGAATAGGGCTACTATCTTGGCTAGATATGAGT
>CAJXOB010000024.1 GCA_913057955.1 uncultured Gammaproteobacteria bacterium | reverse complement strand
ATAAAGAACTTTATTGTGCTCAAGTTTGTCAATAGCCTTTCTGACAGTACCAACACTTACGTTAAGTAATTTAGAAAGTTGCGACTCAGATGGAATTAAATCACCAATGGTCAGCTCACCACTGCTTATTTGACTATTTATATAATCTATAACAGTTTGGTATAGCTTTTTATTCATTTTAATAAGACTAATTTTGTTAAATTATGAGGTCAATAGGTCAGTCAGTATACTCACTTAGCTTTACTTTTTTTGGCATTAAATATTTTTTGTTGACTTTTATATATGTGCGGTGTACGATGTTTAACACATATATATGAGTTTTATTAGACATATATATGAATATATATATGTTTTTATTAAAATAGGTATGCAATGGAATTTTTAAATTACTTTGATAATGTCTTCACTGTTTATCATATTGCTCTTCTTGTAGGAGGGACTTTTGCCGGTATTATCCTTGGAGCGCTTCCAGGACTAAGTCCAACAATGTCTGTTGCCCTTCTTATTCCCTTTACATTTCATATGAAGCCTGAAAGTGGCCTCATCTTACTTGGCGCTATGTACACAGCAACAGTTGCTGGAGGCGCAATTAGCGCGATACTAGTAAACGTTCCTGGGGCTCCTGCAAACATTGCAACTGCATTGGATGGACATAAAATGGCGCAAAATGGTAAAGCTAAAAATGCCCTGCATTATTGTTTTATTAGTTCATTTGTCGGTGGTGTTTTTGGAGTATTTATTCTCATATTTTTTACACCTCCACTCGCTGCATTGTCATTAAAATTTATGTCGACAGAGCTATTTTGGGTTGCAATTTTAGGCATCACAATTATTGCAACTCTGGACTCAAAATCAGTTATTAAAGGATTGTTATCAGGATTATTTGGATTAATGCTTGCAACAATTGGAGAGCACCCTACAAATGCAGTTGAAAGATTTGTTTTCACAGAACATCTTGAAAGTGGTGTTCATATTGTTGTTGGGCTAATAGGTTTATTTGCAATGCCTCAAGTTTGGAATCTTTTAGAGAATTTTTATGCTAAGAAGAACCAAGTTTTTTCTGCGACTGGCGATGCAACATTGATTGAGTCCTTTAAACTTGTTTTTAGCAAACTTAAAGCTTTATCAATTGGGTCTATTATTGGCTCAATAATCGGAATTATTCCAGGCGCAGGCGGCCAAATTGCTGGAATTGTTGCTTATGATCAATCTAAAAAGGTAAGCTCAAATAGGGAAAACTATGGAAAAGGGGAGCCTGAAGCAATTATTGCTGCTGAGAGTGCTAACAACTCTATGGTTGGTCCTTCTCTAATTCCACTTCTTACTTTAAGTATTCCGGGCAGTCCAACTGCTGCAGTTCTACTTGGTGGATTACTAATTCATGGGATATTCCCAGGACACGATATATTTACTAAAAATCCTGAAGTTATATGGACTTTTATTGACTCTCTAATAATCGCACAAATTCTAATGTTGGTTATTGGTTTGTTTCTTAGTAGGCATAGTAAATGGATCATGAAGGTCCCTGATAACTATATGGCAGTTGGTATTTTATTACTTGCTGTATTTGGTACTTACAGTATCCAAAACAACTATTCTGACGTTTTAATTATGTTCACATTGGGAACTCTAATGTATTTTGGGAGTAAAGCTGGGTTCAGTCCAGTTCCAGTTGTATTAGGGTTAATACTGGGAACAATGACAGAGGAAAAATTTCTACTTGGTAACCTTATAGGAAACGCCAAAGGAAGCTCTTTTCAACACTTTACGTCAGGAACAATCAATATTGTTCTAATCTCGCTTTGTATTGCTTCCATTGTTTATGGAGTATATTCCAGTCGAAAATCTAAAAAAAATTGAAGCATGAATAGTCAAATTAAATTATCAACCATTATTGTTACACTTGTTAGTGCCTTTCTAGTTTACGCATCATTTATATTAGGTGATTCAGAGAACTATCTATTTCCAAGACTTATATCAGCAACTATTGCTATCTTAACGATAATGCTTTGGTTTGAGAAGGGTGAGGCTGACAAATCAACTAATTTCAAAGACTTAATGCCAGGCATAGCAATCGCATCGGCATTCATCTTACTTCTAAAAATACTGGGCTTCTACTTAGCCTCAATGATCGTATTCTTTACGCTTGTGATGTACTACACCAAGCCTACGGAATCAAAAGACTTTTGGCGTGTGTTACTCATAAAATTGGGTGTCGCATTTGTGTTTACTTTTGCGTTATATGGATTGTTCACACTACTTTTAAAAGTTCATACACCAGAAGGTTTGTTTTAATAAAAAAGGAGAAAAAATGAAAATTATTAATATAACTAAAGTGGCCTTGTTAGCTGTAGCATCTCTGATGCTATTGCCAGCACAGGCTGATTACCCTGAAAAGCCAATTGGCGTAATGGTAGCTTATGGGCCTGGTGGCGCAACAGACTTCCAAGCTAGAATTGCAACATTAGCCTCAGGAAAAGCAGACCTTATTGGTCAGCCAATCTACATCCTAAATAAGCCAGGTGCTGGTGGAAGAACGGGCTGGAATTGGTTTGCAAGTGAGGCTTCACAAGACGGCTATATGCTTGGTGCTTACAATGTTCCACACTTTATAGCTCAGTCAATTGTGTTTGACACTAAGTACAATATCAACAACCTTGAGCCAATCGGAAATTGGGGTGCAGATCCTGCAGTTTTGATTGTTGGTAAAGATAGTCCATTTAACACGGTAGGAGAGTTGCTTGCTCACGCTGAAGCAAATCCTGGCGCGGTTACAATTAGTGGCGCTGGAAAATTTGTTGGACACCATATTGCCTTCTTGCAGTTCGCAAAAGCATCTGGTGCAAATCTAACTTATATTCCTGCTTCGGGAGGAGTAGATGCCCTAAGAATGGTTAAAGCTGGAGAGACAGTTGCTGGCTTTAATAATCTATCTGACTCTGCAAGAAGTGCATCTGACCTAAAGATATTAGCTGTTGCTGACCTAACGAGACATGACTACTTGCCAGACGTGCCTACGCTTATGGAAAGTGGTGTTGATGTTGACGATTCAAGTGTTAATTTCCGTGGGTTAATGGTTCCTTCTGGAACACCTCAAGATGTTGTGGATTACCTTGCAAGCAAGGTTCCTGCAATGTTTAATGAAAAGAAAACACAAGGAAAAATGAAGTCCACTAACTCGCCATCAAGGGTGATGTCGAGAGACGAAGTTATTTCCATGTGGAGCGAAAGACAGGCTTATCTTACTGAGCTCCTAGCGGGTCTTAAGTAAAGTAAAATTTGTTAAAATTTTTACTGGAGGGCTTAAAAAGTTCTCCAGTAAATTTCTTGAACTCATATAAATAAGTAATGACTATTAAAAAAAAATTATCAATAGAAAGTCTTGTCGATGAGGCAAGAAAAGCACAATCAATCATTAATGACTATTCTCAAGAACAGGTCGATGAATTAATCCTAGCAGTTGCCTGGGAAGTTATACAGCCTGAAAATAATCAAGAGCTTTCTGAGATGGCAGTTAAACATACTGGTCTTGGAAATGTTGAAGACAAGATAAGAAAAAATAGAAGAAAAACTATTGGACTTCTTAGGGATTTAAAGAGCGTTAAAACAGTCGGAGTTATTAATCAAAATAATAAAAAAGGCATAATTGAAATTGCTAGGCCGGTAGGCGTCGTTGCAGCAATCGTGCCCTCAACAAACCCTATTGCCACTCCATTGAACAAAGTGATTAACGCACTGAAATGCAGAAATGCCGTCATATTAGCGCCATCTCCAAAAGGAGCAATTGTTTGCAGTAAAGTTGTTGAACTAATGCAAAAAGCTCTTAAGCGTATTGGAGCTCCTAAGAATATTGTTCAGTCATTGCATGAACCAATAAGTAAAGATGATACTAATAAGTTATCAAATCTTGTTGATTTGATTGTTGCTACTGGATCGCAAAATAATATACAAAGAGCCCTTCAAAGCGGGACCCCAACCTACGGCGTTGGAGTTGGTAACGTACCTGCAATTATTGATGAAAGTGCTAATTTAGAAGATGCATCTCATAAAATTATGACATCTAAAACTTTTGACAACGCAACAAGTTGCTCTTCAGAGAACAGCATTATAGTTCTTGATAGTATTTATGACGCACTAATTAAATCACTTGAGAAAGAAGGTGGTTCATTATTAAATTCTAAAGAAAAAGCCATCCTTGAAAAGAATATGTGGAGCAAGGAAGGAGTCATTAATCGAAATATAATAGCAAAAAAATCAAATGAAATTGCCTCCATTACAGGCCTTGATGAAAAATATTCAAATTCAAAGTTCCTTATGGTCGAAGAAGAAAATGTTGGACCTAGCTATCCATTTTCAATGGAGAAACTATCGCCTATTTTGGCAGTTTATAGGGCCGATAACTTTGATCATGCCGTTAAGATTGCCAATACTATCCTTGATAACCAAGGCAAGGGCCATTCTTGCAGTATACATAGTCAAAATCAAGATAATATAAAGAGACTTGGAAGTGAGCTACCTGTTTGTAGAATTATTGTAAATCAGGCACACTGCTTTGCAACTGGCGGTAACTTTGATAACGGACTGCCGTTTTCATTATCTATGGGCTGTGGAACATGGGGTAATAATATTACAGATGAAAATTTAAACTATAAGCACTACCTAAACATAACCAAAATAGTTAAGACCATTAAAACTGATGAGCCCTCTGAAGATGATATCTTCTCTAGTTATTGGGAAAAATACTCAATGGGACCTTCCACTATTACTGAGTTAGTAAATAAGTTTGCAGAAACTACGCCAAATAAAAACTATCTAATTGATGCAGATTTAGATCTTCATATTTCATACGGCAAACTTAAAAAAGACATTTTAAGGCTGGGTATATTTTTTCAACAGAACGATATCCAAGCTCTTGATAAAGTTGGATTTATGCTTGATAATGGCTACGCTTCTTCACTTCTTTTTGTTGCCGCAATGTACCACGGCATTACAATTGTGCCATTAAACGTGTTGGCTGGTGCTAAACAGATAAAGTACACAATAGAGCACTCTGAATGCAAGTTAATACTCGCTTCTAAGCTCTATATTAATAAGTTCAATGACATTCTTGAGTCATCTAATGCTCAAGTAGTTCTGCATGAAAAAGCAGATGACCTAAAAATTAGTCACCAAAAAAATTCTAATTTAACCGTTAAAACTTTAGGATCAGATACTCCAGCCGTTTTGATTTATACTTCAGGAACAACAGGCGTTCCAAAAGGCGTTCTTCTTTCTCATAAAAACGTTTTAGCTGGCGGGAAAAATACTGTAATAGCGCATGAAATTAAAGCTAGTGATGTGTCATTTTGTGTACTACCTCTTTACCATATAAATGCTGAAATGGTCTCAATCGCTAGCGCCTTAGTGAGTAATAGCTGCGTTGTTATTGTGAGTAAGTTTAGTGTCACTAATTTTTGGCACATAATTGAAAAATATAAATGTACATGGTTTAGTGTTGTCCCAACGATTATCAATTATTTACTTAATGATAATTTTGACGTAAGCTCTTTAAGCCTTAAAAGCCTTCGTTTTGGAAGATCTGCTTCAGCCCCCTTATCGCCTGAAGTTCATAAAAAGTTTGAGCAAGTATTTAATGTTAAAATTATTGAAACAATGGGGCTTACTGAAACGTCAGCTCAAATCCTTTCAAACCCAATGGAAAAAGGTAAGCATGGTTCTGCAGGAATTCCATATGGTAATGAAGTAAAAATTATAGATGACACTGGAAAATATCTTACTAGTGGCAATGCTGGTGAGCTTGTCATTAAAGGCGACAACGTTCTTTTAGAGTATTTTAAAAATGAAGAGGCCACAGCAAAAGCTTTTAATCAAGATGGTTATTTTTTAACTGGCGATTTGGGTGTTGAGGATAAAGATGGCTTCTTTTTTATAACTGGCAGAAAGAAAGAGTTGATTATTAAAGGTGGTGAAAACATATCGCCTAGAGAGATTGATGACACTCTTTATAAGCATAATGCTGTTTTAGAGGCCTGCACATTTGGTATTAAAGACGATAATTATGGTGAAGAAATTTCTGCTTGTGTGTTTTTAAAAGACAATCTAAGCGTCAATGAAGAGGAGCTTCTTGCACTTTGCATCGCAGACCTTGGCGAGTACAAAACGCCTAGTCAAATTATTTTTGTTAATGAACCGTTACCTAAAGGTCCATCTGGAAAAATTCAACGCCTTAAAATTGCTAGTCAGTATAGTCACACCTAATTGAGTATTAAATTTTGACATTTAAGCCTTAATTGATTTAAAGCATTTTCGGGTAAACTATGATGAACTTTATTAAGGCAAAATAATGGCGTTATTAGAAGAATTATCCAACAAGGCTAAAGCTAAATTTCCTCGAATTTTATTACCTGAATCTAGTGACTCTCGAGTTATAGAGGCTGCCCAAATACTTTCAAGTCGTAAAATTGCTCAAATTGTGCTTTTTGATGCAAATATAGACTCTTCTCTAGGTATAGAGGTAATAGACCGCTCAAACGAAGATTTGAAGGCAAAGTATGCTCAAATCTTGTTTGAGAGGAGAGGTCACAAAGGTGTTACTTTAGTGGATGCACTTGAAATGGTATCCAATCCAAGTGTGTTTGCAATGATTGCTCTTTATAGGGGCGATGTTGATGGGGTCGTTATAGGCGCCATAACGCCAAGTCAGGAAGTTCTTAGCAATGCACTTAGAATTATTGGCGTTTCTGAAAAAAACAAACTTGTATCGAGTTTATTTTTAATGGTTTTTGACCGGAATCATAAAATGTATGGTGAAAATATGATTTTTTCAGATTGCGCGATGAACATTAATCCCAATTCTGAAGAACTTGCAGAAATAGCACATAGCGCTCATGAAACTGCAATGTCCTTTTTAGAGGAAGAGCCTAAGATCGCCATGCTTTCATTTTCAACGAACCGAAGTGCAAATCATTTAGAGGTTGACAAAGTAAGGGATGCGACTGATATCCTTAAATCTAAACTCCCAAGTGCTCAGGTAATAGGAAACATTCAGCTTGATGCCGCCTTAGATGATGAAGTCTTAAAGATTAAATATCCTGAGGCATTATTCACTCCCCCTGCAAACGTTTTAATTTTTCCAAACCTAGATGCTGCAAATATTGGTTATAAGCTCGTTCAGCGTTTCTCAGGCGCGAAAGCGATAGGCCCAATTCTTCAGGGATTGGCAAAGCCCGTTAATGATTTATCTAGGGGTTGTAGCGTGGATGAGATTGTTAATACTGTGGTAATTACTGCAAATCAGTGTAGTTAGTTTTACATTCCAATATAATTTGGCCCACCGCCGCCTTCAGGAGGCACCCAGTTAATATTTTGAGATGGGTCTTTGATATCGCAGGTTTTGCAATGAAGACAGTTTTGCGCGTTGATTTGAAAATAGTCTTCACCGTCCTTTTCAATTATTTCGTAGACTCCTGCAGGGCAATACCTTTGAGCTGGCTCATCGTAGAGTAGTTTATTTTGAGCTAAGGGAATTGTTGCATCAGTCAGCTTTAAATGAACAGGCTGATCTTCTTCATGATTTGTTCCAGATAAGAATAAAGAAGACGTGATGTCAAAACTCAAAACGTTGTCTGGAGCAGGGTACTCTTTTAAAGGCGATGATTTACTTAGACTTAATGAGTCACAATCTCTATTCTCATCTTTAATAGTGAACGGTAGTTTGTTTCGAAAAATATTGGATTCAATGAAGTTATAAGTTGCGCCCAAATAAAAACCAAATTTGTGCATAGCTGCGCTAAAGTTCCTGGATTCGTAGAGCTCTTTGTAAAGAGCACTATTTTTGAATAAGTCATCAAAATCACAGTTTTCCTCACAAAGAACTTTATTAATATATTCAGCAGCAAGTATTCCAGATTGGAGTGCGCAGTGGCTTCCTTTAATTTTACTAGGGTTTAAAGTTCCGGCATCACAACCAACAATCATGCCGCCATCAAACTCCATTTTTACAAGGGAGTTAATGCCGCCTTTGGTGATTGCTCTTGCGCCATATGAAACGCGCTTACCTGATTCAAGAAACTGTTTAATGGAAGGGTGCTGCTTAAATTGTTGAAATTCTTGAAAAGGACTGTGGCTAGGATTACTGTAATTAAGGTCAACAATTAAACCAACAGCAATTTTGTTGTTGTCGAAGTGATATAGAAATCCCCCGCCAGACGTTCCACCCTTAAGTGGCCATCCCATACTATGGACAACATCACCGGGACTATGCTTATCATTGTCAACTTCCCAGATTTCTTTAAACCCAATAGCAAAATGTTGGGGCGTTTTTCCCTCGTCAAGGCTGAACTCTTTTATCAACTGCTTACCTAAATGACCTCTTGCACCTTCTGCAAAAATTGTTTGCTTAGCAAGTATATCCATCCCAGGTGTATAGGTACCTTTCTGATTTCCTTCTTTATCGATTCCCATGTCACCAGTAGCAATCCCAATGACTCTGCCACTTTCATCTGTAAGGTATTTTTGGGCGGGAAACCCTGGAAAAATGTCGACGCCTAAGTCTATTGCTTTTTCAGAAATCCATTGACATAGCTCACCCAGTGAGATTATGAAATTCCCTTTATTGTGGAGGCTTTTTGGCATTAACCAAGAAGGTATTTTTATGCTTTTATTGCTACTAGTAAGCCAATAAAGATCATCTTTAACGACAGGGGTTTTAAGTGTTGGGCAATTCTTTGCGTCATCTGGAAATAAATCAAACAGCGTTTGAGGTTCAAAAACTGCACCAGAAATTATGTGTGAGCCTATTTCAGAGCCTTTCTCTAGTAGGCATACGGAAAGATTAGGATTAAGTTGTTTAAGCTTACAAGCAGACGCAAGTCCAGAGGGACCTCCTCCAACAACAACTACATCATATTCAATCGACTCTCTTTCCATTAATTAGCTTCCTAAATCTGATATTCGTTTAATTCTTTTAAAGCAACAAATAGGTCTGTTTGCCATACTAAATCAGCCATTCTTGACATTGGGGCATCAGGATCGTTATTAATAACAACAATAACCTGTGAATCCTTCATTCCAGCAAGATGCTGAATCGCGCCAGATATTCCTACAGCTAAGTATAGCTGTGGAGCCACTACTTTTCCAGTTTGTCCAACTTGATAGTCATTAGAGATAAACCCGGCATCTACTGCAGCTCTTGAAGCGCCAACCGCCGCATCAAGCTTGTCCGCTAATTGCTCAATCAGAGCAAAATTCTCTTTTGAGCCAAGACCTCGACCTCCAGAGACAATTCTTGCCGCTGTTGTTAGTTCAGGACGCTCAGACTGAGATTCTTGTAGTGAAATAAAGGTTGAATTTGACTCAGGTATTGTTGACGACAAAGCCTCAACTTTTGCTGAACCCCCATCACCAGAGTGTTCGAAAGCTGTCGCCCTAACCGTCATAATAATAATTTCATCAGAAGACTCTACTGTTGCCATTATGTTTCCAGCATACAAAGGCCTGACAAATGTATTGTTTGACTTGATTTCGCAAACATCCGATATAGGCTGTACATCTAGAAGGGCGCCTACACGGGGCAGAATATTCTTGCTATAAGTTGAAGAGCCTGAAACAAGGTATTTATAACCACTCATTGCCTCTGCAATTAACTTACTTGCTACTTCAACATTGGCATGCTCAAGTGCATCATCAACAATCATTTTAACTGAGTTAATTCCAGCTAATTTAGATACAGATTCTGAGTTGGATGAGTCATTAGTAAGAACCAGGGCATCAATACTATCTGAAAGCTGTGAAGCCGCAGTGATAGCAGCTCTGCTACTTGCGTTTACTTCTGATCCATTAAGTTCAATTAATATAAGTGCTGACATTACAGAACTCCCATTTGATTTAATTCTGAAAACAACTCTTCAGCAGAGCTAATTTGCTTAGAGGCTCTATCCTTAGTTCCTGACTCGACAACACTAATTACTTTAATTCGTGGCGATGTGTCAATTCCAAGGCTATCTAGCTCGATTGTTTCTAAAGGTTTAGACCTTGCCTTCATGATGTTTGGGAGTGAGGCGTATCTTGGCTCATTAAGCCTTAAATCTACCGTTACAATAGCCGGAAGGTTAAGCTTTCTAATTTCAATTCCTGAATCAATTTCACGACTAACTTCAACACTACTCGCATCAGCACTAAGCTCGAACTTAGAAATAAAAGTACCCAAAGAATAGTCCAAAAGTCCCGAAAGAATTTGACCCGTTTGGTTATTATCATTATCTACAGCTTGTTTTCCCATTATTATGAGTTCAGCTTCTTCGCGCCTAATAATATTAGCCAAAATTTTACCAATATGCAAAGGCTGTAAATCAAGCTCAGATTCGGTCTTAATAAAAATTGCTCGATCAACGCCCATTGCAAGAGCGGTTCTAAGGGTATCTACAGTTTTATCAGTACCAATACTAACAGCAATAGTTTCAGATGCCGCGCCACTTTCTTTTAGGGTTAAAGCCTCTTCAACTGCAATCTCGCAAAAAGGATTCATTGCCATCTTAGCATTAGCAAGATCTACTTGCTCAGTTTGCTTGTTAACTCGGGCTTGCGTATAAGGATCAAGAACTCGCTTGATAGGAATAATTATTTTCATAGTTGATTAAATTTCGTTACAAAACTCGCGAATAATACCATATAAATTACCTTTGTCCAGAGCAAGAAAATACTATTTTATTATAACTAAACAGCTGAAAGCTGAATGACAAAGAGGGCTATCTTTTTTAACTCATATTTGAGATTGCAAGTTACAGCTCAACTATGCCCGTAAAATACAACCATATTTTTTTTTGATGTAATTACATGAGCTTTTCAACACTTGGACTGTCACCACAAATTCTTGGAGCTATTGAGGCTCAAGGCTACTCTGAAGCTACGCCCATTCAGGAAAAATCTATTCCTATTGTTTTAGAAGGAAAAGACTTAATGGCAGCTGCTCAAACCGGAACTGGAAAGACGGCAGGATTCACTTTGCCTATATTGCAGCTCTTATCCAATGGAAGGAGACCTTCATCGAATCACACTCGAACTTTAATATTGACGCCAACGAGAGAACTTGCAGCTCAAATCCTTGAAAGCGTTAAAACCTATGGTCAGAATTTACCGTTAAGCGCAACAGTGGTTTTTGGTGGCGTTGGCATTGGCCCTCAAATGCAGAAGCTTCGCAAAGGTGTCGATATTTTGGTAGCCACCCCGGGAAGATTGCTCGATCTTCATTCTCAAAATGCTGTCAATTTTAATGAATTAGAGATTCTAGTTTTAGATGAAGCCGATCGTATGCTTGACATGGGGTTCATCCATGACATTAAAAGAATTATTAAATTATTACCAAAAAAACGTCAAACATTAATGTTTTCAGCCACTTTTTCTGAAGATATTCGAAGGCTAGCAAAAGGCCTTGTTCATGACCCAATTGAGATTTCAGTTACACCCAGGAACTCTACAGTAGAGGCGATTAAGCACTGGATTTGTCCAGTAGATAAAACTAAAAAAACAGCACTTTTAACCCATTTAATTAACAAAGGTGAGTGGCAGCAAGTTCTTGTATTTAGTAGAACCAAGCATGGCGCTAATAGAATTGCGACAAGCCTAGAGAAGAAAAATATCAGCGCAACTGCAATTCATGGAAACAAAAGCCAAGGTGCTAGAACCCGTGCTTTAGCTGACTTTAAGGCTGGAAAAGTGAGAGTCCTTGTGGCTACTGATATTGCAGCGCGCGGAATTGATATTGACCAACTCCCACACGTTATTAATTTTGACTTACCTAGCGTCCCTGAGGACTATGTACATAGAATTGGTCGAACCGGAAGGGCGGGAAGAGGCGGCGAAGCAATTTCTTTGGTCAGTGCAGACGAAGCCAAACAGTTATTTGATATTGAGCGCCTGATCCAAAAAGAACTGGAGCGTGAGTTAGTTGATGATTTTGTGCCAAGTCATGATCTTCCAAAATCGCGCGAACTGCTTCCAATAAAATCCAGTAAACCAAAAAAACAAGAACCCCAAGGAAGAAATAGAAGTAGAAATAGAAGTAGAAACAAAAGTGATTCTCAGAGCAGTGCTGCTAAAAATAGTGAAGGCCAAAGGGATGAACAAAAAAAACCTAATAGTGCAAAAAAACGCGTATTTTGGAGCAAAAAACCGAGCAGAAAGCCTAAGCCTATAAGTTAAGCTACTTAATAATAATAGGAAACCTAAGCTTTGCTTCAGCCCCTTGCTGAATAAAGCGGTTTTGAAGTATTACCTCGCCTCCATGAAGCTGCATTATCTTTCGAACAAATCGCAAGCCTAATCCATTCCCTCTGACCCCTGTGTCTGGTCTAGAAACTGAGAAAAATCGTGTAAATAGCTTGCTTAGAACATGAGGGGGGATGCCAGGACCGTCATCAAGAACTATGATTGAGATAGCGGTATTAGTTTCAGAAGATTTAATGGTGATCGATCCTGATTTTGGACTAAAGTCTAATGCGTTATTTACTATATTCCCAATAGCCTGCTCTAGTAATATTTTTTCAGCCTTTATAAAACCATTATTATCGATTTCAAGAATTATTTTAAGATTTTTGTCAGAGATATTTTTTGTGCGGCTAGGCGCTTGTAAAACGTTATTAACGATTTTTAAAATATTCAATGACTCAATGGACTTAAGCTTTTCGCGTCGTTCTATTCTTGAAAGATCTAGCAACCTATTAACCAGAAGGTCCATATGTTTATTTGAATCCAATATGTTTTCAATAAATCTTTTTCTTTGCTTATCACTCATTGGAGTGAGTAAGTTCTCTGCAGTAAGCTGAATTCCTGTTATAGGCGTCCTTAATTCATGAGCCAGAGTATCAATATACTGCTCAACGTCATCCTTAAGCTCAACCTCGGCTCTTGCATTTTCAATAGTTTTTGCAAGTTTATTAAATTGATTGTTAAGATCGGGCTTAACTGTATCTTCATCACTAAAAAGGCTCGTGGTATACTTTTGAATACGACTAATGTTTCTAGATATCCTATAGCTTCCTAAAGCTCCAAAAATTAATGAAATTAGAAAAATATAAAAAATAAATTGCAAGAGATAGTTTTGGTCTAGTAAATCCATTAGAGGCGCAACAACTACAACCGCACCTAAAATTTCGCCATTATCTCCATAAATTGGATTTGACGCGTTAAGAAACCTTGACTTGTATAAGTACTCAACAACAGCCCCTCTAGCTTTTTTTGGCCCAGGAATGAACTCTTCAACTACTCTAGTTATATCTTGTCCACCAATAAGGGCAGATTTCACTTCATTATGGGACCTCATATCTTTGCCTAGTATTAGCCCTCTAGAATCTAAAACAAGGAGGCCATCCTTATCGGTCACATAAATTGCAAGGTTTTCAAGTTTTTGATTGTTGTTAGTATCAATTGTATTTTTTTGAGAGCGCAAGTAATTAACAATCAAACTCTCGAAAGTTTCTAAATCAATCTCACCATCTTTATTGTTTTGTGAGGCAACTCGACTCATTAGGCTTGAAACTTCAACCATCACTGATTTTGCTGACTCAAGCGCCGTTCTATGAGCAAATATCCAAAGTAAAGTTGAACTTATGATGAAGTAGAGAAGAAAAAGTTTGGTACCAATATTTAACTTAAAGTGTCTCATTCAATTAAGCTATATCCAATTCCTCTATGGGTTTCTATGCAATCACTATCTTCATCGACTTCATGGATCCTCTTTCGAATAGATTTAATATGAGTGTTAATTGTTTTAATATCTGAGCCATGGGGCCTATCCCAAATAATACTCATTAAAAACTCTCTAGAGTGAACTCTGTTAGGATTTTTAACAAGGTGAGATAAAATTTTAAATTCTGCAGGAGTAAGCGTTAGCTCAATGTCATCAAACACAACTCTTTGCATAGCATGATTGATACTAAACTTTGAAGAGCCAGAGTTAGTAGTTGATTTTCCAGTTCTTAGCTGAGCACGAACATGAGCAACAACGAGTCTTGGGCTTAATGGTTTAGTTACATAAGCGTTAGCTCCAAGACCTTCAAGGCCTAGTACTTGATCTGACTCATCATCTCTGGCTGAAATAATAATAACAGGCAGGCTGTATTTTTCACGGACCTTTCGAAGTACGTCAAACCCACTCATGTCAGGCAATCCAACGTCAAGAAGAATTAGGTCAACTTCATTATTATTGATATATTCAAGTGCATCTTGGCCATTGTCAAACCACTTGCAATTGAAAGAGTCCTGTTCAAGTATAAAAGCAATACTTTCAGCAATGGTTTTATCGTCTTCAACTATTAAAATGGTTTGCATTTAAGGTAATAATTTCTAATTAAAAAAGTTATTGTAGTTTAAAACAAAAAAAATGAAAGAATATTCATAAAGTCTTCATCAAAACTCCATGTATTAAACATTTGAAAGTTTGACGAAATGATTATTATGTGCATATTGTTTTTAGTTTATTAGAGCCGTTGCAATTACAACCCCTTTAAATTGCAACCATGCATAATGTCAATAATCTCTTCATTTGTAAATGGATTATACATCAGCATTATGCAAGTCTCTAATAGCTAAAGGCAATGTTTACGAATTTTAAGTTTTTTTAAAGAACCTCAATACTTTTGTCATTCTCTCTCCGTTTGACATAAGAGGTACCCGCTTTAGTTGACAGGTTTCTCCTTATCGGTCAACTAAAGCATTTTTCTTGGAATAACTATGAATCAAATGCAAAAGCAATTATCTTTAAAACCATCCTTAGCAAATATTGCTAAATCTTACTGTAAGAGAAATAATATTAACGAAAAGCAGCTCTCAAAGGCTGTTAACTGGTATCAGAGTGCTATAAGTAACTCTAAGAAAAAAAGATAAATCTAAATTTTTTTTAAACGTATGCAGTCTAAAATCACTCTAAATTCAAGTACTATTTCAAAATGAATATTCAATCTATCAATAAATTATTTTGTACTTTACTTTTATTAGTGCTTTCTTTAACGACAAATGCAGCACTGGAACTGGGAGATGAGGCGCCAAAATTTAGCCTTGAAGATCAAAACAGTTTAAGTCATCAACTAGAAGACTACAGGGGCAAGTGGGTAGTGTTGTATTTTTATCCTAAAGATGACACGCCAGGCTGCACTACCCAAGCTTGCGATTTTAGAGATGCTGTTAAAAGAATCATTGCAAGCAAATCGGTGGTTTTTGGAATTAGTCTTGACAGTGTTGCGTCACATAAGAAATTTTCAGAAAAAAATAATCTACCTTTCTCGCTATTGTCTGATAACAAAGGAAAAGTAGCAAAGCAATACAACTCACTAAGTAATTTCTTAGGATATAAGTCAGCCAAACGGAATACCTTCATCATAAGCCCAGAAGGAAAAATCGCTAAAATTTATCTATCTGTAGACCCTAAGACGCACTCAGAAATGGTTTTAAGTGATTTATCTATCTTGCAAAACTAAAGCTTAAGTTAAGCGCACTAGTGCTGCCTTATCGCTTCTAGTCATTTTTTTTATAACGTGCTCTCTTTTTAGGGCCTCGCTTCTTGTTGCAACTTCTTCGGTATAGGCAATTCTAAAAGGCTGACGTGATCTTGTATATTTCGCCCCGCCTTTGATCTCACCGTTGTGCTGCCTCATTCGATTATCTAGATTATTTGTAATCCCACAGTAGAGGGTTTTGTCGCCACATTCGAGAATATAAATGGTCCATTTTTTTTCATAAATTTCAATCATTTAAACTTTTTACCATATTTGTAAAAATACACTTCAAAAATACATTAAAATCCGCGTTTTCGTGAAAAAGTGTCATGATAAACTGTTTATTTTTTTATCCATGATTTTTTTATCTTTTATTAGGATTTAAATTGTTATGTTGACTATCGTTATGCGCGCTATATGGCCATTATTCTTAGGAATATTGTTCATTAGCTTGGGCAATGGCTTGCAGGGAACTCTAAGTAGCTGGAGAGCAGATTATGAAGGCTTTTCTGTACTTACAACAGGTCTAGTAATGTCTGGCTATTTTTTGGGAGCTTTTGCAAGTTCATTAATTTCTCCTGGTCAAATTAAAAAGACGGGACAAATTCGAACCTATGCCGCCTTCGCATCCATCGCATCAACTGCAATTCTAATCCAGCTATTATTTATTGAACCGCCAGTTTGGTTTGTTGCCAGGTTTTTGTCTGGTTTTTGTGTTGCTGGAATTATGATAATTGTTGAAGGGTGGTTAAACTCAATTTCTTCTAATGAAAACCGCGGCCAATTATTCTCAATTCATATGATGGTTGTTTGGGGTGGACTTGCAATGGGCCAGGGCTTGTTTGTCATCGATAGTCCAGCAGGAGTTAATTTGTTTCTTCTTGCATCCATCTTGCTTTCAATATCACTCATCCCCATACTTTTAACTGAAATAAAGGCTCCTGAAGTAGAGATGCAGGAGCCTTTGGGCTTTAAGGCGTTGTGGAAAGCTTCGCCTTCAGGCGTTGCAACGATTGGTATTTCTGGCCTTGCTTCTGCTGGTTTCTTTGGCGTAGGAACAATTTATGCAATTCAATCGGGCTTAAGTATTTCGGAGACTGCTCTTTTTATGACTCTATTTATTGGCTTTGGAGCTTTATCACAGTGGCCATTAGGTTGGCTATCAGACAAGATTGATCGGAGGAAGGTAATTTTACTTTGCTGCTCAATAGTTGTAGGCGTTTGTTCTCTCCTTGCAATATTTGATTTTTCAAAAACCACCTTCTTAGTGTTAAACGGGTTGATTGGGGCAAGCACTTTGCCACTCTATTCGCTTGGAGTTGCTCAAACCAATGACCGTTTAAAGCCAAGTCAAATGGTAAGTGCCAGTGGCACAATTGTTTTTGTTTTTAGCGTCTTTGCTGCATTAGGACCCTTCACAATGAGTTATTTTCTTAATTTATTTGATAGTCTTGGTTTCTTATTGTATTTAAGCCTAGTGCACTTAGTTATTGCAGTGACAGTGTTTGTGATGATGTTTATTAATGAGGACGTTGATGAATCTGATCAATCTGACTTCCAGGTTATGGCGCAAAGACCAAGTATGGTTGCAATGGAAGTAATTGCAGAAGAAGCTATAGAGTCTCAGTCGGATTCCTAAACTAAGATTTAGTAGCTCATACGTTCGCAGGATTTTCGATATCATGTCCCAAGTCTTTTAAGTCTTGGTAGCGATCGCCTATTCGGTGATGCGGCCTGCCACCAATTGAAGCGCCTAAAGCAATGACTAATTCATCGTCTGCTGGTGCGTCAGGTATCGCAAGTTGGATAGTCAAGTAATGTGAGCGTTTTCCGGCATCATTTTTATCCATCAAAGGAATCATAATTGGCGCATTTGCACCGCCTCGAGTATTACAAAATGATAGGTAGGACTGAGCGCCAACAGCCTCTCTATAGTAATTACCAAATCGAAGTGTATGAATAATAGCAGAGGCGTGCTCAACTTCTCCTTTAAGCCCCACTATTGCAGATTTACCATACCCCTCTACTTTTGCACCAGAACCGGCCTCCTTAATAATCATAGCTGTTAATATTTCACCAAGTTCTGGTGCAACATCGAGTATTCCTGGCTTCAGGTCTTCAATAAACTCAACACCCTGTTGAAGGTTGACCCAGGGATTTTTTATAACAGCAACTGCGGCAATTAAAGTAAGGGGTTTGTCCGCTTTTTTATTGCCTTCAATAAAGGTTTTTTCAACGTGTAATAAAGTTTTTCTAATTTCTACAGGCATCTACATTCCTTTGATTGGCTGGTTGATACCTCTTTGAAAGACTACGATCAAAGCACCTTTTTCAGATAATGAAGAGTGCTTACTTCCTGGTTCAAAAGATACGAAATCACCTTTCTTAAAGACAGCACCATCCGAGTCGATTAGCTCACCTTCTACTATAAAAAATTCTTCAAATCCAGTATGAGTATGAGGGATTGATTGTGCCCCTGGATCCATTTTTAAAATATAGCTACCGTAACCTGTAGTCTGGTTATAGCTAATAATGTGCCAGCTCATATTTTTAACTGGCTCACCATAGCGATCAAATGGCTTGAAATTAATGTTGTGAATATCAGTTATTTTTCTATCGTTCATATGTTTTTTCTACGTTATAAATTTAAAATTCAGACTGTAACCAGTTATCTTCTGCGTAATGGCAATCTTGATCTACTAAATGCAAACTAAACGCTTGTCGAGAGCGCTCGGAGGTATTTGCAGCGCTATAATGAGGCAATTGTCCATGCAAAATGACTAAAGTTCCCGCCTTAACTTCGAGTAAATCTAGTTGCGCATCTGGAAAAGGGCTGTCATCTAAAATTTCGAACTCAGTGCCACCACCAGAAGATAACTTGAAGCGCTTTTTAAGGGGGATTGAATGACCTCCAGTTATAGCTTGTAGACATCCATTCTCTCTATTTGCATCTTCAAGTGCCACCCAAAAGCCAATACAACTCATTGGGCTAGTGTATAAGAATGTTGAGTCTTGATGAAGGCCAACTTCGCCTCCAATACTGGGTTGCTTAAAGATGTGCATTGATTGCAACTTTCTTGGTTTTTTGATTCCCAGCTGCAAGCCTATTTCTGGTAAGTTAAGTTCACTAATTACTTGCTTATAAACAGGATCTAGCTCATGCTGCGCATGCCCAATTTTATTAATTGATTTTTGTTTAGGAACAGTAAAATTTCCATTTTCATCAATTGCCTTCTCTTCAAAAAAAAATCGAATCTGATCTCCTGAACTTAAAAAATATTCATCACTCGTTCTTTCCTGTTCATCAGTTGTAAATACAGAGTGCGAGGAGGGTGGCTGAAAATCATCAATTAGCTTTTCTGCACGATCCATTAGAAGTTTTCTTTGTTTTTGGTTAATAAAGTCTTCTATAACTAGGTATCCATCTTTATTAAATGTGTTAATTTGGTTTGATGAAAGCATGATTTTTTTAAGAATTACAATAACAAATTAAATGCATTATATTAGTATTCAAAAATTATTGGACGTATGTTTTATAAACTCTACTGGTAATTTTTGTAAATATTTCATAAGATATTGTATTGCAATTAGCTGCAACATCATCTATGGCAATGTTTTCTCCAAAGAGCTCAACTCGATCGCCAATTTTGGGGCTTGGCACATTGCTTAAATCAATAGTTATCATATCCATCGATACTTTCCCTGCAATTTCACTTTTAACGCCATTGATGAAGACAGGAGTGCCATCTTTTGCGCTGCGCGGATAACCATCTGCATAGCCAATAGCAACAACGCCAATTGCTGTATTTTTATTGCAAATATAACGACTGCCATAGCCTACTGATTGTCCGGCTTTAAAATTTTTGATTGATATAAGTGCTGAAGAAAGGCTCATAGCAGGAATTAGTTTATCCAGATGAGATTTATCAGGAAAAGGTGAAGAGCCATAAAGCATAATCCCCGGACGTATAAAATCATTATGAGACTCATGCCACCCCATTATTCCAGCTGAATTAGCCAATGAAGCAGGGTAATTTTTTGAGGGCAGGGCTTTATTAAAGTCATTAATCTGAGTATTCGTTGTTGCATCTTCTAGAATGTCGGCACTAGAAAAATGAGACATTAAAGTTATGTTGTCAATGCTAGTGCTTTCTTCTAGTGAATTTATAGCATTAGTAAACTCATTTCCATGAAAGCCAAGTCGTCCCATACCAGAGTCGTATTTTACAAATACATCAACTGGACTGCTAAACTCATTGTCAAGAAGCCATTGAAGTTGTTGAGAATTACAGACTGTAACAATTAGATTATATTTTTCAATGAGACTAATTTCAGATAACTAAAAAATGCCTTCCATCAGCAATATAGGGGTTTTATTAATTCCAGAGTTCCTTAACTCTATAGCCTCTTCGATGCATGCTACTCCGAAACAATCCGCACAATCTTCAAGTTGATTTGCTACTTCAATTGCCCCGTGACCATAGGCATTAGCCTTAATGATTGCTATAGCTTTTGCATTAGGCGATAGTGATTTTGCATATAAGTAGTTTTTCTTAATTGCACCAAGATTAATAGTGGCAGTACATTTTCTAGCCATAACTCAACGAAGTTTTATTTGCATAGTTATATCGACTCATATCAATGCCCTCAGTAGATATTTCAGATTCAATGCCTGAAATTAGGTTAGCCAATAGTTTGCCAGAACCAGCAGACATTGTCCAACCCAAGGTTCCATGGCCAGTATTGAGAAATAAATTAGGGTAGGGCGTAGGACCAATTACAGGCGTTCCATCAGGAGTGCTGGGCCTAAAACCTGTCCAAAATTTGAGATCCTCAGCCTCTTTAGTTGCTCGAGGAAAAAGATTATTTAGCCCTTCTTTCAAAGAGTGGAGAGATTTTTCTCTTAAGTTAGAGTTGAATCCTGTTAAGTGAGCAATACCAGCAACCCTTATATTTTCCCCCAGCCTCGTTATACCAATTTTATTTTTGTCATCCATTATTGTAGATTGAGGAGCATCATGATCATTTAAAACTGGGAGGGTCATTGAGTAACCTTTAACTGGATAAATAGGAATATCAATACCAACTTCAGAGAGAATTTTTTGCGAATGACTGCCAAGTGACACTGAAAAGCTATCCGCTGAATACTCACCACGGTTTGTTTTAATTGCGGACACCTTATTGTTATCAAG
>CAJXOB010000023.1 GCA_913057955.1 uncultured Gammaproteobacteria bacterium | reverse complement strand
AGTAGATCAGACTAAAAACTAATTAATTTTTGATATTGTCAGCTTTATTTTAATTAGCAATGACAGAAAAAAAACCAAGAAATAGAGGAATCTACATATTGCCAAGCGTGTTAACAACGTTTGGCATGTTTGCTGGGTTTTATTCTATTATTGCATCTATTAATGGTGACTTTACATTGGCGGCAATTTCAATAATGGTTGCCATGTTATGGGACACGTTAGATGGGCGAGTAGCTCGGTTAACAAATACTCAAAGTGCTTTTGGCGCGGAGTATGATTCTTTAGCTGACCTTGTTTCTTTTGGCTTAGCTCCAGCTCTTCTGGTTTATTTGTGGGGTTTTTCTGGTTTAGGAAGATTTGGCTGGCTTGCAGCCTTTGTTTATTTAACTTGTGCTGCTTTACGTCTCGCTAGGTTTAATACGCAAGTAGGCTCTGCCGATAAGCGCTATTTTCAAGGGCTTCCTTCACCAGCTGCTGCGGGCGTAATAGCTTCAATGATATGGCTTAAAATTTGGGCATTTGCCTTCTTTGATTCGGACGTAATTTCAATAGGCTACATAGGTTACTATCTTGGTGCTGCAATAACAATTATTTGTGGAATTCTTATGGTTAGTAATGTTCGGTATTACAGTTTTAAAGAATTGGATTCAAAGAAAGCTTCATTTCGTTTTCTTTTGGCTATTGTTCTTAGTTTAATTGTGCTTCTTTATAAGCCTAATATTGTTTTATTTACTGGATTTTTTCTATACTTGCTCTCAGGTCCATTAATTACTATTATTGGCATTAATAAAAGGCGCATTGAGAAAAAAAAGATTAAGACAACTTAAGTTGCTTTATAATCTTTACTTATGATTAAGAACCTTAATTCAATCACATTACTTTCACTAAGCAAGCTCTTTGCTTTGTTGCGATTATTGCCGTAAGGCAATAATAATCATAATAGACGAAAGTCTATCACTAAAATTTAAGATAAAATTCGTAAAATAAAAAGGAGCAATTAATGTCCGAAAAACTAATAATATTTGATACAACACTTAGAGATGGAGAACAATCACCTGGCGCATCGATGACCAAGGATGAAAAAGTTCGTATCGCTAAAAGTCTAGAAAAAATGAAAGTTGATGTTATTGAGGCTGGTTTTGCAATTGCCTCTCAAGGTGATTTTGAGGCAGTTCAAGCAGTTGCTAAAGTAGTTAAAGATTCAACAGTGTGCTCATTAGCGAGAGCTCTCGATAAAGATATTGATCGAGCTGGCGAGTCTATTAAAGGCGCAAATTCAGCACGAATACACACCTTTATAGCAACCTCTGATATTCATATGAAGATGAAGCTAAGGATGACACCTGATGAAGTTGTTGGTCAGGCAATACGCTCTGTAAAAAGAGCAACAAAGTACACTAATAATATTGAATTTAGCCCAGAGGATGCTGGTCGTTCAGATATTGATTTTCTTTGCCGCATAATTGAATCAGCTATTAATGCTGGGGCAACAACAATTAATATTCCAGATACAGTGGGTTACAACATACCTCATCAATTTGGTGAAACAATGAGAGAGTTAATAGAGAGAATTCCAAATTCTGATAAGGCAATTTTTTCTGCACACTGCCATAATGATTTGGGTCTTGCAGTTTCAAATTCTCTTTCAGCCGTTTTAAATGGTGCAAGACAAATAGAATGCACTATTAATGGGTTAGGTGAAAGGGCAGGAAATACCTCTCTAGAAGAAGTCGTAATGGCAATTCGAACTAGGCAAGATGTATTTGGATTAGATACAAATATAGATGCTACAGGTATTCTAGCAGCCTCTAGACTCGTATCATCCATTACTGGCTTCGTTGTTCAGCCAAACAAAGCTATAGTTGGCGCCAATGCTTTTGCCCATGAGGCTGGAATTCATCAAGATGGAGTTCTTAAGCATAGAGAAACTTATGAAATCATGAGAGCGGAAGATGTTGGTTGGAATAAAAATTCATTAGTGCTTGGTAAACATTCTGGTCGAAATGCTTTCAAAGTTAGACTTGGTGAGCTAGGTATTGAGTTTGATTCGGACGATGCCTTAAATGATGCTTTTTCTAGATTTAAAACTTTGGCTGATAAGAAGCATGATATTTTTGATGAAGATCTTCAGGCTTTGGTTTCAGATGCTCAAACTGAACCATCGGAAACCATTCACTTGGTTTCACTCAAAGTATCTGCTGAGTCTGGTAAAGAGAATACTGCGGACGTAACGTTGTCAATAAATGGAAATGAACAGAGCGCCTCAGCTAAAACGTCTGGCGCAGTTGACGCTACTTTCAATGCAATATTGTCTTTGGTTGATATAGATCCAAAGCTTCAGTTATATTCTGTAACAAATGTTACTCAAGGTACCGATTCTCTTGGGGAAGTTAATGTTCGATTGGAGTATGAAGGAAAAATTGTAAATGGACAGGGTGTTGATACTGATATTATTACCTCGTCAGCTAAGGCGTATGTCAATGCATTAAATAAAGTAATGGCAAATGTTGAGCGGGCTCATCCACAGATTTGAATATGCAGTTAAGAGATGAATATCTTGAGGCTCTAGGAATTCCAGATTTCCTATATTCTAAAATTGAGTCAAAAAAAGTTACTGAGCCTTTATTAAAGCTTTTAATAATTGAAGTTGGCACGCAAGATTCATTTTGTAAAAAAGGAGTTAGTCAAAATTTACTAATAAAGATGCTTTCATCGATTGATTTCAACATTCAAAATGCCTGCCTTGTTTCACTTGAAAAAAGTCAGGTTGATGAGTATGTGAAAAATAATCTTGCAGAAGTTGTATTGATCATGGACTCTTCTTATAAGCCAAGTAAGTCAGGTATTTTTTTAATGCATCACCCTAGAGATATCTTAAAAAACTCAAATCTTAAGCGTGAATCTTGGGAAGTTTTAAAAAAGGTCAAACAATGTCTCAAATAGATTATTCACTTGACTCATACAATAGACCAAAGTTAGAGACTCCTAATGGTGAAAAAAAACTATTAATGCACTCTTGCTGTGCTCCTTGTGCTGGAGAAATTATGGAGGCCTTAGCTGCCTCTGAAATTGACACAACAATTTTTTTCTACAATCCAAATATCCATCCTTTTGATGAATATGAGCTGAGAAAAGAAGAGAATATTCGTTTTGCTGAAAAACTTGGGATGCCAATTATTGATGCGGATTATGATCGTGATGAATGGTTTTCCAGAACAAAGGGTCAAGAAAACGAGCCTGAAAGAGGAAAGAGATGCACTACTTGTTTTGATATGAGATTTCAAAAAACAGCCAAGTATGCTTCTGAAAATAACTTTGATATTATTTCTTCGACTCTTGGCATTTCTCGTTGGAAAGATATGAAGCAAATTAATGATTCAGGCGCTAGATCTTCTCAGCCTCATAATGTTCCTTATTGGGATTTTAATTGGCGCAAACAAGGGGGGTCTTCTAGGATGCTAGAGTTATCTAAAAAAGAGAACTTCTATCAGCAGGAATATTGCGGATGCGTCTACTCCTTGAGGGATACTAATAATTGGCGCGTCTCAAAGGGGCGAGAAAAGATTGAAAGAGGCGTTAAGTTTTATCAAGAAGCTAAATTAAAACTATCTCAATTAGACTAGTCTTCAATCAGATATAGCAATAGAGACTTCTGAACATGAAGTCGATTTTCAGCTTCACCCCAAACAACGCTTTGTTTTCCATCTATAACCTCTGAACTTACCTCTTTGCCACGATAGGCAGGAAGGCAGTGCATGAATATAACATCATCTTTGGCATGATCCATCATCTTTTGATCAACCTGAAACCCTTTAAACGCATGTTCTCGCTGTTTTATTTCGGATTCTTGGCCCATACTAGTCCAAACATCTGTAACAATAATATCGGCCCCCTTGCAAGCATCATTAGGCTCCTCGAAGAAGCTGATGTTTTTTTGATATTTTTTAATAAATGCATTAGAAGGCTCAAAACCAGAAGGAGTTGAAATTGTAAGCTCAAAATCGAATATTGCTGCAGCCTGCATATATGTTTGACATACATTGCAACCATCGCCAATCCATGCTATTTTTTTACCTTGGATGGAGCCTCTAAGCTCTTGATAAGTCATTAAGTCAGCGAGTATCTGGCAAGGGTGGGATTCATCTGAAAGAGCATTAATGACTGGCTTACTTGAATGTTTTGAAAATTCAACTATATCTTCATGTGAGGATAATCGCAGCATTATTGCATCAACCATTGAGCTAATAACTATAGCACTATCAGTAATTGGCTCACCTCTTCCTAGTTGTATATCTTTTTCAGAGAGAAAGAGTGATTGGCCTCCAAGTTGCGTCATACCTGCCTCAAATGAAACCCTAGTTCGAGTCGAGGATTTATCAAAGATCATCGCTAAAGTTTTATTTTTAAGAGAGTCATTTATTCTTCCAGACTTGTGTTCTTTTTTAAGAGAGATCGCTCGATCTATTATCCCTTGTAAATCATTTTGAGAAAGCTGGTCAAAGTTGATGAAATGATTTGTCATAGTTAGTCCTAAATGCTAATTAGCTTTAAAATCTTTTTGATTAAAATATCAATTTCTTTTTTAGATATTATAAGTGGCGGCAATAGTCTAATAGAGTTGCCCGTAATGTTTATTAATAGCTGGTCTTCTAGAGCTTTTTGAGTAAGCTTGCTACAATCAATGATATTTTCATCAAGTCCAATACCAATCATGAGTCCTTTTATCCTTAACTCTTTAACAGAATTGCAATCCATTATTTTTGCCTTAAATTCTGACTCGAAATACTGACTCATTTTCATTACATTCTCAAGAATTGACTCACTATCAAAAACATCAAGAACACTCAAAGCTACTCCTGTTACCAATGGATTGCCACCAAAGGTTGAACCATGAGTTCCAGGGGTAAGCATTTCGGCAGCTTTGCCTCTAGCAAGGCATGCTCCAATTGGAACACCATTACCAAGACCTTTAGCGAGACAGAGGATATCAGGAGTAATATTGTTGTGTTGATGGGCGAAGAGTTTGCCTGTTCTTCCCATTCCAGCTTGAACTTCATCGAGAATAAAGAGCCAATCATTTTTTTTACAGAGTAATTTAACTTTATTTAAATAATCATCTTCAGGAATTATAACGCCAGCTTCTCCCTGAACTGGCTCAACCATTACAGCAACTACGTTATTATTCACACTGAATTTTTTGATAGCATTAGTATCATCAAAGTCAACATGAAAAAACTCACTCATTAATGGAGAAAAGCCCTCCTGAACCTTGCTTTGACCTGTGGCAGATAGAGTGGCCATTGTTCGACCATGAAAGCTTTGATTCGCCGTTAAAATAATTGGGTTTTGAATATTTTTAGTCCGAGCAAAAAGCCTAGCAATTTTTATGGCAGCTTCATTCGCTTCAGCTCCAGAGTTTGAAAAAAAAGCTTTGTCCATATTAGCCAAGCCACACAAACGTGTTGCTAGTTTTTCTTGGTTTGCAATGCGGTAAACGTTAGAAGTGTGAAGTAGTTGTTTTGACTGATTAACTATACTCTTTGTAATTGCTGGATGAGAGTGACCAAGATTCACTACGCCAATGCCTGAAAGTGCATCAAGGTATTCATTTCCAGATGTATCTGTTAACCAACAGCCACGACCTTTTACAAAGGTAACCTCTAAAGGGTAGTAGTTGGACATTAAGTTTGACATAAAAAAATTCCAATTGATAAATGAAAAAAGCCCCATAATGGGGCTTTTAAATCTAAGTTAATTGCCAAATTAAGGCGAATTAGCCACCATTAGTAAATACACTTGAAGACAAGATCTTCGTGAAATGTAAGGTCTTAAATGGTTGAATTCAGGTGACATTTGTTTTTTAAATACAAATTAAAAGATTAATTATATACTATTTTTTGTACCCATGTTTTCTGTAATTTATTCAATATATATGATAAAAAAGTTTAATATTATGTTGGATATATGACACAATAGAGTTGAAAGAATCATAATTTTATTTCATTAATCTAAGGAGTAAAAATGCAACTAAACCTTTCTGGTCATCATCTTGATATTACATCTTCTATCAGGCAGCATACAAGTGATAAGCTCACAAAAATAAAGCATCACTTTGATAATATCATGAATGTTAACATGACTTTAGAAGTGCAAAAAGATCTTCAAAAAGCCGAAGCAACTATCCATGTTAGTGGTGCAGATTTATTTGCTAAAGCTGAGAGTAATGATATGTACGCTTCTATTGATCAGCTCATCAACAAGCTTGATTCCCAAATAATTAAGCATAAAGAAAAACTACATAACCACAGAGCTTAGCTTATATAAATTATAATATGATGTAATTGCTGAATAACAAGTCAAGCTTGTTATTCAGTGTTTACTATTGGATTATAAATATGGCTGAAGTTGAGCTTACTAATTTCGAAGTAAGTCTTCAAAATTTAATGATTGCCCTAGAAGCATCAAATTATGATGAGGCAAAACATCAAATCAAAGAACTTCACCCTGGAGAAATTGCTCGACTTTTAGAGGCTATTCAACCAAAAGAAAGAACGATTATTTGGCCTGGGCTAGAAACTATTATACAAGGCGAGGTTTTAAAAGAGGTTAATGAAGATGTTCAATCTCAATTAATTGGAGAAATGTCGGTAGATGATCTAGTCAAGGCTACTGAAAAATTAGATACGGATGACTTAGCGGATATTGTCCCAAACCTACCTGAGTCTGCAGTTCATAGCCTTTTATTAACTCTAGATTTTAAGCATCGAGAGCGCCTTAATAAAATTCTAAGCTATCCTGAGGATTCTGCAGGTGGTTTAATGAATACTGACTTTATAACTGTCAGACCTGATGTCACAATAAGAGCTGTCATAAGATATCTAAGACTTCTCAAAGAGATGCCTGTAGACACAGATCAGATTTTTGTCGTTGATCGAGACTTTAATTATTTAGGCTCCTTACTGATTACTACTTTATTGACTGAAGAGCCAGAGAGAATTGTTACTTCATTGATCAACAATGATGCTTCAAAACCAATTAATGCTGAGACTGATGAAGCTGAAGTGGCTTTAATGTTTGAGCAAAGAAATTTGATTTCAGCTCCCGTAATTGACGAAAATAATCAACTAGTTGGGCGAATTACAATTGATGATGTGGTTGACGTAATTCGAGATCAGGCTGAACACTCTGTTATGTCCATGGTTGGTTTAGATGAGGATGAGGATGTCTTTGCTCCTATCTTTCAAAGCTCAAAGAGGCGTAGTGTTTGGCTCGGTGTTAATTTAATAACTGCATTTATTGCGGTCTACTTTATTGGTCTTTTTGAGGCCACCTTGCAACAAAAAATTGCTCTAGCAATATTAATGCCAGTAGTTGCTAGCATGGGGGGTATTGCCGGCACTCAAACCCTAATAATAGTTACCCGAGGAATTGCAACAGGCAGGGTGACCTCGGCTAACATTAAAACTTTAATAAATAAAGAAGTTGCAGTTAGTGGCCTTAACGGAATAATTTGGTCCATCGTTATCGGGCTAATCACTTACTACTGGTTTTCTGATTTACTGCTGAGTTTAGTCATAGCGCTTGCCATAATTACCAATTTGCTTGTTGCTGCTTTTTCTGGAGCATTCTTACCGTTAGCACTTACTAAGTTAAAGATAGATCCTGCTTTGGCTGGAGGAGTTATTCTTACAACTATTACAGACGTTATTGGCTTTGTTGCCTTTCTTGGTTTAGCGGCTTTATTTATTTAATTTTTTATAATCAAATGAAGCTTTTATATACTAATGAAAATCGAATAATGGTTATGAATGTCAAAAATGTTTTAATTAATAATGGCTTTGAGGTAATTCTTAATAATGAGTTTGCATCTAGCGCATCAGGTGGATTAGCTCCCTTTGATACTTGGCCAGAAGTTTGGCTTTTAAAAGATAATGATTTAGAAGAAGCTAAAAAAATTATTGCATTAATTAATACTGAATTAAGCCCTGTTACTTGGAAGTGCAATGATTGCAATGAAGTTAATGACCAAACATTTGATTTTTGCTGGAAGTGCAGTGCAGAAAATTATAATAATATATCTAAATGAAAAAACTTATCTTACTTTTATTAATTTTAATAGTGGTTGGTTTTGTTTCTAAGGATTTATATTTAGTTGCTAAGCTAATTATGTATTTTGGTTTTTTCTGGTCAATTATAAGGCTTGGTAAGTTTCTATCTAGAGACTTCAACGATGGCAGAGATAACGATTATTATGGCGAGTAATGACTAAGGATTTGGCAATAACTAAAGTTTTCTTGTCATTTTTATATGATCAATGCCAGCCTCTTCAAACTTTTCACCAGTACAAGTAAAATTAAGATCAATGTAGAACCCTCGAGCATGCCATTGAGAGGATAGCCATAAGGATTGCAAATAATTATCTTGAGCCCATTCAATGAGCATTTTCATAATTAATTTACCTACCCCTTGACCGCGATATTCTTTTAAAACAGCAACCCTGCCTATGTGGCCATCTGACAGAATTCTTCCTGTTCCAATAGCTTTATCATCTAATAAGATGAGTGCATGAGTAGCGTCATCATCAAATCCATCTATTTCTAGCTCTTCAGGAACGTTTTGCTCATCAACAAAAACCTTAAACCTTACTTCGCATATCTTTTTATGATTAGTTTTATAGTTAGTAGTAATAGACGAGATATTTTTCATAACTAACTATAAGTGAATGAAGGAAAGATTGATTGCTAGAGCAATATATATAATTGCTGCAAGCAGATTAAGGTTTTTGTTTACAGTTTTTGATTTCTTTAAAATCCCCTCAAGAAAACTGGATAAATAAGCAATTGATGTAAAAACAAAAAATGCACTACAAATAAACAATAGACCTAGTAGAAATATCTGGGATGTAACATTGTGATTATTGGAGTTTACAAACTGGGGTAAAAAAACCAAAAAAAAGATTGCTACCTTTGGGTTGGTTAGGTTCATAACAACACCAGTTAAATAGTATGATTTATTTGAAATATCTTGAGAGGCTTCCCCTAAGTTTAACTCTTTATTTTGAATCGAGAGCCATGCAAGATAAACAAGGTAGAATGCACCGATGATTTTCAGCCCATTGAAAGCCATTGGACTTGTTTGAAAAATAACACTAACACCAATTCCAACAAGAATTGTATGCCCTATTAATCCCGTGCAGAGCCCAAGTGTTGTATAGAAGCCAATCTTCCAGCCTCTTAAGGCTGAATTACTCATAACAAATAGATTGTCTGGGCCAGGAACTAGGCTTAAAACTACAGATGCAGTAATGAAAGTGATTATTGTTTCAATACTTAATAATTCAAACATTTATGAGTCCTGAATATAGTTATTTAGTGAAAACTTCAGAGGGGTTGCGATAAGCTTTTAATTCAATAGCGTTACCTGATATATCCTCAAAAAACATTGTAGCTTGTTCACCAGGTAAACCTAAAAACCTAACGCTAGGTTTGATAATAAATTTAAAGTCTTTTGATTGAAGTTTATCAACCAAATCATAAAAAATATTCCAGTCAAGTACACAGCCAAAGTGCGGCATAGGAACCGAAACACCTTCTACGCTTGAGCTAGAATTACTACTTTTTATTACCTCACCAATATGAAGTGAGAGTTGGTTTCCAAAAAAATTGAAATCTACCCATGTTTCTGAGCTTCTTCCCTCAGGGCATTCTAAAAGATCCCCATAGAATCTTCTTGTAGATTCTAGATCAGTCACTGTATATGCTAAATGAAAGACACTCATAAAAATCTAGTTAAGAAGTACCCATTATTAAACCAATAAGAATTAATGTTGAACCAGTGACTCTATTTTGCCATAATATTTTTTTTGGATCCGACAGAAATGACTTTGATATGTCAGCAAGCATGACGTAGCCAATCATTACAATTAAATCAACACTAATTAATGTTGCAGTTAAAATTATACAAGTAGAAATTTTAAGGGCAGTTAAATCGACAAAAAGTGGGATTAATGCAAGAAAAAAAACGGTGCCTTTGATGTTTGTTATGTTCACAAAAAAACCTTTTAAAAGAGAATTTAAGGGACTAAAAGCATTGCCTTGGTAGGTTTTAGAAGTAGATATCTGTTCAATTTTTTTAAGCCATTGCATAACGCCTAGTGCAATTAAGTAAAGCATTCCCAGTATTTTAATTATTGAAAAAATACTTGGAAACTGATCAATTAATACGCCTAGTCCCAGCAACAGAAATATAATTTGACTCATCAATCCGAGTTGCAGGCCAATTACTGAAATTATAGATCTCTTCAAGCCATATTGAGTGCCTTGACTTATTGAAAAAATTGCTCCAGGGCCAGGAGATATGCTAATAAAAAGTGCAGATGCTAATAACCCAACCCAGACAGTTAATTCCATAATTTCATTTAGTTAAAAGGTATTGGCGAAACCTTTCCTAGTCTTTTGCCCCAAGGCGTTTCTACTTCTACTTCTGAGTCTATTTCATTGAAGCCCTTGTCAAGAGTTGCCATAGCCATATTAATTTTTAGTCTTGGTGAATATGCAGCGCTAGTGACTTTTCCACATATTTTGTTGCCGCTTTTAACTTGCCATGGACTGGAACAACCCCCAATAAATGCATCACCATCAATAACAAGGCCAACTAGTTTTTTAGTGACGCCTTCAGAGCGAATTTTATGGAGTGCATTTCTACTTAAGTAGTCAGCCTCTTTATCAAGCTGACAAAAATTTGATAAAGGAAGCTCTAGGGGGTTGCTATTGATATCCATGTCATTGCCCCATGAAAAAAGACCCGACTCAACTCTTTCAATATTATTTGGTGTTCCAGGTTTGATGTCATACTTTTTTCCAGCATTAGCTACAATATCCCAAAGTTTTTGACCTTGAGAGCCATCACGGAGATAGAGTTCGAAACCACCTTGTTTACTCCAGCCTGATCGCTGAACAATTAAAGGAATACCCTCTAATTCGCATTCTCTAAAAAAGAAGTACTTAAGGTCTTTAACCCAGTCATCAAAGAGATCAAGCATTAAAGGTAAATTATTAGGACCTTGGATTGCTAAAGGAGAGACATCTGGCTCACTAATCTGAACATCCCATCCTAATCCGCAGGCTAGTCCACGAGTCCATAGTAAAACATCACTGTCAGCAATTGAAAGCCAAAAGTGGTTATTGGCCAATCTCAAAATAATTGGGTCATTTATAATCCCACCATTTTCATCGGTAATAAGGGCGTATTTTCCTTGACCAATTTGAAGTTTTGAGAGATCTCTAGAAGTAATATATTCAACAAACTTATACGCATCAGTGCCAATTATTTCAACTTGACGTTCAGCTGCAACATCCCACATTGTGACGTTATTCATTAAATTCCAGTAGTCAGCCTCTGGGCCCTCATAAGACGTCGGCATAATCATATGATTGTATAACGTAAAAGTTTTAGCTCCAGCTTTAAGAGTGGCCTCGTAATATGGTGATTTTCTTAAGCGGTCTGATAGGGTAAAGTTGACATGTCCATCCATTGGTTTACTCCAAATTTAAGTGTTAATTACTCTTAGCAAGAATGAAGACTTGCAAAGATAAAAAAGTGTATTTTAAACCTTTTTTTTAGATTTTTCGACTATAAAGAGCCTGTAGAAATACTATTAAATTCAAGCCATTGTATAAACTTTGTCTTTATTTCGCCAAGCAATTCATTGTCATTAGCTTCAAAACGCAAAACTAGGCAAGGAGTTGTATTGGAAGCTCTAACAAGGCCCCAACAATTTTCATAATCAACTCTAACACCATCGATAGTATTAATAGTTGCTCCAGGAAAATTTATGTTGCTGGATAACTTCGCCATTGCATCAAACTGCTCACCGTGCTTCTCAAAGTTAATGTTTATTTCTGGAGTACTAAGATTGACTGGAAATTCATCAAAAATTTCAGAACAAGACTTATCGCTTTTAGAGACTATCTCTAAAAGCCTTGCTGCAGTATAAAGAGCGTCATCAAAGCCATACCAGCGATCCTTAAAGAAAATATGACCGGACATTTCACCTGCCAGCTCTGCTTTAGTTTCTTTAAGTTTTTGCTTAATGAAGCTGTGACCAGTTCTAGACATGATTGGCTGACCACCTTGTTCTGAAATAACTTTAGGTAAAAGTGAAGTACACTTCACGTCAAAAATGATTTTTGCGCCTTTATTGCGGCTTAACACGTCTTTGGAGTAAAGCATCATTTGCTGGTCAGCCCAAATAATCTGACCATTGTTGTCAACTACACCAAGTCTATCCCCATCGCCATCAAATGCAAGGCCTAAGTCGGAACCAGTATCCTTAACCTCTTGAATCAAATCTTGTAAATTTTCGGGTTTAGAGGGGTCCGGATGGTGGTTTGGAAACCTACCATCAACTAAACAAAAGAGTTTAGTAACTTTAACACCTAACGCTCCAAACAATTGAGGAGCAATGTTACCTGCTACGCCATTGCCACAATCAATTACAATTTTGAGATCTTTGTCAATTTTGATATCTGACTTAATGGTGTCTATATAGTTTTGATCAATATTTATAGAAGTTGAGGTTCCAGAGCCAGAAGAAAAATTATTCTCATTAATTCTTCTAAGTAGGTCTTGAATTCTTTCTGCTGAAAGAGTTTCACCTGCAACCATGATTTTTAATCCATTATATTCTGCTGGGTTATGCGACCCAGTAATCATGACGCCTGATGTTGCTCCTTTGGTGTAGGTTGCAAAATACACAACTGGAGATGGGACCATTCCTATATTAACAACGTGACAGCCACTCTCAAGAAGACCTGAAATCAATGCATCTGATAATTCTGGTCCCGTTAAACGTCCATCTCTTCCAACAACAATGCCTCTTTCACCTTTTTCAATAGATTCGCTACCAACAGCCTTGCCTATTAATTTGACAACTTCTGGTGTTAGTTCAGTTTCAACGATTCCTCTTATATCGTAGGCTTTAAAGATCGAACTTGGTATATTCATTAAAATATCTGTAAGGATAAAAGATCTAGTTATTTTATCAAATATTTATTTTAGAAAATGGTAGAAGATTTCATAATAAGCAAAATAAAAAAGACATAACAATAATAGTAGCTATTTACTTTATCCATTATCTATAAGGACTTTTCTCAAAGCTTAATCTGCAGTTGATTAAGGTGGTTTTAAGCTAACTTTTTAGGGATAATATCCACAAAAGTTGAATTTCAAACATTTTCTGTTGAATTAAATTAAATTTTATGTCTCAAAAAGATATTGACCCCCAAGAAACTATTGAGTGGCTAGAGGCCTTTAGATCTGTTGCTAGGTTTGAAGGACAAGACAGAGCTAAATATATACTCCAAAAATTAATGGATATGGCCCATGAAGATGGGATGAATTTACCACAAGGTGTTAATACAGCTTATCTAAATTCAATTCCAGTAGAGAAAGAAACTGAGCTGGTTGTTAAGCACAATATTGAGCATCGAATTAAATCTATTATTCGATGGAATGCCATGATTATGGTTGTTAAGGCAAACCAAGTCTCCTCTGAGTTAGGGGGTCATATTGCTTCATTTGCATCAAGTGCGACTCTTTATGAAGTTGGTTTTAATCACTTCTACCGCGGAAATGACTTAGATCAAGGAGCAGATCTAATATTTTTTCAAGGTCATATTGCTCCTGGTATATATTCAAGAGCCTTTCTAGAGGGGAGAATTACTGAAAAGCAAATGCTTAATTTTAGACAGGAGGCCAATCAAGAAGGACTATCATCCTATCCCCATCCATGGCTAATGCCAAATTTTTGGCAGTTTCCTACAGTATCTATGGGGCTAGGTCCAATCATGGCAATTTTTCAAGCTCGTTTTATGAAATACCTTCAGCATCGAGAAATTATCAAAACAGACAAAAGAACTGTTTGGGCTTATTTGGGGGACGGTGAAACAGACGAGCCCGAGTCTCTTGGCGCCATTTCATTGGCTGGCAGAGAAAAGCTTGATAACCTTATTTTTGTTATTAACTGCAATCTTCAGCGATTAGATGGACCTGTTCGAGGTAATGGTAAGATTATCCAGGAGCTTGAAGGTATGTTTCGAGGAGCTGGCTGGAATGTAATCAAGGTTATTTGGGGAAGGGGCTGGGATAAGCTAATTGCTAATGACACTTCGGGCCTTTTGAGGCAAAGAATGGAAGAAGTTGTAGATGGTGAATATCAGGCCTACAAAGCAAAAGATGGCGCCTATGTTCGTAAACATTTTTTTGGAAAGTACCCAGAAACTCTTAAACTTGTTGAACACATGTCTGACGATGAAATTTTTGGACTCACTCGTGGTGGCCATGACCCTAATAAAGTTTTTCAAGCCTATAAGGCTGCTAAAGAACACACAGGCCAGCCCACAGTTATATTAGCAAAAACAGTCAAAGGTTATGGAATGGGTGAAGCTGGTGAAGGTCAAAATACTACCCATAGTCAGAAAAAATTAGGTGTTGATGCGTTAGTTCGGGTAGCTCAAAGATTTGATATCCCGGTGACTAAAAAAGATGCTGAAGAGCTTAATTTTTATAAACCTGCTGAAGATAGCGAGGAGTTGAAATATCTTAGAGAGCGGCGTGAAACTTTAGGAGGTTATCTACCTATTAGAAGTTTTGAGCTGGAATCCTTGAATATACCAAAATTAGACGTTTTTGATCCTTTGTTAAAATCTACTGATGAAAAGGAAATATCAAGCACAATGGCTTTTGTGCGCTTCCTTTCGCTATTAATTCGAGATAAAGAGATTGGCCCAAGAGTCGTCCCAATTGTTCCTGATGAGGCTAGAACTTTTGGAATGGAGGGTTTATTCAGGCAAATGGGTATTTACTCTTCTTCTGGGCAGCTTTATGAGCCTGAAGATTCTGACAAGGTTATGTGGTATAAAGAGGATATTAAAGGCCAGGTTTTACAAGAAGGTATTAATGAAGCTGGAGCAATTTCGGATTGGATTGCTGCTGCAACTTCCTATGCTTCTCACAATGTCACAATGATTCCTTTTTATATTTACTACTCAAAGTTTGGTTTTCAAAGGGTAGGCGATCTTGCTTGGGCGGCTGGCGACATGCAAGCGAAAGGTTTTTTGATGGGAGGCACTGCCGGAAGAACAACGCTCGCTGGTGAAGGTCTTCAGCATCAAGATGGAGACTCATTGATTGTTGCAAATACTATTCCAAATTGTATCTCTTATGATCCAACTTATGCCTATGAGCTAGCAGTAATACTATGCGAAGGTATGCGTCGAATGTATGAGAATATGGAAAATATTTTTTATTACATAACATTAATGAACGAGAACTATAGCCATCCTGCAATCCCTAAGGGTTCTGAAGAAGGCATTATTAAGGGAATGTATCCTTTAAAAACAGTCGGTAAATCTAAAATCGAAGTTCAGTTGTTAGGTAGCGGTGCAATTTTGAGGGAAGTTGAAAAAGCAGCTGACATGCTTGCAAAAGATTGGGGTGTTATGTCACATGTTTGGAGCGTTACTAGTTTTAATGAAATTACAAGAGAGGCTCAGAAAGTTGACCGTGAAAACTTACTCAGTACTAGCAAAAATAAGAAAGTTCCTTACATAACGCAGTGCTTAAGTAAGTCTACTGGCCCAGTAATTGCTGCGACAGACTATATGAGAAATTATGCCGAACAGGCGCGTAAGCATATTCCTCTTCATTATGAAGTGCTAGGGACAGATGGATTTGGTAGGTCAGACTCTCGTAAAGAGCTTAGATATTTCTTTGAAGTGAATGCTAATTACATTGTATTTACCACATTGAATGCTTTGGTTGATGATGATTTGTTGGATTCTAAGGTAATTAAGAGCGCAATTAAAAAGCTTGATATTGACGTTAATAAGTCAAATCCAATGTACACCTAATAAGCTATGAGAACAAAAGAGTATCTTGAGTTACTTCGATCAGAAGTTAAGATGAATTTTTCTGATTTCACTAAATTAATAGACCAAGAGTATGTATTTAAAAATGTTGCTTTTGATAATAATGGTCTTTTTAATTCAAAAGATGAAAACCAAGGTTCAGCCAAAGTTTTTTGTTTTGGCTTAATGCATTCACTTTCTGAAGTTGAGGCGGCAAGATGTTTTGGTGAGCATTACCAGTCTGTACTTGATGAGCCAGATAACGAACTATCTCATATCAATATTCGTAACTTTATCAAGGCTGGATGGAAAGGGGTATCAATAAACTTTTCTGCCCTTCAGGTTAAATAGTTTTTTTTAAGAGTTTTTAAAACACTATGACCGAGAGTAAATCATACAATAACGGCATATATACAGTTTTTCTTAGTGCATTTCTTGTGCTTTTTCAAATCGGAATATACTTTGTGTATATACCATGGAATGCTGAAAGATTACAAATAACTGAGGCAGAAATTGGAATTGGGTTATTTGTTTTTGGTATTTCAAATCTTATAGGTAATCAAATATCAGGTCGACTTGTTGTCCCAAGGTTTGGCACAAAAAACTCTATTGCTTTTGGTTTAATAGGTATTGCTTACTGCCCTTTATTGTTAATACTATCAACAAATTATCTTTGGTTTTTACTGGCGTTTATACCCTTCGGTTTTTGTGTAGGTTTATTTAGTCCATCTGCTCAATCCCAGATTTCAATGATTGAACAGAAAACATCCAAAATTATAACGCCTTTATACCATGCTGCATTTAGCTTTGGCTCTTTAGTAGGAGCTGTTACAGCATTTTTTACAATAAAATATATAGAAAGGCCAGATTTAATTTTCTTAACAACAGGAACAATGTTGATTTTTGGCTCTCTAATAATATATAAGTTTGGGCTTTTAAAGTCGCTCGAAGGCCTTAAGAAAATTCCAAAGTTTAAGTTACCTCAAAAATCAATTTTAATCTTCGGTGTTTTGATGATGATGAACTATGCAACTATGGGCATAATCCTTGATTGGTCCGCACTTTGGCTTACAAAAGATTTATTAGTTCCATTGTATCTTGGTGGTGCACTTATTGTTGCATTTAATATTGGTGAAATTACGTCAAGATTATTTGCATCCAAAATGATCAAAGACTCTACCGAAAAATTTATTGGAGGCTATTTAAGCATTATTGCTGGAATTACTCTTTTCCTCTCAATTTTGACAGGAGATTTCTATGTAATTATTTTTGGAATGCTGCTATTCGGCTTTGGTACTGCAAACTTTATAGCTATAATTCTTAGGCAGGCTATTAGAATAACCGATGAACCTATTTCGTTAACTGTTGCGAATCTTATAACTCTAGGTTTTGCTGGTTTCATTTTTGGGCCAGCTCTAGTGGGTTATTTGGCAGAATATCTTGGATTGACCTTTAATATGTATCTTTTAAGTTTTGTTTGGGGTTTTAATGGATTGGCCTTACTATTCATGATGAGGCGAAACTAGGCTATTATTTAGTAGCTAGAACCCTCATTGCTTTTATATTCCTCTTTAATAGGATCTTTACGAGGACTAAAATCCTCTCTTTTAAAGCAATTTAATTCTCTTTTTTCATTTTCTGCCAGGAATTCTTCATTATCAGGTTTTTGCTCAAGCCAAGTGCAAATCGCTTCATCCGGCCAATCATCATATATTCCTGCAAAGGCTAAGTTTGAAATGGCTAAAAAAAGTAATGTTACTAAAAAACTAGGTAAATTTTTCATATTTCATCCCAAGTTAGTAATGAGGCGGCTTATCATTAATCACCTCGGATTGATCAGACTGCGGTTCAGATTGATTAATTAACTTCTCTTTTGTCTCTTTAATTTGATTGTTAAGTTTGGCGATTTTTTCGCCCTGACGAAAAACAACCATATTTAGTTCATCAAGCATATTTTGAAGATATGATATTTTTTCTTCTAACTCTACTAATTTTTTATCTGACATAATTTATTATAATAAATAAAAAAGCCACCTTTCGGTGGCTTAATTTAATTACTTCTCAATTAAAGCCTTTCTAGAAAGCTTAATTCTTCCTCGATCTATCCCAAGAACTTTAACTTCGATTTCTTGACCTTCTTTAAGATGATCCTCAACTTTTTCGACTCTTTCATGAGCAATTTCAGACACATGTAATAGTCCATCCTGATTAGGCATGATTGTAACAAAAGCGCCGAATTCGACTATTTTTGCTACCTTGCCCATATATACTTTGTTTAATTCAGGAACTGCAGTTACCTCTTTAACCATCTGAACTGCTTTTTCAAAGCTTTCAGTATCATTTGCAAAAACATTAACGTTTCCTTCATCATCAACATCAACGCTTGCGCCTGATTGCGCAACGATACCTCTAATAGTTTCACCACCCTTGCCAATGACATCACGAATTTTGTCAGTAGGGATTTTAATGACTTTAGTTTTTGGAGCATTTTTTGATGCAGCATTAGGCTCTGAAATAACTTGATTCATTTGACCAAGAATATTAAGTCTTGCTTCTTTAGCCTGCTTGAGTGCAATAGACATAATGTCTTCAGTGATACCATCAATCTTAATATCCATTTGAAGTGCATTGATTCCTTTTGCTGTTCCAGCAACTTTAAAGTCCATGTCACCAAGGTGATCTTCATCACCAAGAATGTCAGTTAATACTGTAAAGCGATCTTCATCTTTAACAAGGCCCATAGCGATTCCTGCAACTGGAGCTTTAATTGGAACACCCGCATCCATAAGTGAAAGCGAAGAACCACAAACACTTGCCATAGAGCTAGAGCCATTGGATTCTGTTATTTCTGACACAATTCGGATAGTATAAGGAAACTCTTCAATGCTTGGAAGACAAGCTGCAATTCCTCTTCGCGCCAATCGACCATGGCCAATTTCACGACGTTTAACGCCCATTACGCGACCCGTTTCTCCAACACAGTATGGGGGGAAGTTGTAATGAAGCATGAAGTGATCCTCTATACGATCATTTGATTCAAGTTTTTCAATAAGCTGTCCATCTCTTTTTGAGCCTAGTGTTGTAACAACAAGAGCTTGAGTTTCACCACGTGTAAAAAGTGCTGAGCCATGTGTATTTTCTAAAACGCCAGTTTCAATTGCTAACTCACGAACAGTTGAGCTATCCCTTCCATCAATCCTTGGTTCACCTTTTAGAATACGTTCTCTAACAGTTGATTTCTCAATTTTTTTGATATAGTTTTTAACGTCATCTGAGCTTGGTGAATCATCAGCATCATTAACAAATTCCTCAAGAGCGGCATCTTTAACTTCACCCATTTTTTCATAACGCTCCATCTTATCGACAGTCTGGTACGCTTCAGAAATCTTACTTTCAAATTTAGACTTAATAGAAGACATCAGAGATTCATTTTCAGCTGGTGCTTCCCATACGCGAGGAGAAACTCCTACTTCTTTTGCAAATTCAGCAACACTATCAATTACTACTTGAAATTGTTCATGTGCGAACATAACAGCTGCAAGCATTACGTCTTCTGAAAGCTCACTTGCTTCAGATTCAACCATTAATACAGCATCTTTTGTTCCAGCAACAACCATATCAAGTTCTGACGTTTTAAGGTCACTATATGTTGGGTTAATAATGTAGCTACCATCTCTGTAACCTACGCGAGCAGCACCAATTGGACCTTTAAAAGGAACTCCAGCAATTGCTAAAGCCGCAGATGTTCCGAGCATTGCTAGAATATCAGGATCTACATCTTTATTTGCAGAGATAACCTGAATCATGACTTGCACTTCATTCATGTAGCCATTTGGAAATAATGGACGAATAGGGCGATCAATTAAGCGAGAAGTTAATGTTTCTTTTTCACTTGGACGACCCTCTCTTTTAAGAAAGCCACCAGGGATTTTTCCGGCTGCATAAGTCTTTTCAATATAATCTACTGATAATGGAAAAAAAGATTGACCTGGTTTTGCATCCTTTGCTCCAACTACGCTCACTAATACTTGCGTATCATCCATGCTGGCTAAAACAGCTCCATGAGATTGTCGTGCAATTCTTCCTGTTTCAAATGTAATTTGACTATTGCCAAACGTAAAACTTTTCTGAACTATATTCATGTCCATTGCGTTACTCCAATAAAATAAAAAAATGTTTTATGGTTTAACGTAATAAGCTTTATTTAAAACATACCCAATAGGTACGCTTGAGATAAAACTTACCAAAATCCATAAAACAGTTGAATTATCCCCTAATTTTTTTTCTCAAATGTACTAAATTTGCCTGTTCTGATTGACCATTAATGGTTTTATAAGTTGTAAAAAGCTAAGTCTTAGTTCTAGAAAGATTGATTATATTTATGTAGATTTTTCTATTAAAGATAGTGAAATGAGCTGCTCTGCTAGAGCTCTGTTTTTATTGTTTAATCTAAGCTGCCTTGAGTTGGCAAAATCAATAACTAAATCATAATCAATATTACTGCAATCAAAGACTTCGCCATTAATAAATACCATTAATTTTTTATTCGTTAATTGATACGCAACTCTGCATATTGGATGAAGACGATATAGGCTAGATTCTTCTATTTCTTCTTTGTTTTGATAAGCCATAACTTCATTAAACTTTTTTTCATCCTCAGGGTCAAGTTTAGTTACAAAGCACCCAAAGAAGTCTTCAGGGAGTTCTTTAATATTTAAAAGCTTTTGTGACTGCTCAATTGCAGCTTGAGGAATTTCAGCAGGATGAAGATTAACTCTCCAGGCTGGATCTTCAAAGTAAGTGCCATTTGTTTTATTAGGCAATTCAAGCGAATCGAGCATTTCATTGTTCAAGTAAGATCTATAACCAATTGAAAGAGTTATACACTCATCATCAAGGCTTACTCCGTGGTGAGCAACTTTTGGCGGTATATAGACGATATCACCTGGCTCAGCTTCCCAGGCTGACTCTTCAATGAAATTTTTCATTATTCTAAGTGGAGTGTTTTGCAAGTAGTTTTCAGGGCTACAATCAATTGAACTTGTTTCCCATCGTCGCCTTCCAAGTCCTTGTAGTAAAAAAACATCATAATTATCATAATGAGGACCAACACTTCCGCCTAAGGCTGCAAAAGATATCATTACATCATCAAATCGCCATCTAGGAATAAAATCAAATTCACTAATAAGTTGATGAACTTCATTTATATATCTATCTACCCCCTGAACTAAAAGAGTCCACTCTCTATCTGGGAGCTCTTTAAAAGTATTTTCATCAAATGGTCCTCCTTCCAGACTCCAAGTTTTTGTTGAGATGGATCCAGTTACAATTCTAGATTCAAACTCTTCTTCACAGGATAGTCCGGCTAGCTCATCGGGCGATAAAGGGCTAATAAAGCTAGGAAGAGCATTTTTAATTAGTAATGGTTTTTTTTGCCAATACTCTTCTAGAAACTGTTGTTTAGAAATGTGCCCGAAATGAATCATTATGTTGCTATTTAATTGTTGATTAATTATCTATTAACATAAAGCCCGAATACAACAAATTATCTTTATTGGTTGCAGATATAATTATTTTTTATAATTAAAAATTAAATACTTAACTTGTGATTAGTAACAAAGATAAATTATCAACTATTATCAATATTGACAAGCATCCAATTGATGATGCTATTTATAGATC
>CAJXOB010000022.1 GCA_913057955.1 uncultured Gammaproteobacteria bacterium | reverse complement strand
AGAACAAATGAGAGTGTTTCCATGGCAGGCTCCCACTGACCAAAAACACTGATATATATGGTAGAAAAAGCAGCTAATATTGCTAAACCTCTTCCACTTAAAAAATAGCCAATCATAATCGCTGAAGCAGACACAACAGTCCATGGAAGTCCAGGCCAAACTGCCCACTCATTTTCTCCCACCCAATCCCAACTTGTAAAAGAAACTATGGTTTTTACACCTCCCAACAAAATTTCACGAATCAGATCAATTGAAAATAGTATAAAACTCGAAGCGCCCCTTGTAAGCTCTTTAATCAAGGCTGAATCTTCGTATTCTTCAATATCGGGGTCGTATATTTCTACCGGCAACCACTCAAACATAACAAAATCAACAGAGTCACTGATAATTTGCGGCATTGACCAGAAACTACTCGTTGTGATGTCTCCAAAAAACCAATTTATAAGAGTTGGTGCCAAAAGAAACCCAACAATAATGCTTAAAGGAATATACAAAAATATTTTTTTCCAGCTCATTGTAAACCACACTGAAAGTGTATCTCTAGAAACTTTTGTTGATAAGTAGTAATTTCTATATAGAAGTCCGGCAAGTATTATAAACATGACAGTCATGTAGCCCAATGAAGTACTTACAACAGGGTTATAAAAGTTAATTTCAGGAATTCTTACAAACTGAGGTGGAAGCTGTCCTCTAATTATCATTCCTATAGAGTCTGAGAAGCTCGCTACAGCTTCAATTTCCCCAGATGCAACCTATTTACTAAAACCATCACGCAAAGAAATAATATCGTGATATTCCCCTGTCATTGACATAAGAATAAAAAATACAATTAAAACAAAACCAAATTGGAGTAGTTTAGGGTTGTTTTTTATAAATTCCATGAATAAGATTAGTTAAGTATTATAATTTAGAGCGATCGCCAAAAAGGACGTGGATAATAGTAGAGCAATTTAAAATACCAACCATATTGTTATTATCGTCCAATACAGCAACCGGCTTTTGCTCGCTTAAAACCGCTTCTGCAACAGTTTCAATAATTGCATCTTTAGAAACCTGAAGCTTACTCAATTCTTCATCTGTGCTACCTACAGGATCCATTACTGACTCAATCTTTAAAACTTTCTCCCTAGGAACCTCTTCTGTAAATTTGCGAACATACTCAGTTGCTGGATTAAGAACAATGTTAGCTGGAGTGTCCAACTGCTCAATAATCCCATCTTTCATGATTGCAATTCGATCAGCAAGCCTAAGTGCCTCATTAAAATCATGAGTTACAAATAAGATTGTTTTATTCAACACCCCTTGTAATCTCAAAAATTCATCTTGCATTTCTTTTCTAATTAATGGATCAAGTGCAGAGAAAGGTTCATCTAAAAACCAAATGTCAGGCTCAACAGCTAATGAACGCGCAATTCCAACACGCTGCTGTTGTCCACCTGATAACTCTCGTGGGAAGTAGTTCTCTCGCCCCGTCAGTCCAACAAGCTCAACCATTTCCATTGCCCTTGATATACTATCTGAAGTGTTACTCCCTTTAACTTGAAGAGGGAATGCTATATTTTCTAGAACAGTTTTATGAGGCAATAATGCAAAGCTTTGAAAAACCATGCCCATTTTGTTTCGCCTCAGCTCAATAAGCTGTTTATTGTTCATGGCAAGTAAATCTTCACCATCAATAAAAATTTTTCCAGAAGTTGTATCTGTAAGTCTAGAGATGCAGCGAAGTAGTGTTGATTTTCCAGATCCTGATAGACCCATTACAACCAACATTTCACCTTCGTAAACTTCAAATGAGGCACTATTTACCCCAACTACACAACCAGCATCCTGAAATTCTTTGGCATCAACTTTACCATTAGCTGTTTGAAGTAATTTTTTTGCATTCTCACCAAATATCTTATAGACAGAGTCACACTTAATGACTGGACGTTTTTTTTGATTTACTGATTCGTAAGGTGACATATCAAGTTTCCAAAATTTACTTAGTATTTTCAAACTATAGTATACAAAAAAATACCTTCGTTCTCACAATAATTAGGTTACATCGGACTTTTAGTCTAATTGCACTTTATAAAGCGAGTGAGAAGGCATAAGAAATCTCCCCTAGCTGAGAAAGCCCAGGGGAGAAATTTAAAACGTTAACTTAATCTTTAACATAAAGAAATTAAGTTATTGAAGCCTTACTGTGTAAACGGCATCCAAACATCTTCATGAGCAGCAAGCCATGCTTTGGCAGCATCCTCTGCACTCATACCATCAATGTCAACTAAAGCAGCCATCTGACCTATGTCAGTTGCATTAAATGATGTTTTAGCATACATAGTGTATGCAGCTGGGTGAGTTTTAGGGAACTTGTAATTCGCCGCCTTCTTTAACCAACCTTTTGGAGATCCGCAAGAACCATCACCACCGTCAACTGTTCTGCAACCATCAAAGTATGGAGGGAATTTGATAAAATCAAATCCATCCGCATCTGTAAAGTTTGGAGTCCAGTTAAAGATAATAGTACCACGACCTTCTTTTTTCGCTGCTTCAAGATCAGCCCATAGCGCGTCAGCACTACCAGCAAACTTAACAACGTAACTATCACCTAGTCCAAGAGCTGCAACACGTTCAGGCATTAATTGACCGTGCCAAGATTGAGGACCCTCTAACCAACGACCCATACCACCAGAATCCGCAGTTGCAAAAACTTCAGGACAGTTAGCTAATGCTTCCCAATTAGGAAGTCCTGGGCATAAGTTTTGTTCAACTACCCAATGAGGAACACCCATATCTTCAAGTGTTGCTGCTGCGTGAGAGCCAGCGTCAATTAAACCACCTTTTGCCATAGCGTTATAGAAAGATGCTCCCATGCTTGACTGCCAAACTTCGTGTGAAATAGTAACATCACCATTACGAATAGCTTCATAAACGGCTTGAGAGTCAGATGGTACGTATTCTACGTTATTACCCATAGATTCAAACATTCCACCAAGAACATAAGCCATTACCACTTGGCTTGACCAGTTGTGTGTTGGGATAACAATTGGCTTCGAAGAGTCAGCAGCTAGAGCTTGACCCGATACAGAAGCTAAAGTCATCGTTAAAGCAGCTGCAGCCACTTTACTTGTAAACTTATTCATGTATTTCTCCTTTTATAGTTTCATTAAATATTATTCAAAACATTGACAATATCTAACTTAAAAAATGACTTTTTAAACAAAAATTTGTTATCAAAACCACCCTTACATTCTTAAACCAAATTTCTGATTTAAGATTGTTCTTTTGCCTAAGTAAAACTTACATCCTAACTCGAGTTTTCTCAGGGTCATAAAATGGAAAGCGGACCACTTTAGCGGCAAGTCGCTTTTGATGTCCATCTAATTTTCCTACCTCAACTTCATTGTCAATTTCTGACTCTGAAACTGAAATTCTACAAAGCGCAATGTTCTTTTTTAATATTGGAGAACGTGTTGCACTTGTAATTATTCCTACTTGCTGTTTACCAATATACACCCCATCACCATGGAGTGCAAGCTCATTTGAACCTAATTCTAACCCAACTAGAACTCTCTGTGGAGAATTCTTACGAAGAATTAATGATTCTTTACCAGAAAAATCATCCTCTTTTGTTTTTAGTGGAACCGTAAACGCAATGCCGGCTTCAAATGGGTCAGTTTGATCACAGAATTCATAACCAGCAAAAATTAAACCTGCCTCTATTCTTAGCATATCAAGAGCATTTAACCCTAGAGGGCATATACCAAATTCCTCTCCAGCCTCTGCAATTGAATCCCAAACAGATTCACAATCTTTAGGATGGGCAAAAACTTCATACCCAAGCTCGCCCGAATACCCAGTTCTAGAAACCATAACAGGAATTCCAGTCTCACCGCCAATTCGACCAATAGTAAAACGGAACCATTTAAGATCTTCAAGGCTCGTTTGTAGTTTTGGAGTCCAAATAATTTTCTCTAAAGTTTCGCGACTCTTTGGTCCCTGAACAGCAACATTATGAAGCTGGTCAGTGGAGGATTTAACGCGAACATCAAACCCCTTTTCATCTGCAATTTTTCTAAGTAATTTTCCACCATCATCTGATCCACCGATCCACCTGAAATTATTTTCATCAAGACGAAAAAGCGTACCATCATCCACCATACAGCCATTTTCATAGCACATGGCAGAATAGACAACCTGTCCAATAGCAAGCTTTCGAACATCTTTCGTAATAGCGAATTGCATTAATGCCTCAGCATCCTGACCGTAAACTTCAAACTTTCTAAGAGGAGCAAGATCTATCATTGCAACGCCTTCACGGCACTGCCAATACTCTTTAATTGCACCTAAATTAGTGTATTCAAGTGGCAACCAATAACCATTATAGTTATCAAAGTTTTTAGTTAGCTTAGAGGTATTTTTATGAAAGCCAGTTTCTTTAGTCATAGTCGGTATTGATTGTGGATCAGGCCTAAAAGCCGTCGCCGATGAGAAAGTATTAGATTTATCGTAAATCCTAACATGTATATCCGTTGGATTCCATCCATTTGCAGAAGTTGTATCGTCTGGACAAGCTGATGAAACGCAAACTAGATCATCAACTGCTCTAAATAATACATAATCGCCAGGTCTTGACCAAGAAACATCTGAGCTTAATGTATGACACTCTTCAATTGCAGTATTAAAAAAGAGATTAACTGCTGCCCAATTTTGTCGTGGCGTAACTCCGTATTTAGAAAGAGAGTTATTAAAATTATCAGTACAACTAATATGACCAGGAAACCCTCTATCATCATAATACTTGGCATTGCATGCAAGGCCAAAAGTGTCATGCCTACATACGGTGTCTTGAATTACCTCAACTAGTGGTGCAGAGTTTTGATTGTAGAACTTATCATGAGTCCCCGGTGCTGGATAACTTGCCAACATCTGCGACCTTGTAACCGTTGGATCAAGGCAAAGCTCTAAATTATTTTTTAAATCTTCCTGCAAAAATGCTTGAAAGTCTGAGCATTGCTGACCCTCAACATCAATAATTTGAATGTACTCGCCGGCCTTTACTTTATAAGCAACTGCAGAGCTATTATTTATCCGAATCTCTTTAGATGACTTGGCAAGAGGCTCAGGAAGTCTCTCAGATGGATTTGATGGATTTGATCGAGACACATTAATCAAAATCTCAGTTGGTGAGTTTTGTTTATCTACTATCATTGGTCCACCTTTAGCATCAAATACGCATAAGGTATCATTTTTAATATCAAAAGATTGGCGTGAATCTGCTGGATTTGAGGATGAAAAAAGCTCAGTTCCATTTAGTTTTTTGGAGTCTATTTGGTTATACTCTAGAATTGCCTTGAGCATATCCGAGCAATCCTCTGGGTTTATTTCAGACGCCCTACTTTTTGGTTTTGTATTCCAAGTTAAAGCTGACAATACGGATGATTTTTTAGAGTCAAAGGCAAGAACACTGCACTGCTGATCTCCCTCTACATCAACTATTTCTACTGAATCCCCAATTTTTAAGTCAATAGAAACAGCCTCACCACCGAGTATTTGGTAAGTCTCACAATTTCCACTGTATTTAATATTAGAAACTCTCATTTAGTAAACCAAGTTAACAAGTATTTGAGTATACATAGAATAATTTATAGGTCAATTTGAAAAAATTCATGTGTCAATGAAATAAATTACAAACTAAAAAAATAGTTTATACGGCACTCCAGGGGGTGGAATGCCGACAAACTAAGGAGTTAAGATTTAGAGTCTTGCTCTCAACCAACCCCTTTAGAAATAACTTACAGTAGTTAGAATTTACGGTAAGCGTTATTAAGATCAACCATTGGATGGTTTTCTGACATTTGAAACTTAACCAATAGTTCGCGAGCAATCATGTCTCGCTCTTGCTGATTATTTGGAAGTTTAATATTGTCCGGAATAGTGACCCAGCCATTAATATTTCTATCAAAAACAGCAGCCTGATCACCCTCATAACCCATATGAATATCTTCTAACCAGTTAAGATCTTTCCAGCCCATTTTTTCAATGTATTTTTGTAAAAAAGGTGTTATAAACTTAAGATCAGGAACAAGGTTTACATCATATCGATAACCAATATGTTGACCAATCATTTGCTCGCGATCGGTATCTAAGCCATCAGCACCAACTACAAATGTTTCTTCATTTTTACTCATAATAACTCCTTATCTTAAAAACGTGTCATATCAGGACGACCAACCGTGTGCTGTGAACCTGCAATAGGAACTTGTGCACAAGCTGAAGCCTCCATAGTAAGAGCCGCTAAATCTTCTGGCTCTAATGAGTGTATATTTGTCTTTCCACAAGCTCGAGCCATCATTTGAGTTTCGATTGCTAGTGTATGCAAGAAGTTGTATACACGCTCAGATGCTTCATCCGGGTCAAGACGCTTTCTAAGCTCAGGATCTTGAGTCGCAACACCAACCGGACAGCGCCCAGTATGACAGTGATAACATTCACCAGCTTTAACGCCCATTTCAGCTTCGTAATCAGCCTCAGGAATGTCTCTATTACAGTTAAGCGCCATAAGTGATGAGTGACCAATCGCAACCGCATCAGCGCCTAGCGCAACCGCTTTAGCAACGTCACCACCATTACGAATACCACCAGCATAAACTAAAGATATTCTTCCGCTCATACCAACATCATCAATCGCTCTTCGAGCTTGACGAATTGCCGCAATCCCTGGAACTCCAGTTTCTTCTGTAGCAATATGCGGTCCCGCTGCAGTTCCGCCTTCCATTCCATCAATATAAATACTATCACAACCAGTTTTGGCGGCCATACGAACGTCATCGTATACGCGGGCAGCACCAAGTTTTAGCTGGATAGGAATCTGACCATCTGTCGCTTCACGAATCTCTTCAATTTTAAGCGCCAAATCATCGGGTCCAAGCCAGTCTGGGTGTCTCGCAGGAGAGCGTTGATCAATACCGGCTGGTAAAGAGCGCATTTCAGCAACCTGATCCGTAACTTTTTGGCCCATTAGGTGACCACCTAAGCCAACCTTACAGCCTTGTCCGATAAAAAACTCAACACTATCTGCTAAGCGCAAATGCTGTGGGTTAAAGCCATAACGAGACTGAATACACTGATAAAACCATTTACTTGAATAGCGTCTCTCATCTGGAATCATTCCACCTTCACCAGAACACGTAGCAGTTCCAGCCATCGTAGCACCACGAGCTAGAGCTGTTTTAGCTTCATAACTCAAAGCACCAAAGCTCATACCAGTAATATAAATTGGAATGTCTAGCTCTAATGGTCTTGGAGCTTCGGGCCCAATAATTGTTTTAGTTAAACACTTCTCTCTATAACCCTCAATAACAAAACGGGTTAACGTTCCAGGCATAAAAGTTAAATCATCCCATGTTGGAATTTTTTTAAATAGAGAGAATCCTCTCATTCTATATCTACCCAAATCAGATTTGATGTGAATATCATCCATCACTGCTTTAGGGAAGATGAAACTTTTACCTAGTCTATGGTTATCTGAATCACTCATAATATTTCCTTTTGTTTAATTTGTTAAATGTACGATTAAAGAATTAGTTTTTTCTCGTTCGGCTCTAAATTGGCGTAGTTCCATAACATTTTTCCAGAAGTATGCTTTTGCATTTTTTCAACGCCTCTAGGAGTCTTCATACCATAAAGCGCTAATTTCTCTGTTAAGTAACGAACATCAAGCTCTGTCATATCCGCTTGAACACAGTCAACGCCTAACTCCTCAACCTCACCGCCGACATAAATAGTGCCGTCATACATTGAGTCACCTAAGTTCATTCCAGCATCACCTAGAACAATCATCCTGCCTCGCTGCATCATGAATCCAGAAAATGCGCCCGTCTTACCGCCAACAATAATTGTGCCGCCCTTCTGATCAATACCAGTACGAGCACCAACACTACCTTTGCAGACAAGATCACCGCCACGAATAGCTGCGCCGAAAGTAGATCCAGCATTTTTATCAATTACAACCGTACCCGCCATCATATTTTCAGCGCAAGACCAGCCTACACGACCTTTAATATGAACGTTAGGACCGTCAATCAAGCCACATCCAAAGTAGCCTAAGCTATCTGAAAAAGTTAAGTTAAGTCTGTTTAAGATACCAACGCCAACGCCATGCCTTGACATAGGGTTATCAACGGTAATGTCACCAATACCTTTTTCCATTAACTCTCTGATTTCACGATTAATTTCTCTTGGCGTCATGTCAAGGGCATCAATCGTTGCACTCTTGTTAGTGTCAACATCAAACGAGTGGAAATACGTTAAATTTTCACTTTCATCAATAGAGAAGAATTTTTTCTGAGTTCTTCCTTTTAACTGCTCGTCATGAAGTCCCATCTCCTGAGACGTCTCTTTTCTTAGTTCTGCCATACTTTTACCTCTCCGTGATATGGGTCAAATGTTTCAATACGATGATCAAATAAAGTTCTAATTGCAACTTCTTCAGAAGCTAGCGCAATCATATCTTCACCTTCATAGACAACCATTGGCTTAGCAGCCATAACATCCTTGGCCATGCCAAGTTGGTCTTTCGTTGCAACCAAATACGTAAACACACCATCAAGGTAGTCAATTGAACCCTTCATAGCAGTTTCTAAGTCGTCACCTTGGCTCATTCTATCGGCAAGGTAAACAGCAATAAGCTCTGAGTCACAGTTTGATGAAAAGCGGTGGCCTGAGCGCTCAAGTGCGCGTCTATTTGTCCAGTAGTTTGTGAGCTGTCCATTATGAACAACGGCAACATCACTAAACGGATAAGCCCAGTATGGATGAGCAGAGCGTATATCTACATCCGATTCAGTTGCCATTCTGGTATGTCCAATTCCGTGAGTGCCATTAAAATCATTTAAGCCGTATTGGTCAGAAACAACCGATGCGTCACCTAAATCCTTAACAAGCTCGAGCGAGTTACCGATAGATAAAATTTCAACGCCTTCAACATCTTCAACAAAGTCAGCAACTTTTTTCATATCGCCAGAGAATTTAACCTCATAACGATGCGCGTACTCTGTTGGGCTTTCTTTCTTAACAACCTTAACACCTAACTCAGTAAGACGTGAATTAACGGTCTCAAGACGATCTTTAATAATAGCATGTATATCATAACTACCTTCTAGGTCAGCGGCCTCAGCAACTTTAAATCTTAATATTTGATTTCCATTGTCTTTGCCATACATTGCATATCCAGTTGAGTCTGGACCTCTATGCTTTAAAGCCTGTAGCATTGATGTCATTTGCTCACCAATGTTTACGCCTTTTCCAGCTTTTTTATGAATAATTCCTGCTATTCCGCACATAAAATAATCTCCATTACCTAAAAATTGCCCACCGTTAGGTGGGCACTCTATAAAAAAATAAAAGAAGCGAGCCTATGGCAAGCAATCTATATAAGTTTCTAAATCCCAATCTGTAACTGTGGCATTAAATTTTTCCCATTCATCTGTCTTATAATGGTGAAAAACTTTATACATTTCATTTGGCATTGATGATTTAATGACTTCATCATTTTCAAGCTCATTCAATGCATCACCTAAAGACATAGGAAGTTTCTTAACTTGCTTTCCTGCCTCCATCGCTGCATAGATGTTGCGCTCTTCAGGCTCGCCTGCATCAAGATTATTATCAATACCGTCACCCATTGCCTTTAATAGTGCTGATCCCATTAAGTAAGGATTAACCATTGAGTCAACTGAGCGATATTCAAATCGACCTGGCGCAGAAACACGAAGCGCACAGGTACGGTTTTGATAACCCCAATCTGCAAAAATTGGCGCCCAAAAGCCAGTATCCCAAAGACGGCGATAAGAGTTCACAGTCGAAGAGCCAATTGAAGTTAGGGCTGGTAAATGCTTAATAACACCACCAATAGACTGAAGGCCAATTGGACCCGGCATCTTTTCATCGATCGAAGGGTCCGGCATAAACGTATTTTCACCACCCTCTTTATACATAAAGTTGCCAGGCATACCAGGAAGCTCTCCTTCGCCAGCAATTTCTGGATGGAACACATCTTTACCGCCTTTCCATAAAGACATATTATGGTGACAACCTGATGCAGATACACCCATAAAAGGTTTACTCATGAAACAAGCAATTAATCCAAACTCACGAGCTACTTGCGCGCAAATTTGACGATAAGTCGTTAAACGGTCCGCATTTCTTAATACATCATCAAACTGCGTATTAAGCTCTAATTGGCCCGGCGCATCTTCGTGGTCACCTTGAATAATGTCCAAACCCATTTGCTCTGAATATTCAATAACTTTCATGAAGACAGGTCGTAATTCTTCAAACTGATCAATGTGGTAACAGTTTGGCTTTGTTACTCCGCCATTTGGACCACCATCTTCGCCACGCTTAAGCCACATCATTTCTGGCTCCGTGCCGCAGCGCATATCTAAACCATACTGATCTTGGAATTCTTGGTGCTGCCTGTATAAGTTACCACGACAGTCAGACGTCAATGCTTCGCCTGGGTTTTCACGCTCTTCACGGTTCCTATAAAGTCTACAAAAAACGCGCGCTACTCTCTTATCCCACGGAAGCTGACAAAAGGTGTCAGGGTCTGGAAGACCTACAAGCTCTGAAGCTTCTGGGCCATAACCAATATAGTCACCGTGACGGTCTACAAATAAGTTGGCTGTTGAGCCATATACTAGTTGAAATCCTTTTTCGGCCAGCCTCTCCCAGTGGCGCGCAGGAATACCTTTACCTACAATGCGTCCTGTGACTGATACAAATTGATAATATACATATGTAACGCCCAATGCTTCGATCTTAGCCTTGACTTCTTTTACAAGTTTGTCGCGACCGGGCTCGTTAACGTGCTGTTCTAAATCTGTCATTTAATCTCTCCGAAAAAATAAAAAAAATCTCTATTAAAGATTTACCCCCTATGCATGCTTTTATTTTGATTTGTACGATATAAACCAAAACAAAAACACTAATAAACTTGCTGTTGTCTTAGCTATAGAGGTCAAATGAATTACTTTCTAAATGACTCTTTTTGACTCCAAAAGATGGAGTAACAGCAAATTAAAGTTTGAGTATACGCCAATTAATATTCCATTGTCAAGAAATTTAGTTGATTTTAAAGAAATTTAATAAAGCATTGATTTTCTTCTAATTTATCGCAACGAAACAAGAAAAAAGTTGAAATGTAAAAGGTATTTAGGGAAGAAAAAAATTAAATAAAAACTCTAAATTATTAGGGCTTTTTAATTAATTTAATCCGAATTATTTGAGCAGATAACGGTTAGAAACTGACATTCATCACTAATAATTTTTTTAGGGCCGTGCGGCTTATCTGAATCGAAGTAGATAGAGTCACCCTTTTTAAAGTGATAGATCTTGGTGCCATAGTAATAATCCATTTCACCTTTTAGCATGTAAATAAATTCAACGCCTTTGTGCTGAAAATCTGGAAAATCATAATCCCTTGAGGTTACCGTAATCAGGCAAGGCTCTACTTTAAGGGAGCCGCTGACGTTGTGGCCAAGTAACTGATAGTGGCGACTTTCATCTGAGCCCGCCCTCTCAATTGTCAATCCTTCGCCTGACTTAATAAAGGTTGGCTCGACGTCTTTATCGTGCTGTTTAAATAGCGATGTGATTGAAATGTTGAGCGCATGACAGATCAGTTGAATGGTTTTTAAGGAGGCGCTAATTTGTCCATTCTCAATTTTAGAGAGCATACTGGCAGACAGTAGTGACTGCTTGGAAAGTTGCTGCAGGGTAACCCCAGCATTTTTTCTAGAAATTCGAACTTGCTTCCCTATAGAGGCTTCTAACTGCTTATCGCTTCCAAAACTGGGGAGATTTTTATTGACGATTGAAACGCTTTCTTTGGTTGCGCTATTTTTAGTTAAAGCCATGGAATAATAATTTACTTAGAATAAAAAAAAATATACTGTTGAGAAAATTATCTTATCACAAATGTAACTAATAAAAATATTTAATTAGTTCTTTTATGTTCTAGAACGTCGACTCCTGCGCTCTTTAGTTGGCTTTGAATCATCTCCCTTAAAGATTGCCCTAGATCCTTCTGACATTATACCAACCCTATCTTCAATCTCATTTAAGGTTGGCGGTAAGGTTACGGTATGCTCATCCATAGCTTTTCGCATTGCCCTTACGTGCTCAAAAGTTGTGCCGCAGCAACCACCTATAATTTTTGCCCCAGAGTTCATTGCAATTTGAACGTACTCCGACATTAATTTCTCCGTCCCGGAGTAGACAATGTTTCCATCATGAAATTCAGGGACGCCGCAATTTGCCTTTGAAATTACAACGGTACCGGATTCAACATTTCGAGATATGTCGTTGATTGTTGCAAGAAGGTCAGGCGCACCAACTCCGCAATTTGCTCCAAATCCTGACAGTTTAAGTTCTTTTGCTCTAAGCGCTAGATTTGCAGGCGTTATGCCCATCATAGTTTTTCCAGCGGTATCAAAACTCATAGTAGCGCAAACTGGCAAACCTATATCTTTGAGTGCATCAAGAGCAGCCTCTAACTCTTCCATTGAGTACATAGTTTCCAGCCATAAAACATCTGCGCCGCCCTCTGCTAATCCTTCAGCTTGGGCCTTAAAGGCTGCAGTTGCTTCAGCCGGAGTCATGAGTCCATGAGGCTCAATCATTTCACCGGTCGGGCCCATTGATCCGGCAACGATGACTAAGCGGTCTGCGCTATCCGCAACTTCCCTTGCGACAACTCCAGCAGCCTTATTTAATTCAAACACCCTGCCCTCAAGGCCGTGTAGCTTAAGCCTAAAAGAGGTGCCGCCAAAACTATTGGTTAAGAAAAGGTCCGAGCCTGCATCGACAAAGCCTTGATGGAGTGAACGAATTCGATCTTTGTGGTTTAAATTCCAGGGCTCTGGAGGGTCTCCTGCTTCAAGGCCCATTGCAAATAAGTTGGTACCCGTAGCGCCGTCAGCAAGAATGTGGTCCTTATCTTGGAGCATTTTTAAAAAATTGTTCATTTAAACTAAATAGAAAGATTAATAATAATTAACAGAAAAGAATTTTATAGATAATTATACTAACTCTTAAGTCTTTTCAGTTTTAATAAATTCAATCTAAGTTTAATACAATAATAGTAATTATTAATTTTAATAATTAATTACCGACAGACCCTATTCCCTATATAATTTCAAGTTAAATATTTAACTCACAAATTGTGAATATTTTGATGTCAAAGCAAGTGCGAAATTGCATGCTATTTATTAGCAACATAACTGACCTTGTTCAGTCAAAAAAAAATAGTTATATATCCCTCTTTTTCTTCTTAAAATCTCCTATTAATGTCTAGCAATCCAAGCTCACACGATGACGTGATTAATCGCTTTATTGGTTACGCTGAAAACAATTTTGAATCAAACTCGTCGACCCAAGTCGTTAGTCAAAGCGCAGCCCAACTTGGGGTTCTTCGACTCATTTATGCGTTTCGATTTTCTGGGCATCTTAGGGCTAAGCTTGACCCACTTCAAAGACCTAGGCACCACTCCACTCCTCCATTCACTCTTGAAGAGTTTGGATTAAGTGACTCTGACCTTGACAAGACTTTTGATATGGGCTCATACCAGGGACCAAACTGCAACACGTTAAGAGATCTTTTTACCTCTCTTAACAGAACCTACTGCAGCAGTCTTGGTGTTGAGTATATGCACATCCCTAACCTTGAAGAGAGAAAATGGGTTCAATCTAAAGTGGAAACCATGTCTCTAGAAAAGGAGAACTCATCTAGCTACAAGAAGTGGCTCCTTCAACGATTAACGGCGGCGGAAGTTTTTGAGAAATTTCTGCATAATAAATATGTCGGCCAAAAGCGCTTCTCTCTTGAGGGGAGTGATACCTTGGTACCTTTATTAAACGTGTTAATTGAGCACTCAGGTGAACACGCAATGAAAAGGATATGCTTAGGGATGGCGCATAGAGGACGCCTTAATGTGCTCATTAATATTATGGGAAAGAGGGCTGAAAGCCTATTTAAAGAGTTTGCAGGAGAGCTTGGGCTTGGAAAGAACCAGACAGGTGACGTTAAATACCACCAGGGCTTCTCTTCAGACATCAAAACAGACAAAGAGGATGTTCATCTTGCGCTCATGTTTAATCCATCCCACCTTGAACTCGTAAACCCAGTGATTGAGGGCTACGCGCGCTATCACCAAGACAAGATTGAGGACGCAAGTCGCCAACAAATACTGCCCGTACTTATTCATGGAGATGCAGCTTTTTCTGGCCAAGGAATCGTGATGGAGACTTTAAATATGTCTCAGTCAAGGGGCTATAGAACTATGGGCACTGTTCATATTATTATCAATAATCAAATTGGCTTTACGACCTCCAAGCAGGATGACGCAAGGTCAACGGATTATTGTACGGACGTTGTTAAGATGATTAATGCGCCCGTATTTCATGTCAACGCTGAAGATCCAGAAATGGTCAGCTTTATCACCAAGTTAGCGCTCGATTACCGTATGAGATATAAAAAAGACGTGGTTATCGACTTGATGTGCTATCGAAGACATGGACACAATGAGGCCGATGAGCCAGCAGTGACTCAGCCTTTAATGTATGAAGCAATTCGAAAAAAACCGACTACTCGAGCGAACTATGCGACCGCTTTAATGAAGCAAGGCGTTGTTGAGCAAAGTGAAGTTGATGCGATGATCAGTGATTACCGTCAAGAACTAAAAGAGGGTGAGAGGGTTGCTTACAACATTATTCAGCCTAAGGATAAAAACAAGAGGGCCTGGGAAATGCTGTGGGAAGATTACTTTGATGCGACTTGGCTCGAGCCTTATGAATCCGCTATTAGTAAAAAACAAATTAGTGAGCTCAACAAAAAACTTCAAAAGGTGCCGAGCCATTTTGAGATTCACCCGCGCGTTAAGAAGATGATGTCAGAAAGGCAAAAGATGGCGGATGGAAAAATTAATGCAGACTGGGGCTTTGCTGAGACGCTTGCCTATGCAAGTCTTACAGATTTTGGAACGCCCATTCGGCTTACAGGCCAGGACACCGGAAGAGGAACATTTTTTCATCGCAACGCAGTGCTTCATAATCAACTCGCAAACGAAGATTACACGCCGCTTCAAAACATCAGCAAAAAGCAGGGCAGAGTTCAAATATTTGACTCAATCCTGTCTGAAGAGGCAGCCCTTGGCTTTGAGTACGGTTACGCAACTGCGAACCCTGAATCACTCGTTATTTGGGAAGCTCAGTTTGGAGATTTCGTTAATGGAGCTCAAGCAATTATTGATCAATTTATTGCCTCAGCTGAGGCAAAGTGGGGGCGCCTATCGAACCTGGTTATGCTTCTTCCTCACGGACTTGAAGGCCAAGGGCCTGAGCACTCATCGGCACGACTTGAGCGTTTCCTTCAGCTCTGTGCGAGTCACAATATGCAGGTATGCGTTCCGTCAACCGCGTCCCAAATATTTCATCTAATGAGGCGTCAAGTACTAAGAAAGTTTAGGTCACCTCTGATTATCATGTCACCAAAAAGTCTTTTAAGAAATCCACTAGCGGCCTCACCACTTCACAAATTTACCGAAGGCAGGTTTAGAGATGTCTATGAGGAACAGTATGACAACATCAAGCCTAAGAAGGTTGATCGCGTTATTATGTGTAGCGGCAAGATATTTTATGAATTATTAACGCGCCGTCAAGATGAGCAAATTAATAATGTCGCAATACTCAGACTTGAGCAGCTCTACCCATTTCCAGAAGAGCAGCTCATGAGTGAGCTTGTGAAATTTCCAAATGCCAAGGACATAGTTTGGTGTCAAGAAGAGCCAATCAACCAGGGCGCGTGGTACACTTCCAGACATAATTTTATGGAAAGTATCGTTAAAAATCAAACCCTTCATGTCGTTGCGAGAGATCTTTACGCAGCGCCTGCTGAAGGAAGCATTAGGCAACACAACATAAATCAAAACTACATTATTGAAAAAGCGTTAGGTATTCAGAAGATGAGTACAGCTAGGAGCATTAAAAAATGAAAGAAGTAAAAGTACCCGTTCTCCCAGAATCTATAAATGAAGCGACTGTCGCTGCTTGGCATAAAAAACCAGGCGATTATGTAGAGATTGACGACGTGATCGTAGAAATTGAAACAGACAAAGTTGTTTTAGAGGTTCCTGCAGAAGAGGCGGGTATTCTAAAAGAAATTTTGGCAGAGGAAGGAGAGACGGTTAACGCTCAGCAAGTTCTTGCTCTTTTAGATGATGACGCTGAAATGGTTGCTGAAAAGATAGAAACACCTAAAGAAACTATTAAAGAGGCTCCAAAAGAGAAGTCAATAGAATCCCCAAGTGGAGCTGCTCAAGAGCCTCCAGAAATAAATCTTCAAGAGAATGTTCAAGAGGAGCCTATAAGCTCTCCTGAAACTAGCGCATCTAAGCCAACGAGTAATCGAATGGAAGAGAGAGTTCCAATGAGCCGCATACGCAAAACGATTGCAAAAAGGCTTCACTCGGCGACCCAAGAAACAGCGATGCTCACAACCTTTAATGAGGTTGATATGACTGAAATACTGGCAATGAGGAAAAGCTACAAAGAGGCTTTTGAGAAAAAGTACTCCGTCAAATTAGGCTTCATGTCATTCTTTGTTAAGGCATCAGTCGAGGCACTAAAAAAATTCCCGACAGTTAACGCCTACCTTGATGGCGAAGACATTGTCTATCACGCATACTGCGACGTTTCTGTTGCCGTCTCTTCAGAGCGAGGACTGGTAGTCCCTGTGCTTCGAGATGCACACAAAATGGGAATGCACGACATAGAGAAAAGCATCCTTGATTATGCAGGAAGAGCGCACGATGGGACTTTAGGAATTGAGGAGATGAGTGGCGGCACATTCACTATATCAAATGGAGGCGTCTTTGGCTCACTCTTGTCAACGCCAATCTTGAATTCACCTCAAAGCGCTATTTTGGGAATGCACAAAACTCAAGAGCGTGCTGTTGTCGTTAACGGCGAAATAGTCATAAGACCTATGATGTATCTTGCCCTATCCTATGACCATAGAATTATTGATGGCAAAGAAGCCGTTCAATTTTTAATCTCAATAAAGGAAGCCCTAGAGGATCCTGTTAGGCTATTGCTAAAAGTTTAGAAAATATATATTTCAGATAAAAAAAGGGCGGTATTTTCATACCGCCCTTTTTAGTTTGTTACTTTTACAGATTACTATTTGTAGTGATCTTGTTCGTCATTGTTTCCTTTGACTAAAATCGCTACTAACATTACCGAGGCAATGACCGTAAACCATCCAGGCATTGAACTGCCAGAGCCAATATACATACCCATGTCTATCCAAGCACCATCAGCATATAGATCAGTAAAAGATTCAGCAAAATATCCCATATTATTTCTCCTTATTTAGAATCAGATTCGTCACTAACCATTGACTCAGGATAAGCCTGAGCAGGAACCTTGACTGCGTCAAGACCTTGGATTTGGACAGCATCTGGGATACGCAACATTCCAGCCTTGTTTAGTATCCAAGACACAATGTATCCAGGAACAAAACCAAGTAAGAACATAACTCCAGCACCAACAATTTGGCCGAATAGGTTAACCGTTGCTACGCCTTCTGGAGCATAAGCTCCCAAAGCTGGAGTGCCAGAACCGAACACACCTAGCATGATTACGCCAAATACGCCAATCGTTCCGTGAACCGTAACAGCGCCTACAGCATCATCGATACCCAAACCTTCTAACCAGTCTGCACATGGCTTTATAAGCATACCCGCAACAATTGAAATAATGATTACGTGTGAACCGAAGTAAATATCAAGGCCAGAAGCAGTTGAAATAATACCCGCTAGACAGCCAGACATCATCCAGAAAGGGTCTTTAGTAAATACCCATGCACCGATTATGCCACCTGATGCAGCAAGACAGATGTTAAATGCTAACGCTGAAAGCGTCATTGGAGTACCATAAATGGTTGTTCCAGCATCACCATACCAACTCCAACCTTCGCCAGGCAGAATGATACATGCCATCAAAAAGCCAAAGAAGCCAACAATGATTAGCATTAAGCCAGTTATAGTTAGCGGTAAGTTGTGGCCTGCAATTTTATTTGCTGAGCCATCTGCGTTGAATTTTCCAATACGCGGACCTAGATTAACCAGGACGCCCAAAGCAAAGAATCCAGCAACAGCGTGAACAAGACCAGCCGCACCAAAGTCATGAAAACCGAACTCTGTCACCAACCAACCATCAGCGTGCCAAGCCCAAGCAGCAGCGACAACCCAGGCAAAAGAGCCAAGGACAATCGCACAGATTACAAACCCTACAGTTTGAATTCTCTCGATTAGCGCGCCAGACGCAATAGACGCAGTCGTTGCAGCAAACAATGCAAAAGCTCCCCAGAATACACCTGAAGAATGATCGCCCATATTTGGACCCATGTATTGAGCTGAATCGCCCCATGGCAATGCAATAGCACTTGCGTACGCTATACCTGAAATTTCCATATAACCAGCGCCTGCAGCGAGGTCGTAAGGGAACGTTGGTAAGGCCCAATAGAACCACCAACCAAACAGATAAAACGTGATAATTGTAAACGCGAACGCGAGTAAATTTTTGATTCCGGATGATAGTACATTTTTCACACGTGTTTGACCCATCTCATAGAGAAGGAAACCAGCATGAATAATAACCATCAAAGGAATTGTTAAGTAATAGTACGCTTCAGCAAACATGGTGTTTGTGACCTGAGCCGCACTTTTGACAGCAGCTAACTCTGCTGTTAAAGCTAAGATTTGATCTTCCAAAACAATTTCTCCTTATTTTTTTTGTTTTAAGTAAACTCTCTCCTTTTTACTTATAAGAACTTTTTTTAGCCCTTACGAAATTTAGTATAAACAATTTGAAACAAAAAATCGACAAAATTTTCCTCTAAATTGGGTCAAATACAGAAGGATATGTAAGTAAATTATTAAATAACAACTACTTAGAGCTTTTAAATAGTTTCGAGGGTTAGTCTATTTATATTTCAATGTGAACTAGAGCTAGTATTAACTGCCGTAATTCTTAACGATATTGATAACTTGCTGCTTAAATTCCTCTTCATGGTTTGCAGCAAACTCATCAATCGTTGTGAGTGAGCTGGCGTCTTTCATTCGATCCGTAAAGACAAGCCCATCAAGATGGTCAAGCTCATGCTGAAAAGTTCCAGCGCTTATACCTTTTGCAACAAAGCTCAGAATCTGCCCGTCTCGATCCAGACCTTCAATTAGGATCTCAGGGCATCTATCCACCTTACCCCTTAAGTTCGGGACCGATAAGCAACCCTCATAAACATTAATTCTTTCCTCTGTTAGAAAGGTTACTTTAGGATTAATCAAAACTGTCAAAGGAATATCAGGCTTGTAAGGGTAACGCGGATTCTTATTAACTTCTATAACGCAGATTCGATACGGAGCCGCAATTTGCGTTGCCGCTAAGCCGGCACCATTTGCACTCCTCATTGTTTCAATAAGGTCATCAATAAGATTTTGAATTTCAGTGGAGGCGACTTCACTCTCTTTAACTGCATCTGCAATTTGACGTAGAGCGGGGTTTCCTATTTGTACGATTTGTCTAATCACTTATTTAAATAAAATCAACAACAAGAATTAATAAAAGCAACAAACTTGCTCCCCAAAATAATTGGTACGCCTTATTCATAACGCCTCGTATATCTCTGAGCTCTTTTAGTATTTTTTCTACCTGGTCATCATTCAATTTGATACTCCTTGTAAGGAAAAGTTAAATATTATAAAGCCCAAATCTAGATATTTTTTATTTAAATCTCTGGTTGTATTTTGTTTGAATATCGCTCGGCCATAAACTATAAATATAATCAATCAACGCTTGCTTTTGCTCTTCATTAAGTCGCTCACTAAATGCAGGCATTTGACCGCCCATATCAACCCCACCATTATTAATTGTATAAAGCAGTTGAGCCGGTGAGTGATGCCAGGTATGAGCCGTACCATTTAATGGTGGCGCTGGGAAGTTACCATTCTCATCTTTAACTTTCCAATCATCAGCAAGGCCGCGACCTTCCGATCCATGACAGCTTACACAATTTTTATTAAAAACCTCTTCACCTGAGGCAACAGCTAAATCTAAACTGTTTTCTTTTTCTTTTTCTGCAGAATTACATCCTGTCAAAAATACAATCATTGAAATGAGAAATATCGTTTTTTTCATGGACTTAATTCTACTCTATAAGACAAAAAAATAGATGAAAATTTAAAGGAATTTATTGAGCTTTAGAATTATTGAAGTGTTTTTAGAGCTATAAAAAGGAGATAATAAAAGCATTACTTAATTACTAACACAAAGGAAATATTATGGCTAAGGGAAAAGACTCTAGAAAAGAGAAGAAAAAACCAAAAAAAGACAAGCCAATTAAGTAAACCTTACTCTATCTATAGTGAAGCATCTCATGAGCAGATCTTTACTCTAAGCTCAACAAGATCTCATCGACGATTGCCTCTGTTGTTCCTGGATTTACAAAAGCAAATCTCAGAATTGGAGCGCCCCTAACGGAGGACGGGACAACAAAACAAATTTGTTTTTTAAGTTGTTTTTTTGACCAGCTCTTATAATCCGACCAGTCCCAACCAATACGCTCGAAGGCAACGATTGAAAGTGTCGGTTTAATTAATAGTGATAAATGCTCTGAGCGCCGAATTACATCCGCAGTATAGCTAGCAATATTAAGCGAACTCTCGACCGCATTTCGATAGGCCTCTACCCCGTATACGGACAAGGAAAACCATAGCGGCAAGCCTCTGGCTCTTCTTGATAAATGAAAAGCGTAATCCGAAGGGTTGTCACCCTCCTCATCGTCATGAAGTATATCCAGATAGCTCGCCTTTTGGGCGTGTACTTCTGCCGCTAAACTCTTATCTCTATAAATAACCGCCGCGCAGTCTAGTGGAGCAAATAGCCATTTGTGGGGATCGACGATAAACGAGTCCGCACTCTCAACACCACTAAATAAATCTTTGACGTTGTCTGAAAGAAGACCTGCGCCGCCATATGCGCCGTCAACATGAAACCAGATTTTGTTCTTTTTTGCAAAATGAGATATACCCTTGATGTCATCTATAACGCCTGAATTTGTGGTCCCTGCAGTTGCAACAACTGCAAATATATCAAAATTCTCATACTTTTCAGAATGACTCTCAAGTTCATTTTCAATCCGCTCACGTGTCAACTGAAAGGATTCATTTGTTGACACAACAATCACCTCGCAGTCCATAACGATTGCGGTACTTTTGACTGAAGAGTGGGTTTGATCCGAGCATAAAATTGCCAAACGCTTCGAGTTGCCTGGATTTTTTTTACGAAACTCTTCCCTCGCAACGACCAGCGAAGATAGGTTACCGTTTGTACCTCCAGCAACAAAGCAGCCTCCAGCGCTTTCAGGCAAGCCAACAAGATCTGCTATCCACCTTATGACTTGATTTTCTGCCCAGACCGCCCCGCTCGCCTCTTGCCATGAAACCCCGCAAAGGGAGCCAGCAGAAACGACTAAATCAAAAATCATGGACGCCTTGGTTGGCGCAGCAGGAATAAAGGCTAAATTTCGCGGGGAGTCTACTGAAATAATGCTCTGCTCGATTGTATTTTTATATTGATCAAAAACGGTATCAATAGAATTGCCTGCCTCAGAAATAAGGCTTTTGGCATTTTTTTCAAAAAAATTAACCGACTTTGGATAATCTAAAGTTGGCGGGTCCATACTTAAGCGCTCAATAGTATGAGAAAGGACATTTAATAATATCTTGGAGGCTTTGTCGTCAAATTTATGCATAATTTATTTTTTTAATAAGGACAGTTTTTGCAGCCATTTCTGCAGCAGTCACCCTGCTTGATTAGGTACCATTTACTAAACACATACAGATCATCCTCTATCGTGAAATCGACACTCTTAATGAGCTTAGGCTGGCTTCGGTATGGCTCAGCAAGTTTTTGAAAACTCTCCATACCACTCTCCTCAACAAGCGCATCAATCTTATTATTAATAGCGCTGCCAAGACAAGACGGGCAAAAACAGTCTTGCTCAAGAGTAGGCGACATAATTGGTGGGAAGCTCATGCACCAACAGTTGCCTGTTCCTGCGCCGCAACTGAATGCTTGATGACACTCAGTGCAATGTTTAGAAGTCATATTTATAAAGTAGGTAGTTGAATCTTGATTTTGTCATTGATTGTATTGCAATGCAACATTAATATTATTAAAGCAATAAATAAATTGGCTTGTCTATTTAAATACTAAATTACACCAATTTTCAAATAAAACTAAAGAGGCAGCATTGTTGGCATTTAGGTTATCCGTCATGCTTGATTTAAAATCTTGTAGACCATCCTTTCCTACTAAATCTTCAAGAGCCTCGGGGATGTTTGGAATATTCAGCCAGCCTTCTAATGTGTGACCGCACACCTCTGGATGAAACTGGCATGAATAGGCATAATCACCAACCTGCATTATATGATTCTTACATTTTTTAGAGGTCGCCAATATTACTGCATTTTCTGGAATTTTATCGACTTCAACTAGGTGAACGTTCACCCACTTATCTGAGTTCTTGAGGTTATGAAGGAGTGGGTGATTTAGTCCTTTCTCAGTTGGCTCAATCTCAAACAAACCAACCTCATACTGATCCGTTTTTTCAGCCTTGCCGCCCATCGCCTCTGCACGGAGCTGATGCCCAAGACAAATGCCTAAAACTGGCATATTTAAATCTTCAACCGCATGTCGAATAGCACCTCTCTCCTCAACCATCCTTGGGTATTCTTCTTCTTACATGACTTTCATAGAGCCCCCCATAACCCAGACGCCATCACCCTTTACTATATTCCGGATCTTGTCTCCATCACTCATATACAACTCATGATACCTACCGTGTTAAGCCTGTGCACAACCTCCACAAATA